>DATBRS010000046.1:0-5219 GCA_036560185.1 Myxococcota bacterium
CGAGGATGTCGTCGAGCTCCCGATGCCAATACGGGAAGTGCGTGTCGACGACGTTCACGTACAGGAAGAGCGGCGCCTCGGAGTGCCGAGCCGCGAGGTAGCTGCGCACGCGCTCCGTGACGGTCTTCCACGAGACTTGCAGGCTGATCGGCTGCAAGGAGCGCGTCGTGCGCGCCGCGATGTCCTGGCGCGCGTCGTAGAACGTGCCCGCTCGCTCGGTCCCGAGCCGCACGTCCTCCTCCGCCAATCCGTCGTGCTGGCCCGAGAACCACGCGACCTCGTATCCGCGCGCGAGGAAGTCATCGACCAGCGTGGCGCCGTCGGGGGTGGGGACGACGCGCCCCTGCATCAGGGATCCGCGCGCCGCCCACGTGATGGGCAGGTGCGCATACGCCGTCGTCGCGGTTCCGCTCGCTGCGAGGCGATCGAGATTGGGCGTGACGGGGTGCCCGTCGAGTCGCATGCCGACGAGATCGCCGCGGAAGCTCTCGAGGAAGATCAGCACGACGCTCGGGCCCCCGGGCCGCGGTAGAGGCGTGGGCACCGCCAGCGGCTCCGGGACTGCGAACCCGATCGGCAGGTCGCCGCCGACCCCGTCCTCGTCCACTCCGTTGCCCGGGATCTCGACCGCATACGGATGAATCGCCGGATCGAGCGCCGCCGGATCGCGCGGCTCCGAGAACTCGCCGTAGCCGTCGCGGTCGAAGTCGGTCGCGGTGTCCGCGAGGGCGCGAATCACGCGCCCCGCCGGCTTCTCCGACCAACCGAACGCGAGCGCGGGCGCCGAGTGCGCGCTCCAGGCGAGCGCGCCAGCTCCGAGCACCGCGAACACGGCCGAGGATGCCGCGAGGCCGCGCAGCCGAGGCAGCGGAGTCGCCGCCAGGCGCGGGCTCCAGCGCTCGAGGCGCGCGACTCCCGCGAACGCCAACGCGATGCCGGCCGCTACCAGCGCTCCGAGCAGCGCGAGTGGCGGCAGATCCTGCGCCGCCTGGCCCAGCGCGTTCCTCCAGCTTCCCGCCGCAAGGTCGAGCAGGACGCCCAGCTCGAGGATGTCGCCGAGCACGCGATGGAGGCGATAGACCGCGAGGTCGACGCCGATGAGGAGCGCTGCGCTCGACAGCGCGGCCGCCGTGACGGCGCGCAGCGGCCGCGCGCGGACGAGGCGCGCGCCGGCGAGCACCCCGCACCACGCGACGCCGAGCAGCGCAGCGTCGAGCAGCGCGCCGCCCGCGAAGAACGCGCCGATCTGGCCGGCACCCGCGATCGCGAAGCCGTTGTAGCCGCTGCCGAAGTACGCGCGCACGAGATCGAGCACGATCGCGTCTGCGGCGGCCACCGCCGCCAGGCTCGCAGCGAACGCCCAGCGCCACACCGCCGGAGCCGCGCGCGTCATCGCGGCTCGCAGGAGTGCGCGATGTAGCTCCACGCGTTCGAGAGCCACGCGACCGCGGCGTCTTCGACGACGCCCTCGCTCTGGGGCGAGGAGACCGCCGCGATCGTCACGAGCGTGAGCGGGCGCGCGCCGCCGACCGCGAGGTTGAGCGCGTTCGCGAGTTGCGACCGGAGCGGCGACTCGACCGGCGCATTGTCGAACACGAAGAACCACGCGACCAGCCGGCTCGGCACTGCGGTGCGGTCCCAAGCGAGGTGGATCGGCAGGCGGGTGTCACCACTCGCGACCTCGCGCACGCTCAGCGCCTCGGGCTGGAGGCGCGCACGCTGGCGCGATCGCTCCTCCGCCGCACGCGCGTCCGCGTCTGCACTCGGCGCAGGGTCCGGCGGTGGTTCCGCGTAGTGGATCGGGTTGTCGTAGAGCGCGGCGGCGTCGTAGGAACGGATCAGGTGGAACTTCATCGGCAGCTTCGGAGCGAGCGGGTGCGCGACCTCCCCCTCGCTCCACTGAATCGTCGTGGCATCGATCGCTTCGAGGCGCTCGCCGAGAGCAACGGTGTCCGAGATCAGCGACGTCGCCTTCAGCGCTCCCGGCGACGCGCACGGGTCTGCGGCGCGGGCATCCTGCAGCGTCGTCATGCGCAGCGCCGATGCGGCGCCGAGCAACGCGATCAGCGCGGGCGCGAACTTGGAGGAGACGCGGATCACGCCAGCGCTCCGAAGGGCTCGCGGCCCGCGACCACGAGCAGTCCGCCCACGACCACGCAGAACGTCGCGACGCCGGTGAGCGGGTGCAGCGGGCTCTCCATGATCCAATGCCCGAGCTCCGACGACATCACGATCAAGGCGACGACGCGCACCACGTTCGCGCTGATGGCGAGGGGCACCGCCGCCGTGAGCAGCGCGAGCCGGCGCCCGTGCGAGCGCGCATAACAAGCGAGCACGATCGCGACGGCGACGCCCGCGTAGAGCGCGGCGAGGCCGCTGCACGCGTCGGCGACGATGAAGGTGTTCTGCTCGCCGGCGAGCTGGATCACGGTGCCGCGCCGCAGCGCGGAGATGCCGATCGCGTGGAGCGCGGGCTCGACCAGGCTCGCGGTGATGTGGCGCAGCCCGACGCTGGAGGCGACCGCGGCCGGCAGCGGAACCATCAGCAGTCCGAGCGCGAGCGGCACCGCGAGCAGGCGAGTGCGCCGCTTGCCGAGCAGCAGCAGCGCCACGCCCGGCAAGCTGACCACGAGCGCGAGCACGCCGATGTATCCGGTGCGCAGCGCGGCATCGACCAGTACCAGCCCGAGCGCTGCGGCGAGCCACACGAACCCCCAGCGCGATTCTTCGGGCGGCCCGTCCGGCTCGTCGCGGAGGCTGAAGTACGCCAGCGTCGCGATCAGCGGCGGCATGAACACGCCGTGGTTGTTGGTCCAGACGCTGCCCGTCCACTGTCGCCACAGCCAGTGCAGCGTCGGCCAGAACGCGAGGATCCAGAGCGCCGCGATCGGCCAGATCGCCAGCGGCGCCGTGCGGAGCAGAGCGCGCGTTTCCGGCGCTGCGTTCGCGTCGTCGTGAGGCAAGCCCGCGCGATTTCGGAACGCGAACAGCGCCGCGGCGATGCCCAGCCCCGCGAGCGCGGCGGGGCCGAGATCGTCGCCCGTGAGCGGGCTCGCCGTGAACAACGCGCCGACTCCGCCGGCGATCGCGAGCTCGTGAATCAGTCGACGGTGTCGCACGCGTTCCTTCTCGGCGCGGCAGCGCTACGCAGTGAGCGCGCCGCGGCTCAGCTCCCGAACCGTTCGAGCACGTAGACGGCGAGCGCGCGGCGGCCCGCTTCGTCGACGGGAGGCGGAGGCATCGGCGGCGTCGGCGCCGCGAAGAACGCCGTCAGCGAGGCGACATCGTGTCGCGCCGCGAGCCCCGCGAGTGGCTTCGTGACCATGCCCGCTTCGGCTCCCTCCGCGATGTGACAGGCCGCGCAGCCGTTCGCGTTCCAGGTGGCAGCGCCCGCCGCTGCGAGCGCTGCGCGCTCGCCCGCAGCCACACCGGCGAACGGATCCGTCGGCGCGGCCGCCGGCAGCGGCGCCGGCACGCCCCCGCCGCTCATCGCAGCGAGGGAGCCTCGGCGCCGGATCGCATAGATTGCGCCGCCATAATCATCGGAGACGAAGATCGTGCCGCTGTTCGGCGCTTCGACGACGTCCACCGGCCGCCCGTACACTTCGTCGCCGTTCAGGAAGCCGGTCAGGAAGTCCTCGGAACGAATCGCGCCGCTCGCGTCCCAATGCAGCGCCACGACCTTGTAGCCGTCCTTCTGCGTGCGATTCCACGAGCCGTGCAGAGCGACGAGCGCGGCGCCCTGATGACTCTCGGGCTGCGACGCGTGCGACAAGAAGGCGATGCCGAGCGGCGCGTTGTGCGGGTTGAACGCGAAGGCCGGTGGGATCGACGCCGCGATGCGGACCTCCTGCCCTGCGCCGAAATCCGGATCCGGTACGCGATCGCCGTGCGCGACCGGCCAGCCGTAGTCGCCGCCGCGCTCGATGCGGTTCAGCTCGCAGGGAGGGAACTCGTCGCCCAACAAGTCGCGCCCGTTGTCGGTCGCGTAGAGCTCCTGCGTGCCCGGCCGCCACGCGAAGTCGACCGCATTGCGCAGCCCGCGCGCGTAGAGCTCGTAGTCCGTTCCATCCGCCGCGAAGCGCAGCATCGCCGCGCGCCTCTCGTCCTCCTCCTCGCACACGTTGCAGCTCGAGCCGACGGTCACGTAGAGGTTGCCGTCGGGCCCGATGCCGACGTTGCGCGACCAATGGTTCCCGCCCTCCGGCAGCCCGCTGACGATGGTTTCGAGCGCGCCTTGGATGGTGCCGGTGCCGACGTCGAAGCGCGCGCGGCCCACCGCGGAGGCTTCGCCGATGTACAGCCACCCGTCCGGCGAGAGCGCGAGCCCGTGCGGACGCGGCAGGTCGCTGAAGAGGTCGCGCACGGCGTCGGGCCGGCCGTCGTCGTCCTTGTCGCGGGCGAGCAGAACGACTCTTCCGGCGCGGGGCAGGCTCGCGATCAGGTCGCCGCGCGGCGTCGCGAGCAGCATGCGCACGCCCGGCATCAGCGCGTAGAGCGAGATCTCGTACTCCGGCGGGACCGTCAGCCGCAGGCCGACCTCACTCTCGGAGGGCGGCTTGCCGCCCCAGCCGAACAGCGAGTTCATGATGGGCGCGTTGATCGGGGGCAAGAAGCGCCGCAAAACCGTGCAGCCGGCGAAGATCACCACGATCGAGACGGCCAGAATGCGGAGCCAACGGGTTCGCATGGGCGCGCAGCATACCGAGCAGCCCCCGCGGCCGAAGGGGCGGAAGCGCGTGTCGATCCCGCGCGGGGTGTCGGGCGCCGCGCGTTGTTAGGCAGCCGAGAGCGCGCTGATCGTGACGTAGTACCCGTCCGGATCTCGCAGCGAGAACTCCGCAGTTCCCGTGTTCGGGTTCACGTGGGGCTCCTCATCGAGCCGAGCGACGAGCGCGCGCGCCCTGGGCAAGGCCTCGTCGAAATCATCGACGCGGAAGAACAGCAGGAGGCCGTTGCCGGGCTTCGCCCGATCGGGGCTCATCAAGGAGGGATGCTCCTCGGCACCCCAACCGTGAAGGCAGAGCAAGACCGTTCCATCGGAGTCGAGGATCTGGCCGAAGTAGTCGTGCGCCGGAGCCGTCGCCGGCTGCCCAAACAGCGACTGGTACCAACGGCAGCTGCCAGGCACGTCGCTCACCCCGATGATCGTCCACGTGCGCTTCATGGGGCTCTCTCCTGCGGCTGAACTGAAACGTTACCCGCGCGACACGCGACCA
>DATBRS010000047.1:0-44714 GCA_036560185.1 Myxococcota bacterium
GACGCCGCGCGCGTGCATCTCCGCGATCGCGGCTTCGAGCCGCGCAAAGAAGACTGGCGGCAGCTCGCGCGCGACGCTGCGCGAGAGCGGCCGGCCTGCGCGGTGCTCCACCGCGAAGGCGAGCGCATCGATCGCGGCCACGAAGCCCGGCACGGCGGCGCAGCCCGCGAGCGCGCGCCATGCGCGCTGTTCGCGGCGCGCGATCCAGCGCCCCACGGTCGCGCGCACGAGCCAGGAGCGCGGCGCGAAGTCCTTCACCACCAGCTTCGCGCCGCCGTGGTCGAGCACGAACACGTCGGGATTCGCGAAGCCCCCAGCGCTGATGCGCTGTGCACCCGCGAGCTCGCCGCGCGTCGGCGCGGGGAGCGCGGAGGGGGCGGGCGCGGCAGTCATGCGCCGCATTCTGGACAGCGCGGCTCGGCCCGGCCAGGCGCAGCCATCGTGAAGTGACGAAAACCGGCTCCCGCGCGCCCGGGCGCGTCACTTGCGTCGGTGTTGCACCCGGGAGAGCGCCGCCGCGGGCCTGTGCGTTTCCTCACCGGCTTTCTCAAGTTCGGCGCGCGCTTGCCGTAACGCTGCGCCAGGCAGAGGGCTTGGCATATCGGTTGCGAAGAGCCCAGCCAACGCCAATCCGAGCGCAGTCTCGAGCCCGGCAAGTCGCCGTGTGGAAGCGCCTCGGAGGAAGAAGAGAGACAAAGGCAATGCGAAAGCTTCACAACCGCAAGGGCGGCTTCACGCTCATCGAGCTGATGATCGTGGTCGCCATCATCGGGATCCTGGCGGCCATCGCCATCCCGAACTTCCTCATGTTCCAGCTCCGCTCGAAGACGGGTGAGTCGAAGACCAACCTCGCGGGCATCCGCACCGCAGAGGAAGGTTACTTCGCCGAGTTCGGCAGCTACGTGCCGGCGGCCTCGCTGCCCGCGCTGCCCCCGACCTCGCGCAAGCAGGTGTGGCCGGCTCCCGGTCTCGCGCCGGGCTTCGACCAGATCGGCTGGCGCCCTGAGGGCAACGTGTTCTTCCAGTACACGATCGCGACCAACGCGGCCCCGCCGGCGGCGTCCACGGAGTGGGCGGCCAGCGCCCAGGGCGACCTCGACGGCAACGCCGCGCTGTCGTCCTTCGGCTACATCCACCCGCTCCCGGGTGCGCCCGCTGCAACGATCGCGGGCCCGGGCTGTGTCGTCACGGGTATCTACAACCCGGCGACGACTCTGCAGGACCAGGTCAACACGGTGGGTCCGTGTGACAACGTGTCCGGCCAGAGCGTGTTCTAACGCTTGATCTAGGAGAGGGCCGGAGAGAGCAAATCTCTCCGGCCCTTCTCCGCTTCCCTGCTTGACTCGCACTCGTTCAACCGGCCATGGGGGGTCGATTCGATGGACTGCCAAAAGCTGCAGAAGAAGGCAGCCGGCTTCACGCTGATCGAGCTGATGATCACCGTCGCGATCATCGGGATCCTGGCCGGGTTGGCTCTGACGACGTTTCGGTTTCAGCAGCTGCGCGCGAAGCGCACTGAAGGCATGACGAACGTCGAGACGATCGTGAAGATGTCGAAGGCGTTCTACGGCGACAGCGGCCGCTATCCGATCGTCGGCGGCACCTGGCCCGTCGGCGCGCCGACGCCGCTGCCGACTCCCTGGGACGCCGCTTCGAGCGCCGCGTTCGGCGAGATCGGCTTCCGTGCCGAGCAGATGATCCGCTATCGCTACGACATCGACAGCGGCGGCGAGTGCCCCTGCGCCTCCGGCGGCTGCTTCACTGTGATCGGTTACTCCGACCTCGAGGGCGATCTCGGCATCGGCGGCGTCGGTTACTACCACCGCGACGCCGCGCTGATCGAATGCCCCGGCACCTTGTTCGGCTGGCTGGCGCCCCTCGACCCGTCGAGCGGCATTCCCGTCTACGACTCGACCGTCCCTTTCCAAGGCTTCGGCGGACTTCCGCTTGCAGCCGACGACTTCTAGCCGGCCGCCTCGCGCCCCCCGAATCGCGGCGAGGTTCCTGATCGCGGCGGCAGCTGCGACCTGCATCGCGCTGGCCGACGCGCGCATTCCCGACGCCAGCATCCAGCTCGCGGGCGAGGAGTACGTGCCGGAGCCCGCGACCGCCAAGCTGCTGTCGTTCGGCTTCGACGCCGTGATGAGCGACCTCGCCTGGATGCGCGCGATTCAGATCGTCGGCAGCGACTCAGGCGCGATCGGGAAGAGTCATACGCTCGCGGCGCTGATCGATCTGGTCACGTCGCTCGATCCCTGGGTCGACCATCCCTACCGCTTCGCGGCGGTGTGGATCAACGACGACGAGGCGGCGGTGCGGAAGGCGAACGCGCTGATCCGGCGCGGCATCGAGCACCATCCCGACGACTGGCGCGGCTACTTCCACCTCGGCTTCAACTACTTCTTCTACCTCGACGAGCAGACCGCGGCCGCCGACGCGCTCGAGCCGGCGCTCGCGCTCGAGGGACGGCCGCGATATCTGGGCCGCCTGGTGAGCCGGCTGCGCAGCGAGTCGGGCGGGCTGGACGCGTCTGCGGCGTTCCTCTCGCAGATGGTCGCGGATACGGACGACGTCTGGGAGCTCGCCGGCTACAAGGAAGCGCTCAAGGAGATCGAGACCGAGCGCCGCGCGCGCTTCCTCGACGAGGCGCGCGTCGAGTTCGTCCGGCGCCACGGGCGCGACATCGAGTCGCTCGACGACTTGGTGCGCTTCGGCGTCTTGATCGCGGTCCCCGAAGAGCCCTTCGGCGCGGGCTGGGAGCTCAGCCCAGAAACCGGTGAAGTCGTCTCCAAGAGGCTCCGATATCGCTACGGCGTGCGCATCGACCAAACGAATCGAGCGCTGCTCGAGAAGTTCCGAGAGCGCTCGCGCGAGAAGCGGAGATCATGACGGACCAAGCTGCGATCGTGCGCGTCGCGGGACTGGCGAAGGACTTCCGCACCGGCCTCGGCTTGCGCAAGACACGCGTGCTCCACGGCATCGACTTCGAGGTGAAGGCGGGCGAGATCTTCGGGTTCATCGGGCCCAACGGCGCGGGCAAGACCACCACGCTGAAGATCCTGATGGGCCTGATCCGCGCGAGCGAGGGCGAGGCGCAGATCCTCGGGCACGACGTGCGCGAGACTGCGTTCCGCGAGCACATCGGCTTCGCGCCGGAGAGCCCGTACTTCTACGACTTCCTGACCGGCGCCGAGATCCTGGATTTCTACGCGCGCCTGTGCGCGGTCCCGCGAGCGCGCCGCGTCGAGCGCGTGCGCGAGGTGCTCGCACTCGTCGGCCTCGCCGGAGCCGCGGATGCGCGGCTGCGCACCTATTCGAAGGGCATGCTCCAGCGCATCGGCATCGCGCAGGCGATCGTGCACGATCCGAGCGTCGTGTTCCTCGACGAGCCGATGAGCGGGCTCGATCCCGTCGGCCGCAAGGAGATCCGCGATCTCGTGGTGCGGCTGAACGCCGACGGCAAGACGATCTTCATGAACACGCACATCCTCTCCGACGTGGAGACGATCTGCGACCGCGTCGCGATCATCGTGCAGGGGCGCATCGCCTATCAGGGCGTGCTCGACAACGCGCTCGCCGCGGGTGAGCGCAAGTTCGACGTGACGCTCTCGTCGCTCTCGCCCGAGTTCGCCGAGGAGGCCGAGGCGCGCTTCGAGGCCGAGCTCTCGGGCCGCGCCGATCGCATCACGCTGCGCGTGGCGGACAAACACATGAGCGAGCTCGTGCAGGGCGCGCTGGCCCACGGCGCCGCGATCGAGGAGGTCGCGCCGGTACGGCTCGGTCTGGAGGCGCTGTTCCTCGAAGCGGTGGCCGGCACCATCCCCGGAGACGCGCGATGAGGTGGCTCGGCGCGACGCTCGCGATCGCGGGCAACACCTGGCGCGACGCGATCCGCAGCAAAGTGCTGTACGTGCTGCTGTTCTTCGCGCTGCTGATGATCGCGACCAGCGCGACGCTCGCGACACTCTCGTACGTCGAGCGCGATCGCATCCTGCAGGACGTCAGCCTCGGCGCGATTCGCTTCTTCGGCGCGGCCATCGCGATCTTCGTCGGCGTCGGCCTCGTCCACCGCGAAGTCGACCGCCGCACGATCTACACGATCCTCTCGAAGCCGGTGGAGCGCAGCGCCTTCATCGCCGGCAAGTACCTCGGCCTGGTCGCGACGCTGTACGCACTGCTCGGCGTGATGGCGCTGTGCTTCGTGACCGCATCGCTGGCCGCGGGCGCGCCGCTCGACGGCGGGCACGCGATCGCGCTCGCCCTGATCGCGATCGAGCTCGCGGTGATCGTCGCGATCGCGACGCTGTTCTCCTCGTTCTCGACGCCGTTTCTGGCGGGTTGTTACAGCCTCGGCATCTACCTGGTCGGGCATCTCACGCGCGATCTCTACGCGATCGGCAGGACAGCCGAATCGGCGGCGGCGCGCTCGTTCACGCTCTGGGTGAAGCGGCTGATCCCCGATCTCGAGGCCTTCAACCGCACGATCGAAGCGGTGCACCGGCTGCCGATCCCTGGATCTGAGGTCGCGTGGAGCGTGGCGATGGGCGTGGCGTGGGTGGTCGGCTTCTTGCTCGTCGCCGCGGCGGCCTTCGAGCGGCGCGACTTCCGATAGTCTGCCCCGGCCCATGTCGCAGCTCGCTGCCGTCCCTGCGTTCACCGCCGCCGGGCTCGCGCTCGTCGCTGCGCTGGGCCTCGTCGTGGGCTCTTTCCTGAACGTGGTGATCCATCGCGTGCCGCGCGGCGAGTCCGTGGTGCGGCCGCGCTCGCGTTGCCCGGGCTGCCGCCAGACGATCGCCGGCTACGACAACATCCCGCTGATCTCGTGGCTGTTGTTACGGGGGAAGTGCCGCCGCTGCGCGTCGCCGATCTCGCTCCGCTACCCGCTGGTCGAGGCGTTCACGGGGGCCGTGTTCGTGGCGATCGCGGTCGCGCACGGCGCGAGCGCGCTCACGCTGCTGTGGTGGGCCTTCGCCGCTGGGCTGATCGTCGCCGCGGGCATCGACTTGGACGAGCGCTGGATCCCCGATTCGATCTCGCTCGGAGGGCTCGCAGCGGGCCTCGCACTCGTGCCGGCGGCGCGCGCGCTCGCGGGCGAGCCGTATGCCGCGGCGCTCGCGGAATCCGCGCTCGGTGCCGCGATCGGCGGCGGCGCGCTCTGGCTCGTCGGCTTCCTGCACGCGCGCGTGTCCCAGCTGCTCGGGCGCGAGTTCGAGCACTGGCCGGGCGAGGGCAACGCGCTCCCGACGATCGGCACGCTCGACTACTGGACCTGGTTCCCGGGCCTCGGCTTCGGCGACGTGAAGCTGATGGCGGCGGTCGGCGCGTTCCTCGGCCCGCTGGGCGCGGCGCACACGATCGTGCTCGCTGCCGTGTTCGGCGTGCTACTCGGCCTCGCGCCGCTGGTGGTCGCGCGGCGCTCCCTCGACTCGCCGTTCGGCTTCGGCCCCGCGATCGCGCTCGCGGCCATGGTCGCCTGCGTGACTCCGCGCCTGCTGCTCTGAAGCGCGCTCGCTCCTCCCGTCCGAATTCGCGACAGGTGCCCTAGCGTCGTGCGCCTCACGAGCGGGGAGCGAGCAATGGCCGAGCCGAATGCCGAGCAGCGCACGTACTGGAACGAGCAAGCCGGCCCGATCTGGGTGGCGATGCAGGAGCGCATGGACGCGCAGATCGGCGCGCACGGCGCGCGCGCGCTAGCGGCGCTGAACGCGCGCCCAGGCGAGCGCATCCTCGACGTCGGCTGCGGCTGCGGCGACACCGCGCTGGCGCTGGCGCGCGCCGTGGGCGCCTCGGGCCGCGTGCTCGGCGTCGATCTCTCGGCGCCGATGCTGGCGCGCGCGCGCGAGCGGGCCGCCGCGGCGGGCCTAACAAACGTGGCGTTCGAGGTCGCCGACGCCCAGACGCACGCGCTGCCCGCGAGCGCTCTCGACGCGCTGTTCTCGCGCTTCGGCGTGATGTTCTTCGAGGCGCCTGCGCTCGCCTTCGCGAACCTCGCGCGCGCGCTGCGCCCGGGCGGGCGCGTCGCGTTCGCGTGCTGGCAGCCCGTCGCCGCGAATCCCTGGGTCGCGGTTCCCATGGCCGCACTCGCGAGCGTCCTGCCGTTGCCGCCGCCCCCCGTGCCCGGCGCGCCCGGGCCCTTCGCCTTCGGCGACGCCGAGCGCGTGCGCGGAATCCTCGGCGAGGCCGGCCTCGGCGACGTCGCCTTCCAGAGCGAGCAGCTGCCGATGGTCTTCGGAGGCGTGGACGAAGCCGCCGCTTTCCTCACCGACATGGGCCCCGCGAGCCGCGCGGTGCGCGAGGCGGGCGGCGGCGATGCGCTTCGCGAGAAGGCGCAGGCCGCGATCCGGTCGGCCATTCTGCCCCACGCGCGCGACGGGCGAGTCGAGCTGCCGTCCGCGATTTGGGTGGTGCGGGCGCGTAAGCCGTAGCCCCGCCCCCGACACGGCGACGCTGCAGCTCGCCCAATCCGGCTCGAGGACGCGGCTTGAGGACGTGCCTTCGTCCCCTATGCTGCGCGCGCTTTTCCCCGGTCGTCTAACGGTAGGACCGCAGATTCTGACTCTGCTAGTCGAGGTTCAAATCCTCGCCGGGGATCCAGCGCCTCCTCGTTCGCGTGACGTCGGCGCGCGACCGCCACCGGGATTCGCCTCCGCCGCGCACAGGTTTCGCCGTGAAGCTCGTGGTCGACTCGCTGACTGACACCCCCGCGCCGTTTCATTTCACGGCTGCGCCGGAGTGGTTCCGCACGCGCTATCCGGCCAGCAAGTACCCGACCGATGGCCTCAGCGAGCCCCTCGAGATCGAGGGCCGCGCCTATCGGGCCGTCGCCGACCTGCTGATCGAAGGGCGTATCCGCGGCGAGGTCGAGGTCGCGTGCAGCCGATGCCTCTGCCGCTATCGTGCGCCGATCCGCGAATCGTTCCGCCTCGTGTTGGAGCCCGCCGGAGCCAGAGTTCCTGCCGATCCCGAAGGCGCCGAAGCTCTCGCCAGCGATGGGCTGTACCTAGGCGACGAGGCCGAGACGGGCTGGTTCCGGGGCAAGGTCCTTCAGCTCGATCGCTTCATCGGGGAGGTGTTGTCACTCGCATTGCCGGTCCAGCCCGTCTGCCGGGAGAGCTGCAAAGGGCTCTGTCCCCATTGCGGCGTGGACCGCAACGTCGAGTCGTGCAACTGTGCCGAGTCCCGTCCCGATTCCCCGTTCGCCGTTCTCGGCAAGCTGAAGAAGGACGGCCCCATTCAATAGGCCCTTCGGGCCGCACTCTCGATCGGAGTTCCGCATGTCCGCCGTTCCGAAACGCAAGGTGTCGAAGTCGCGCAAGAACATGCGCCGCAGCCACCACTTCCTCACAACGCCGTCGAGCGCGGCCTGTCCGAAGTGCAACGAGCCGCGCGCGCCGCATCGCGTGTGCCGCTTCTGCGGCACGTATGCGGAACGCCAGGTGCTCGACGAGAGCAAGCTGAACACCGCCGAGGCCTGATCGCCTTGCTCGCGCTCCTCTTTCCCGGGCAAGGTTCTCAGGCAGTCGGCATGGGCCGAGACGTATTCGACGCCTCGCCGGCCGCGCGCGCGACCTTCGACGCCGCCGATGCTGCGCTCGAGTTCTCGCTCTCGAAGCTGTGCTTCGAGGGCCCCGAGGAAGAGCTGCGCCGCACCGAGATTCAGCAGCCGGCGATCCTCACCACGAGCATCGCGCTGCTGCGCGCGCTCGAAGAGCGCAGGCCGCTCGCGTCGAGCTACGTCGCCGGCCACAGCCTCGGCGAGTACTCCGCGCTCGTCGCCGCCGGCGCGCTCGCGTTCGAGGACGCCGTGGTGCTCGTGAATCGCCGCGGGCGCTTCATGCAGGAAGCGGTGCCGGCGGGGAAGGGCGCGATGGCGGCGTTGATGGGCCTCGAGCCTGCCGCGGTCGACGCCGCTTGCCGCGCGGCCGCCGCCGAGACGAACGCCGTCGTCTCCTCGGCGAACTACAACTCGGCCCAACAAACGGTGATCTCGGGCGACGCGGCGGCGGTGGAGCGCGCGATCGCGCTGGCGAAGGAGCGCGGTGCGAAACGGGTCGTGGCGCTGCCGGTGTCGGCGCCGTTCCACTGCGCGCTGATGCAGCCGGCAGCGGACCGGCTCGCGCTCGAACTCGCGCGCGTGCGCTTCCGCGACCCGCGCGTTCCGGTGATTACGAACGTCGAGGCCGAGCCGAACGCGAGCGCCGCGCGCATTCCGGCCCTGCTCGAGCGCCAAGTCACCGCACCGGTGCGCTTCACCGAATCCGTGCAGCGGCTCGCGGCCCTCGGAGTCACGCGCGTCATCGAGGTGGGCCCCGGCAGCGTGCTCACCAGCTTCGTCGCGCGCATCGAGCGCGGCATCGCGCGCGCGAACGTGGCCACGCGCGAAGACGTCGAAGCCGTGGTGCAGGGCGGCGCCGCGGCCTAGCGTCCGCAGCATTCGCGCATCGCAAGAAGGAAGGGCGCAACATGAACGCGGGTCTGGCGAAGCGAGTCGAGGCGATCATCGTGGAGCAGCTCGGCGTCACTCCGGAAGAGGTCGTGCCGGAAGCCTCGTTCATCGACGATCTCGGCGCCGATTCGCTCGACATCGTCGAGCTGGTGATGGCGATGGAAGAAGAGTTCGACATCGAGATTCCCGACGAGCACGCGGACCGCTTGCAGACGATCGGTTCGGCGGTCGAGTACTTGAAGGAACGCCTCGAAGCCTGAGCGCGCGTCGCCCGCCGGCGGGTGCGCAGCGACGCGGAGCAGCGGAGTCCAGCAGTGGCCGACATGCCCGAGATCGCGATCACCGGGCTCGGCTGCGTCTCGCCGCTCGCGACTGACGCGGAGGCGACCTGGCGCGCGCTCGTCGCGGGGCAATCCGGCATCACGCCGCTGCCCGACAGCTTCGACGAGCGGCTCGGCGTTCGCATCGCGGGGCGTGTCACCGGCGAGCTGAATCCAGGCGCGGTCGAGCACAAGGAGCTGCGCCGCATGGATCGCGGGATCCTGCTCGCGCTGTGCGCGGCGCGCGAAGCGCTCGAGGATGCGCGCCTGCTGGGCGCGATCGGCACTGCGATCGATCGCGACCGCATCGGCGTCGCGATCGGCTCGGGCGTCGGCGGAATCCAGACGATCGTCCAGAACGACCGCATCTACGTCGAGCGCGGGCCGAGTCGCGTCTCGCCGTTCTTCATTCCGATGACGCTCGCCAACATGCCGGCCGGCCTGATCGCGATCCATCACGGCCTGCGCGGCCCGAATTTGTGCCACGTGACGGCGTGCGCGAGCGGGGCGCACGCGATCGGCGAATCCCTGCGCCTGCTGCGCGCCGGCGATGCCGACGCGATGGTGGTCGGCGCGACCGAGGCGGCGGTGATCGAGCTGGTGATCGCCGGCTTCGCGAACATGCAGGCGCTCTCGAAGCGCAACCACGAGCCCGAGCGTGCGAGCCGGCCCTTCGACGCGGACCGCGACGGCTTCGTGCTCAGCGAGGGCGCCGCGGTGCTCGTGCTCGAGCGCGCCGACCATGCGCGCGCCCGGGGCGCTCGGCTGCGCGCGCGCGTGCTCGGCTACGGCGCCTCGTCCGACGCCGCGCACATGGCGGCGCCCGATGCGGAGTCGGGCGGTGCGTCGCGCTGCATGCGCGCCGCGCTCGCGAATGCGCGGCTCGCTCCTGCCGACGTCGACTACGTCAATGCGCACGCTACGAGCACGCCGGCCGGCGACCGGGTCGAGGCGCTCGCCCTGCGCGAAGTCTTCGGAGCGCACGCCGACCGGCTCGCCGTCTCCTCGACCAAGGGTGCGACCGGCCACCTGCTCGGCGCCGCCGGGGCGCTCGAGGCCCTGTTCGCCGTGCGCGCGCTGGAGACCGGTATGCTGCCTCCGACGCTGAATTTGGACCGACCCGACGCGGAGTGCGCGCTCGATCACGTCGCGAACAAGGCTCGCAGCGCGCGAGCGCGCGTCGTGCTCAGCAACTCCTTCGGCTTCGGCGGCGTGAACGCAGCGTTGATCTTCGGAAGTGCGGACTCGTGAGCGCCGAGAGCGCGAAAGGGACGACGATGGGCGACGCCATCGCCATGGGCAGTGATCACCGCGGCTACGCGCTCAAGCAGGGGCTGCGCGCGAAGCTCGAAGCCGCTGGCTACACGGTGACCGATTACGGTCCGCACGGGCCCGAATCGGCGAACTACCCCGAGTTCGCGGCGCCGGCGGCGCGCGCGGTCTCGAGCGGCGAGGCCGCCCGCGGCATCGTGATCTGCGGCAGCGGCCTCGGCGTGATGTACACCGCGAACCGCTTTCCGCGCGTACGCGCGGCGCTCGTGCACGACGCCGACACCGCCGCCCTCGCGCGCCAGCACAACGACGCCAACATGCTCGCGCTCTCCGGCGACAAGACCGACCTCGCGACCGCGTGGCGAATCGTCGAGAAGTGGCTCGCGACCCCGTTCGAGGGCGGGCGCCACGCCTCGCGCGTCGCGGCGATCGACGCGCTCACGACCTCCCACGACGGTGCGCTCAACGCCGCCGATCCGATCGTCGCCGACATCCTGCGCCGCGAGGCGCGCCGCCAAGCCGAGGGCCTCGAGCTGATCGCCTCGGAGAACTTCGTGAGCGAGGCCGTGCTGGAGGCGGTCGGCTCGGTCGCCACCAACAAGTACGCGGAGGGCTACGCGGGCAAACGTTATTACGGTGGCTGCGAGGTGCTGGACGAGGTCGAGGAGCTCGCGATCGCGCGCGCGAAGCAGCTGTTCGGCAGTGATCACGTCAACGTGCAGCCGCACTCGGGTTCGCAGGCCAACGAGTGCACGTACCGCGCGGTGCTCAGCCCGGGCGACACGATCCTCGCCATGAACCTCGATCACGGCGGCCACCTGACTCACGGCAGCCCCGCGAACTTCTCGGGCAAGCTCTACCGGATCATCCCGTACGGCGTGCGCCAAGGGGACGAGCTGATCGACTACGACCGGCTGCGCGAGCTCGCGCGCGAGCACCGGCCGCGGCTGATCCAGTGCGGCGCCACGGCGTACTCGCGCACGATCGACTTCGCGCGCTTCCGTGAGATCGCCGACGAAGTCGGCGCGCTGCTGTTCGCGGACATTGCGCACATCGCCGGGCTGATCGCCACCGGGCACCACCCGAGCCCGGTGGGCAAAGCGCAGCTGATCGCCACCACCACGCACAAGACGCTGCGCGGCCCGCGCGGCGGCATGATCCTGTGCGATCGCGAGTACGCGAAAGCCGTCGACAGCGCGGTCTTCCCGGGCGGGCAGGGCGGCCCCCTGATGCACGTGATCGCCGCGAAGGCCGTCGCTCTCCGCGAGGCGCTGGCGCCGGACTTCCGCGCGTACAGCGCGCAGATCATCGCCAACGCGCGCGCGCTGGCGGCCGCGCTCGCCGAGCGCGGCTACCGCATCGTCTCGGGCGGCACCGACAACCACCTCTTCCTGCTCTCGCTCGTCGGCCGCGAGCTGACGGGCAAGCGCGCGCAGGAGGCGCTCGACGCGGCGCACATCACGACCAACAAGAACATGGTGCCCTTCGACCCGCGCACGCCGTTCGTCACCTCGGGGCTGCGCTTCGGCACGCCGGCGCTCACCACGCGCGGCATGCGCGAGGCGGAGATGCGCGAGATCGCGGGGCTGATCGCGCGCGTGCTCGAGCAGCCTGCAGACGCCGCGATCCGAGCCGCTGTGCGCGCGGAGGTGAGCGCGCTGTGCGATCGCTTCGCGCTCTATCCGGGTCGCTGGCGGCGCGAGAATTAGGGCTTTCGCGTGCAATGTCCGTACTGCAACGACCTGAATAATCGCGTCATCGACTCGCGGCTCACGCGCGAGGGCCAAGAGATCCGGCGGCGGCGCGAGTGCGACGAGTGCGGGCGCCGCTTCACGACGCGCGAGCGCGTCGAAGAGCTCGTGCCGAAGATCGTGAAGCGCGACGAGCGCCGCGAAGAGTTCAATCGGGGCAAGCTCGAGCACTCGATCCAGAAGGCGGTGGTGAAGCGCCCGGTCTCGGAGAACGCGATCCAGAACATGCTCGACCGCATCGAGCGCCGGCTCGCAGAGCTGGGCGACACGGAGGTGACGACGCGCGTGGTCGGCGACCTCGTGCTCGAGGAGCTCACCGCGATCGACGCGATCGCAGCCTCGCGCTTCGCCTCCGTGTTCCAGGACTGGAAGAGCCCCGCGGACTACGAGGCGTTCTTCGCGACCCACGCGGCGCGCGAGGACGACGACTCCGGCTCGGGCGCGTAACCGGTGCGCCCCGAGGAAGCCATGCAGCTCGCGCTGGGGCGGGCGCGGCGCGCGTCGGGGCGCACGTTCCCGAACCCGGCGGTGGGCGCCGTCGTGCTGCGCGGCGAGCGCGTGCTCGGCGCGGGCGAGACCCAGCCGCCGGGCTCGGCGCACGCGGAGGTGCGCGCGATCCGGCAGGCCGTGCGCCGGCACGGCGAGCGCGCGCTGCGCGGCGCCACGCTCGCAGTCACGCTCGAGCCCTGCGGGCATCACGGCCGCACGCCGCCGTGCACCGACGCGATCCGCGCCGCGGGCATCGCGCGCGTCTGGATCGGCGCGCGCGATCCGCACCCGCTCGTCTCGGGCCGAGGCGTGCGCGCGCTGCGCCGCGCCGGCATCGAAGTTGTTACGGACGTGAGCGCCGCCGAGTGCGCCCATCAGCACCGCGGCTTCTTCTCGGTGCAGCGGCGCGGGCGCCCGTGGGTCGCGCTCAAGCTGGCCGCGACGCTCGACGGCCGCATCGCGACGGCGCGCGGCGAATCGCGCTGGATCACGGGCGAGGTGGCGCGCGCATATGCGCACCAGCTGCGCGACGCCGCGGACGCCGTGATGGTCGGCTCGGGGACCGCGGCGGCGGACGATCCCGAGCTCACGGTGCGCGACGCCGAGGGCCGGGTGCGGCGCGCTCCCATCCGCGTCGTAGTGGACGGCTCGCTCGCGACGCCGCCGCGGCTCGGCGTGTATCGGGACGAGAACGCCACGCGCACCTGGCTCGTCACCGCGCCCGGGCACCCGGCGCGTGCGCTGGCGGCGCGCACCGCGCGCGGTGCCCGCGTGATCGAGGCGCCACGCCGCGGTCGTCACCTCGATCTGGCGCGCGCGCTCGAGCAGCTCGCGGGCGCAGGTCTCACGCAAATCCTGGTGGAAGGTGGCGGCGGGCTTGCAGCCGCGCTGCTCAGAGCCGGGCTCGTCGACGAGCTGCACTGGTTCGCCGCGCCGAGCCTCTTGGGCGGCGACGCGCGCGGCGCGATCGCCGCGCTCGGCGTCGCGAGACTGCCTGAGCGCGTCGGCTTCGAGATCGCGGACATGCGCCGCCTCGGTCCAGACCTGTACGTTCACGCCCTGCTTCGCTCGTAGCGATTCGTCATCGTCCGCTCTCGCTCGAAGGCGTGAACCCACCGTGCGCACCTATCCCAGCAGCCGAGACGCAGCCGGCCTCCGCTTCGCGGTCGTGGTCGGCCGCTTCAACCACCCGATCACGTCGGCGTTGCTGGGCGGCTGCTGCGACGAGCTCGGCATGCGCGGTGCGGGCGACGACGCGGTGCACGTCGCGTGGGTTCCCGGCGCGTTCGAGCTTCCGCTCGCGGCCCGCAAGCTGGCCGAGAGCGGCCGCTACGACGCAGTGATCACGCTCGGCGCGGTGATCCGCGGCGGCACGCCGCACTTCGAGTACGTCTGCCAAGGCGTGACCGCGGGCGTCGGCGACGCGATGCGCGACACGGGCGTTCCGATCGCATTCGGCGTGCTCACGACCGACGACCTCGACTCGGCGCTCGCGCGCGCCGGGGGCAGCGAAGGCAACAAGGGCGTCGAGGCCGCGCTCGCGGCGATCGAGATGGCGCAGCTCGTGCGCGCGCTCGCCAAGCCGCCGGCCGCGCCGTGACCGCTTCGCGCTCGGCGCCCCGACACCGCTCGCGCGAGGCCGCGCTGCAGGCGCTCTACGCCGCCGACATCGGCGGCGCGCCGGATCTCGCGCGCGCGCAGGCCTCGCTCGAGGCGCTCGCCGAGCACTTCGAGCTGCCCGCGGGCGCGAGAGCCTTCGCGAAGGAGCTCGTGCTCGGCGTCGCGACGAACCGGGCGGACATCGACGCGCGCATCACCGCCGTCGCGCACCGCTGGCGCCTCGAGCGCATGGCGGCGGTCGATCGCAACGTGCTGCGGCTGGCGGCCTACGAGATCGTGTTCGCCGGCACGCCGCGCGAGGTCGCGATCGACGAGGCGGTCGAGCTCGCACGCCGCTTCAGCGACGATGCCTCGCCGCGCTTCGTGAACGGCGTGCTCGACGCGCTCGCGCGCGCGGCGGATTCGGAGCCTGCGCGATGAGCGTGACGCTGCCGGTCGACCTGGATCCGCGCGCGCTGCATCGCGTGCCGTGTGATCTCGTGGTCGCGCCGCTGTTCGCGTCGGGGCTGCCGATGCGCGGCCCCGCGGCTTCGCTCGATTGGCGCCTGTGCGGCCTGGCCGCGCGCAGCGTTTTGTTCGACCGCGGCATCGCGGAGCCGGGCCACGCGCTGCTCGCTCCCACGCGCGGCCGCATGCGCGCCGGCTGGGCGCTGTTCGCCGGGGCCGGCGACCCGGGCGCGTTCGACGAGCACGCGGCGCGCGCTTGGGCCGCCGACGTGACGCTGCGCGGGGCCGAGCTGCGCGCCGGTGCCGTGGCGCTCGCGCTCGCGCCCGAGCGCATCTCGCGCCTGCCCCTCGATCGCACGATCGCCGCGACCCTCGCCGGCGCCGCATCCGCGCTCGCGGCCCGCCCGAGCGCGCTACGCCTGCGCCTGATCGTTCTGCCCGCGGAGCTGAGCCACGCGGATCACGCGCTCGCCGCGGCGCCGCGCAGCTATCCGGGCGGCGTGGTGGTCCGCATCGATCGCATCGCGAGCGAGACCGATGGCGACGGCGGCGCGAGCTCGGCCCAGCGCGAGGTCGCCCGCGCGCCCGCGCGCTCCGAGATCAGCCCCGTCTGACGTGCGGGCGCCCCGCGCCCGGGCATGCGCGCATTCAGTTCGCCTCCGCGCGAGCCGATGCGTCCTGCGGCGATGGCCCGAACAGGTCGGGTGCGCGCGTGGGGGAGTCGCTCGCCTATGAGCTTGGTCGGAAGCCTCGAGGATCTGGGCCTCGGCGACATCCTCCAGATCGTGCACTTGTCCGGAAAATCCGGCGTGCTCGCGCTGCGCAGCGACGTCGGCGAAGGCCAGATCGTCTTCGATCGTGGGCTGCTGCGCTGCGCAGGCGTCCGCGGGCTTCCCCAGGATTTGCGCGAGCTGATCCTGCGCCGCAAGGCGTTGCCGACCGACGCCGTCGGTGAGGCGGTGCGCGAGGCGCGGCGGCTCGGCGCTCCGCTCGCCGACGTGCTCACGCAGCGCGGGCTGCTTGGAAGCGAGGCGATCGAGGAGCTGCGCGCGCAGAACGCATCCGATGCGGTGCTCGAGATGTTCCGCTGGCAAGCGGGAGAGTTCAATTTCGAGGTGCGCGAGTACGCGCGCGGCGAAGGCGATCTCGAGCTCTCGAGCGGGATGAATCCTCAGTTCCTGGCGCTCGAAGGCTCGCGCCAGCACGACGAGGCGCGCGGCGAGGGCGACGAGACCGAAGAATCGACGGCCACGCTCGCGGCCGAGCCGATCGCAGACGACGCGCCGATCGCGACGACGATCGCCGGGGACGACGACGAGGAGCCGATCGCCGCTGCGCTCGTCGACGAACCGATCGACGCTGCGCCAGCGCCGGCGCCCGCGGCGGATGCGGGCCCGGTCGCGGTGCCGCTCGGCGCAAGCGAAGTGGCATCCGTTGCGCAGCCGCAGTCGGCGTCCGCGCCCCAAGCATTCTCCCAGCCGCCGCCCGTGATCGTGGTCGACCCGTCGCTGGCCGCGCTCGAGTGGGCGAAGGCCGCGCTCGTCGGCCACGCGCGCGTTCACACCTTCCAGCACACCGAGCTCGGCATCCAGCGCGTGCGCCAGTACCTGCTGCGGCGCGAGCTGCCGGTGGTCTTGCTCGCCGCGGACACGCCGCCGGATCCAGTCTCGGGGGCTCGCGACGCCTTCGACGTCGCGATGCGGCTCCGGCGCCA
Source organism: Myxococcota bacterium (assembly GCA_036560185.1). Lineage (GTDB taxonomy): Bacteria > Myxococcota_A > UBA9160 > UBA9160 > UBA6930 > VGRF01. The sequence continues at coordinate 16,060 of DATBRS010000047.1, forward strand.
GGCGCCGCGCCTGCCGATCGTGATCGTCTCGGTCGCCGGCTCGCGGCCGCCCGCACGGCGGCGCGGCGGCGCGGCGCCGAACGCATTCGCGGTGCGGCCGAAGGACGGCGCGCTCGCCGATGCGCGGCGCAGTTCCGAGCGGCTCGAGCTCGCTGCCGCGCTGCGCGCGATCGTCGAGCGCCTGCCCGAATCCACCGCGCCCGCGCCGGCTGCCTCGAACGCAGCGGCCGCCGGCCACGGCGCGACCGCGGATCTCGCGCGCCTGCGCGACGCGAGCTCGCGCCTGCGCGAGCGCGCCCGCCAGGGCGAGGTGCTCTCGAACGTGCTGTCGTTCGCGGCGCAGAGCTTCTCGCGCGTCGCGCTGTTCATGCTGCGCGACGAGGCGCTGGTCGGCATCGCGCAGATCGGCCTCGGCAAAGCCGGTGGGCCGGACGACGCCGCGTTGCGCGACGTCGTGCTTCCGGCGCGCGAGTCCGCCTGGGTGCGCCGCGTGATCGACACGCTGCAGCCCGTGCGCGGGCGCCCGCTCGACGACGGCGACCACCGCCTGTGCGTGATGCTCGGCAACGAGGCGCCGGCGGAGGCGTTCGTCGCGCCGATCGAGAGTGCGAATCGTGTCGTCGCGATCCTGTACGCCGACAACCTGCCCGGCCGGCTGCTCCTGCCCGACACCGGTGCGCTCGAGGTGGTCCTCCACGAGGCCGGTCTCGCGCTCGACCGCACCCTGCTCGAACGAGCGCTCGCCGAGGCCGGAGACGTCGCCCGCTCCTGAGCGCCCGCCGGCCTGAAGCGACGGCCCCCGCAGCGCGCGGGCAGGGCGCGCTTAGGCGCGAGAACTCGGCGGACTATCTCAAGAATCCGCCTACCGAGTCCGATGCGTCAACGGGCGCACGACTGCGCGCGCTCGGAGGAGGAATCGCGTGCAACGCGTGCTCGTCGTCGAAGACTCGCAAACGATGCGCGAGTGGCTCGCAGCCGTGCTCGAGGACTGCTCGCGCCCGCTGAAGGTCGACCTCGCGGCCAGCGGCTTCGAGGCGCTGCGGCTCCTCCCGCGCCACCACTACGACCTGATCGTCACCGACATCAACATGCCCGACATCAACGGGCTCGAGCTGATCTCGTTCGTGCGCGGCGACGCGCGCCACGCCGGCACGCCGCTCGTGATCGTCTCGACCGAGGGCAGTGACGAGGATCGCCGCCGCGGCCTCGCGCTCGGCGCGAACGCGTACTTGCTGAAGCCCTTCGCCGCGCCCGAGCTCGTGCGCGTCGTCGAGGATCTGCTCCCGGACGAGAAGGCCTAATGGCCCGCCGACGCGACAAGGCCGCGCCCGGACGGGCACCGCGCGAGTTCCTCTCCGAGGCGGAGGAGATTCTCGAGCGCATGCGCGACGACCTCGGGGCCTGCCTCGAGCGCGCGAGCGCGGGCGAGGAGCTCGCGCCCGACACGCTGAATCGCTTGTTCCGCTCGGCGCACTCGCTGAAGGGCCTCTCGGGCATGTTCGAGCTCGAGGCGCTCGCCGACCTCGCGCACCGCATCGAGGATCTGCTCGACGCCTGGCGGCTCGGGCGCGCGCAACCGACGGCCGCGCGGCTCGGCTTGTTCGAGGAGTCCGTCGAGCTGTTCGGTCACGCGCTCGAGCAGCTCGCGCACGACGGCCTCGCTGCGGATTTTGGCGCGATCGTCGCGGCCCTGATCGCGCGCATCGTGGACGAGAACGCGCGCGAGCCCGCTGCGCCGGGCGCGGCGGCCGACGCCCTCAACGCGATCGACGCTCCGCCCGCGCTGCTGAACGCGCTCACGGAGTACGAGGAGCATCGCCTGCGCGAGAGCTTGACGCGCGGCCGGTCGATCTTCGTCGTCACCGCGGTGTTCGAGCTGGCGAGCTTCGAGGAGAAGCTCTCGGAGATCAGCAGCGCCCTGCGCGAGGTCGGCGAGCTGCTCTCGACGCTGCCCTCGCCCGGTGCGAGCGGTCCCGGCGAGATTCGCTTCGCACTGCTCGCGGCCACCGACCTCGACGCCGCGGCGCTCGCGATGCGGCTCGAGCTGCCGCAGAGCGCGATCCACGTCGCGCGCGCGGGGCGCAGCAGCGTCGCGGCGGAGCCCGCGCCGCCGGCGTCCGCCGAAGGCTCGGCGCCGGCGCAGGAGGCGGGGATCGACTTGGATGCGCGCGAGGCGGCCGCCGCCGAGAGCGAGAACGTGACGCTGCGCTCGGTGAGCGACACGGTGCGCGTCGACGTGCGCAAGCTCGACGAGCTGATGAATCTGGTCGGCGAGCTCGCGCTCGAGCGCGGCGCACTCTCGGCGTTCGCGCGGCGGCTCGCGGCCGAGCCCGGTGCGGCGCGCCTCGGCGCGGAGCTCGAGAAGATCCACAAGGCGCTCGATCGCAAGCTGCAGGATCTGCAGGCCAGCGTGATCGAGGTGCGCATGGTCCCGCTGCGCCAAGTCTTCGACAAGCTGTCGCGGGTCGCGCGCCGGCTGCGGCTCGATCTCTCCAAGCAGGTTCGGCTCGAGATCAAGGGCGCCGACACCGAGCTCGACAAGCTGATCGTCGAAGAGCTCGTCGACCCGCTCATGCACATCGTGCGCAACTCCTTCGACCACGGGCTCGAGACGCCCGATGAGCGGCGCGCCGCGGGCAAGCCGCCCGAGGGCGTGATTCGGCTCGAGGCGTCGCAGCGCGGCAACGACGTGGTGATCACGGTCGCCGACGACGGCCGCGGCATCGACGGCGAGCGGGTCCGCGCCAAGGCGGTCGAGCGCGGCTTGGTCGCCGCGGGCGCGCAGCTCTCGCCGCGCGAGATGCTCGACCTGGTGTTCGCGCCCGGCCTGTCGACGCGCGCCGAGGTGAGCGAGACGAGCGGCCGCGGCGTCGGCATGGACGTGGTGCGCACGAACGTCTCAGCGCTCGGCGGCATCGCGGCGGTGGATTCCACGCTCGGCGCGGGCACCACCGTCACGCTCACGCTGCCGATCACGCTCGCGATCATCCAAGCGCTCGTCGTAGGCGTGGGCGACGAGCGCTACGCCGTGCCGCTGAACGCGGTGCGCGAGGTGCTGATCCCCGAGGCCAGCTCGCTGCAGCGCAGCGGCTCGCGCGAGCTGCTCGCGCTGCGCGGCGACGCGCTGCCCGTGCTGCGCCTGCGCGACGAGTTCGCGGTGCGCAGCGGCGCGCCCGCGGCGAAGCCGTTCGCGGTGATCCTCGGCCTCGGCGACGCGCGCCTTGCGCTGCTCGTCGACCGCCTCGACGGCCAGCGCGACACGGTGATCAAGCCGATCCAAGGCCCGGTGCGCAGCGTGCGCGGCGTGGCCGGCGCCACCGAGCTCGGCGATCGCAGCGCCGTGCTCGTGCTCGACGTCGCCGCGCTCGTGTCGAGCGCGCAACGCGCGGAGGCCGCATGAGCGCCGAGACTCGCGCCTGGGACGTGCTGGCGCGCGCGGCCGCGACCCGCGACGCCGCGGCGCCCGCCCGCGCGCAGCGCGAGCTGCTGGTGTTCTCGCTCGACAGCGCGATCTACGCGCTGCCGATCGAGCGCGTGCGCGAGATCGTGCGCCCGCGCGCACTGACGCCGATGCCGCACGTGCCCGATGACGTGCTCGGGGTGATCTCGCTGCGCGGCGAGATCGTGCAGGTGATCGACGCCCGGCGGCGCCTCGGGCTCGCGCCGGTCGCGCCCGGACGCGGCAGCCGCGTGATCGTGATGAGCGGCGAGCACGGCGACATCACCGGACTGCTCGTCGACGGCGTGCACGAGGTGCTGCGCGTGGACGAGAGCGAGCTGCGCCCGCCGACGAACACGGACGGCGGCCTGATCACGGCGCTCGCGCCGCGAGGAGATCGCTTCGTGAGCCTGATCGCCCCGGAATTCCTGGTGACCTTCGATGCAAGCTGAGACCAGCGAGGCGCCGCGCGACGGCATCGAGCTCGCCTGCTTCCCGCTCGGCGAGGTGACGCTCGCGGTCGACGCGCAGCAGGTGCGCGAGGTCGCGCGCTGCCCGCAGATCACGCCGCTGCCCAAGGCGCCGAGCCTGATCGAAGGCGTGATCGATCTGCGCGGGCGCGTGATTCCGGTCGTCGATCTCGGCCGCGCGCTGCTCGATCTGCCCCTGAGCGACGACCCGCTCGCGCGCGTCGCGATCTTGGAGTGCGAAGGCCTCGTGTTCGGGCTGCGCGTCGGCAGCGCCGCCGAGGTCATCACGCTGCCGGTGACGGCGCTCGAGGAGCCGCCCACGCTCGCGACCCACGCGGGCTACGACGCGGTGCGCGCCGTCGTGCGGCGCGAGGGCGCAGCCCCGGCACTCGTGATTTCCGTCGAGCACCTGCTCGAGCGCATCTACCGATCGGCTCGCAGCGGAGAGGAGAGTTGATGGAGCGGGCACCCTTCGCGAGCGGAAGCGAGTTCCGCCGGCGATTCATCTCGACTGCGGCCGTGCCGGGGATGATCGGCGCCGTGCTGATCCTGCTGTACTTCGCGGCCGTGCTCGACCTCGGCGGCGAGGGCTGGCGCCAGCTCGCCTGGGCCGTGGGCGTGCAGGGCGTCGCACTGACGATCTTCTCGCAGCGCATGCAGCGCGTCGCCGACGCCGACGTCGTGCACGCGCTGGATCGCGCGGGCGCCGGATCCGTCTCGCAGGAGGAAGTGCGGCGCGCCTATGCGGCGTGCCGTCGCATCCCGCTCCAGGCGATTCGCACCCAAGCCATCAGCTACACGACCAGCGCGTTCATCGTGCCGTTCTGGTTCAAGCTCGCGGTACCGGACGCGACGACCTTCACGCTCGTCGTGCTGACGCTCGGCTCCCTGATCGGCGGCGCCGCCTGCATTCCCTTCTGCACCTGGGCCGTGCAGCGCTTCATCGAGCCCACGCGCGACTACTTCGCGAGCCAGCTCACGGCGGAACAGCGCGCGGCCGACGGCCAACCGTCGTCGCTGATGCTGAAGCTCGGCATCCCGGTGGCCGCCGCGGCGGCGGCGTCGGTCGCCTTCATGGCGCTGCTCGGATACTCGGTCGCGGTCGAGATGATCGAAGCGCACGATCTGCGCTTCAAGACGGCGTTCCTGGAAGGCGCGGCCAAGGGCATGCGCACGAACCCCGCCGCGCAACGCTACCTGCTCGCGACCGCGCAGCAGCGCGGCCTCGCGACGAACCTCGGCGTGCTCTCGCTGCACGAGAACGCGGCCGCGCCCGCCGAGCTCCAGCTGTCGCCGCGCGAGCTCGCGTGGATTCGCAGCGACGAGGTCGAGGGGACGACGAGCGAGGGCCTCGATTCCGCGGCGAGCTTCGCGTGGGTGCAGCTCGATGCGGATCGCGCGCTCGTGGTGTCGAGCCCGCTCGATCAGATCGTCGGCGACGTGACGCCCGCGCTCTGGGTGATCGGCTTCGTGCTGACGGGTCTGATCGCGATCTCGGTGCTGGTCGCGCAGCTCGTGGCGCGCGAGACGCGCTACGTCGCGCGGCGGCTGCGCGAGCAGGCGGACCGCGTGGGCAGCGGCGATTTCACCGCGCGCGGCGTGATCGAGTCCGACGACGAGCTCGGCGCCGTGGCGCACGCCTTCGCGAAGATGACCGACACGCTCGGGCGCACGCTCGGACGCGTGGTCTCGACCGTCGCGCAGATGGAAGAGTCCGCCGGCGCACTCGCCGAGATCGGCGCTCGCGTGCGCAAGGTGACGGTCGCGCAGGTGCAGGGCATCGAGCGCGCGAACGCCTCCGTCGCGGTCGTGAACCGCCAGGCCACTGCGATCACGACCTCGACGCAGGAGCTGATCGGCGGCGTCGAAGAGGCGAGCAGCTCGGTGCTCGAGCTCGGCGCGGCGAGCGAGGAGCTGAATCAGACCACGATCGCGCTCAACACGCAGGTCGAGGCAGTCGGATCGTCGATCGACCAGATGGTGCGCAGCGTCGCGCAAGCCGGCGACGCGAGCGAGGCGCTCAACGTCGCGGTCGTCGACACGAATTCGTCCGTGGGCGAGATGGCGCGCTCGATGCAGTCCGTGGATGCGCACGCCTTCGAGACGGCGCGGCTCTCGACGCGCGTGGTCGAGCTGGCGGACGGCGGACGCGACCGTGTGCAGGAGACGATGCGCGGCATGGAGGTGATCCGCGACGCGACCGATGCGGCGAACCGCACGATCGGCGGCCTCGCGGATCGCATGCAGGAGATCGGCGCGATCGTGGACGTGATCGACGAGATCGCGGACGAGACGAACCTGCTCGCGCTGAACGCGGCGATCATCGCGGCGCAGGCGGGCGACCAGGGCCGCGCGTTCTCGGTGGTCGCGGACGAGATCAAAGATCTCGCCGATCGCGTGCTCGCGAACACTAAGGAGATCGGCGGGCTGATTCGCTCGGTGCAGACCGAGAGCCAGAGCGCCGCCGATGCGATCCGTCAGGGCGCAGAGCGGGTGCAGAGCGGCGTCGACCTCTCGGCGCAGGCCGGCGTCGCGCTCGAGGAGATCACCTCGGCCGCGCGCCACGCGGGCGAGCGCATCCAGGAGATCGTGCAGGCGATGCGCGAGCAGACGCGCGCGGCCGCTCACGTCGAGCAGCTCTCGCACGGCGTGAGCTCGCACGTCGAGCAGATTCGCAACTCGGTCGGCGAGCAGTCGCGCGGCAACGAGGTGGTGATGCGCGGCTCGATGGTGATGCGCGAGGTGGCGCAGCAGACGCAGCGCACCACCGAGGAGCAGACCCGCGGCGCGCTGCGCATCCGCGACAGCATCGAGGGCGTGCGCGAGGCGGTGGATCGCATCCACGCGGCGTTGCAGCAGCAGAGCGACAGCTGCCAGAGCGCGGTGACGGCGCTCGGCGAAGTGTCCGAGCGCACGCACACCAACGACGAGGCCACCGACGCGCTCGGCGCGGCAGCGAGCTCGCTGCAGCAGCTCGCGGAAGCCTTGCGCGAGGACATGCAGAGGTTCCGGATCGCCTGATCAGGCGGAGGCGGGAGACGACATGATTGCCGGATGTCCGAAATGCGGCGCGCGCTATCGCGTCGAGCGCGAGAAGCTCGCGGCCGGCGGCGTGCGCCTGCGCTGCGCCAAGTGCGACTCGGTGTTCCGCGTGCGCGCACCGGAAGGGGAGACCGAGGCAAACGACCGCACGCAGATCCACCTCGACGCGCCGCCGCCCGCGCCCGCCCCCGCCCCGCGAGCGGCGCCCGCGCCGGTCGCGATGCCGGCGCCTGCGCCGGTGGCCGTCGCTCCCGTCGCCCCGCCCAGCCCGAGCGGAGAGCTCGTGCTGATCGCGATTCCCGAGGCCGACATCGCCAAGCAGCTCGCGGGAGCGCTCGAGGCGCGCGGCCTGCGCACGATCGTCACGCACGACGGCGTCGACGCCGTGCTCGAGCTGCAGCGCCAGCTGCCGCGAGCCGCGATCGTGGCCGCGCACCTGCCGAAGATGTTCGGCTTCCAGGTGTGCGAGCTGGTGAAGCGCAACGAGAGCCTGCGCGCGACCTGGATCGTGCTGGTGGGCGCGATCCACAACCAGGAGCGCTATCGCCGGCCCGCGCGCGAGACCTACGGCGCCGACGCCTATCTCGAGATGCCCGATCTGCCGGAGGGCGCGCTGCCGCTGCTCGAGCAGGGCGGGATCGCGCTGGCGCCCGCCGCCGCGCCGGCTCCGCGCCGCAGCGCGCCGGCTCCGCTCCGCACCGTGCGCGAGTCCGCGCCCCAACAAGTCGCGCCGGCCGCAGCGCCGCTCGCGGCGGAGGCCGCGCCCGCGCGCGCGCGCGCCGCCGACGGGCTCGACGAGCAACGCGCGAAGGCCGAGCGCCTGGCGCGCATCATCGTCTCCGACATCGTGCTCTACAACGAGCAGAAGTTCAGCGAGGCGATTCGCACGCGAAACGTGGTCGAGGCGCTCGACGGCGACCTGGCCGAGGGCCGCCATCTGTTTCAGGAGCGCATCGACGCGCGCGTGCGCGCCGAACGCGACTACCTCGCAGACGAGCTGCTGCGCGTCGCGAAGCAGCGGGGCATGAAGTAGCGGCGATGGGCGGGACGGAGAGCCAGAACCTGCTCGCGCAGCTCGTCCACGCGGACGAGGAGCTGCGCCGCCTCGCGGTGGAGCGCACGACGCTGCTGCCCGCGGTGGAAGCGCTGCCGCTCTTGATCGAGCGGCTCGGCGACGTGAGCTGGCGCGTGCGCAAGACCGCGGTCGCGCGGCTCGCCGCGCTGCCGGAAGGCGTCGGTGTCGTCAGCACGCTGCTCGATGCCATCGCCGACGGCGACAACCCCGGGCGCCGGAATGCGGCGCTCGAAGCCCTCACCGCGTGCGGCCGCAACGCGACGCCGGAGCTGATCCGCGCGCTCACGTCGCCCGATGTGGACGTGCGCAAGCAGGTCGTCGACGTGCTCGGCGCGATCGGCGATGCGCGCGCCGAGGCCGGCCTGTGCCGCGCGCTCGAGGACGTCGATCCGAACGTGCGAGCGGCCGCGGCCGACGCGCTCGCATCGCTCGAGCGCTGCGGCGCCACGGAACCGCTCGCGCGGCTCGCCGCCGAGGACCCGGAGCTGCTGGTTCGGCTGGCCGCGCTGCGCGCGCTCGTCCGGCTCGAAGCGCCGATCCCGCTCGCGACGATCGAGGCCGCGATCGCGGACCCGCTGCTCGCCGTGGCGGGCTACGCGGCGCTCGGACAGAGCGGCGCGGCCGAGGCGCCCGACACGATTCTGAAAGGCGTGCTGTCACGGCGCGCGAGCGTTCGCGACGCCGCGGCGCGCGCGATCACGGCACTCGCCGGCCGCGCGGCGCCCGGCGACGCAGCGCAGATCGAAGCGCGAGTTCGCGCCTTCGCGGCGGCGCATCCCGAGGTCGCGCAGCACGCGGGGGAGCGGCTGGAGGCGTCGGAGCCGCTCGCGCGCCTCGCCGCGGTTCAGTTCGCGGCCATGCTGCGTTCGCCCGCCACCGCGCGCGTCCTCGCGCAATGCGGCCTCGACGAAGTCACTGCAGGCGCCGCGTGCGCGGCGCTCGGCGCGCTCGGCGGCGACTTGCCGCAGGCCCTCGCGCAAGCCTGGCCACAGCTGAGCGCGGCGGAGCGCGCGTTCGCGTGCACCGCGCTCGCGGCTGGCGGCGGCGCCGGCGCGGAGCGCATGCTGCGCACCATCCTGCTCGACTCCTCGAGCGAAGTGCGCGCCGCGGCCGCGCGCGCGCTCGCGAGCTGCGCCACGGCGGTCTCCTTCGGCGAGCTGATCGGGACGCTCGCCAAGGAGGATGCGCGCGCGCCGCGGGACGCCGCCGAAGACGAGACCGACGCGCTGATCGAGGCGATCCTGCAGCTCGGCGAGCGCGAGGGCGGCGAGGCGATCGATGCCGCGATCGCGCTCGTGGACACGCGCTTGCTGCGCGGCTCCGAGCGCGCTCGCATCGCGGGCGCCCGCCTGCTCGCGCGGCTCGCCCGGCCCGCGGACGCCGCGCGCGTGCGCGGCCTGCTCGCCGATCCGAGCGAGCGCGTGCGCCGCAGCGCCGTCGAGGCGATCGCGCGCATCGGCCCCGCCGGCGACGACCTGCTGCGCGTCGCGCTCGCGGACGAGGCGCCGAGCGTGCGCTGCGCCGCGGCGCGGGCCGCCGCCGAGATCGGCTCGCCGAGCGCCGACAGCGACCTCGCGGCACTGGCCGATGATCGAGACGCGCGCGTGCGGGCTGCGGTGATGAGCGCGCTCGCGCTGCGCGCCGCGCTGCCCGCGAGCCGGGAAGCCGCGCTCGCGCTGCTCGCGAACGGCCTGCGCGGAGACGACGTCGTGGCGCTCGCGGCGCTCTCGTCGCTCCAGCGCTTCGGCGGTGCCGACGCCGCCGCGATCGCGGCTTTCGCATTGCGCTCCTCCGAGCCCGAGATCGTGGAGCGCGCCGTGGCCTGCGTCGGCGCCCACGGCGGCCACGCGCTGCACCTCGAGCTGGTCGCGCTGCTCGCGCACTCCGCGTGGCCCGTGCGCGCGCGCGCCGCCAGCGAGCTCGCGGCGCAGCGCGCGCTGGCGGCGCTGCCGCACCTGCACGCGCGGCTCGCCGTCGAGCGCGACGAATTCGTGTGCGAAGCGCTGCTCTCCGCGCTGACGTCGCTGGAGAGCTGACGTGGCGAGCGAGGCGGCGCAGCAGCGGCTCAGCGATGCGGAGTACCGGATGTTCCGGGACTTCTTCCGCTCGGTCTGTGGCCTCTGGTTCGGCGACGACTCGCGCTTCCTGCTCGAGAGCCGGCTGTCGCGCCGCATGCGGCAGCTCGACGTCGAGAGCTTCGCAGCCTACCACTACTTGTTACGGAAGGGCGCGGCCGGGGAAGACGAGCTCGCCTCGGTGATCGACGAGCTCACCACCAACGAGACTTACTTCTTCCGCGAGCGGAACCAGCTGCGCGCGCTGATCGACGAGATCGTGCCGGCGCTGCTGCTGCAGCGCGCGGGGCCGGTGAACGTCTGGTCCGCGGGCTGCTCGAGCGGCGAGGAGCCGTACTCGATCGTGATGATGGCGCTCGAGGCGGGCCTGCGTCCCGGCATCGACCTGCGCGTGCAGGCCTCCGACATCTCGCGCCGCGTGCTCGCGAAGGCGCGCGAAGCCGAGTACCGCGAGGCGTCGTTCCGCGAGACGCCGCCCGACCTGCGCGCCCGCTACTTCAAGGAGCGCAGCGGACTGCACGTGCTGTCGCCCGACGTCCGGCAGCACGTGTCGTTCACGCGCCTGAACCTGCTCGAGCCGGCGCGCTTCTCGCTGCTCGGCCCGCTCGACGTCGTGCTCTGCCGCAACGTGATCATCTACTTCGACCGCGAGACCAAGGCGCGCGTGATCGAGAGCTTCGCGGGCCGGCTCGCGCCGGGCGGATACTTGTTACTGGGCCACAGCGAATCGCTGATCCACGTGACCAGCGCCTTCGAGCTCGCGCACCTGCGCAGCGACCTCGTTTACCGGCGGCCGCAGACGGGGCCGCCGCCGGTGGACCCGCGTCACACGGCGGCATTCTCGGCGCTGCGGCGCACGACGGGCGCGGAGGGCGAGCGATGACCAAGAACCGCCCGCTGCGCGTGCTCGTGATCGACGACTCGGCCTACAGCCGGCGCACGATCGTGCAGCTGCTCGAACGCTCGCCGCTGATCCAGGTGGTCGACGTCGCGCGCGACGGCGAGGAGGCGCTGCGCAAGGCGCTCGCGCTCGAGCTCGACCTCGTCACGCTCGATCTCGAGATGCCGCGCATGGACGGCTTCACGCTGCTGCGCATGCTGATGGCGCAGAAGCCGACGCCCGTGCTGGTCGTGAGCGGGCTCGGCGGCAAGGAAGACGTCTGGAAGGCGCTCGAGCTCGGCGCGGTGGACTTCGTCACCAAGCCGACGCGGCGCGCCGCGCCCGAGCTCGCCACGATCGAGAGCGAGCTGCTCGCCAAGGTGCTCGCGGTGCGCGAGCTGCGCATCGACCGCGTGCGCGATCGCATCCGCCAGCTGCCGCGCGTCGCGTCGAGCGGGGGCGCCAGCGCGCCGCGCGTGGTGGCGGTCGGCGCCTCGACCGGCGGGCCCGCCGCGCTGCTCCAGCTGTTCGCGGCGATCAGCGAGCCGGGCCGCTGCGCGTTCGTGGTCGCCCAGCACATGCCCGAGGGCTTCACGCGCAGCTTCGCCGCGCGCATCGCGCGCACGACCTCGTTCGCGGCGCACGAGGCGGAATCCGGCATGGCGCTCGAGCCGGGCACGATCCTGATCGCGCCGGGCGGGCGCCACCTCGAGCTCGAAGCGGTGGGCGGCGGCGTCGTGGCGCGGGTCGTGCCGGCCGACGGCTCGGATCGTTTCGCCCCGAGCGTCGATCGGCTCTTCGCGTCCGCCGCGAAGTGTTACGGGCCGGATCTCCTGGCCGTGGTGCTGACCGGCATGGGCGACGACGGCGCGCTCGGCGTGCGCGCGGTGAAGAGCGCCGGCGGCAACGTGATCGCCGAGTCCGAGGAGACTGCGGTCGTGTACGGCATGCCGCGCCAAGCCGTGCGCATCGGCGCGGTCGATGCCGTGCTGCCGCTGCACGCGATTCCCGCTGCGATTCAGAATGGCTTCGCGCAAGAGAGCGCGAAGCGTGAGGGCAAGGGTCATGAGTGACGATCTGTTCGAGCGTGCGGACGAGTTCCTCGCCGTGTTCCGGCGCGGCGCGGAATTCACCAAGGAGCTCCTCGACGAGAACGCGCGGCTGCGCCGCCGCTTGCTCGAGGTCGAGTCGCGCCAGGACGAGGCGGCCCAAGACAACGGCGAGTGGTCGAAGCTGCGACAGGAGCTGCTCGAGCGAATTCGCGGCCTCGAGGGCGAGCGCGGCGACGCGCTCGAGCGCATGCGCGCGCTCGAGGACGAAAATCGCCAATTCGCTACGCGCTTCGTGGAGGTCGAGGAGGAGAACAACAACCTCGCGAACCTCTACGTCGCCTCGTACCAGCTGCACTCGACGCTGAACGTCGCCGAGGTGGTCAAGATCATCATCGAGATCGTGATCAACCTGGTCGGCGCGCAGACCTTCGCGGTCTACGTCCACGACGAGAAGACCGGCTTGCTCGAGGCCGTCGCCTCCGAGGGCGAAGACGTGGCGGTGTTTCCGAGCATGCCGCTCGGCGAGGGCACCGTCGGCGCGGCGGTCGCGACCGGCGCGACCTCGTGCAACCCGGAGCCCGCGTCGCGCGACTATTCGCGCCCGATCGTGGCGATTCCGCTGCGCGTGAACGATCGCCCGATCGGGGCGATCGCGATCTTCGAGCTGCTCGTGCAGAAGGACGGCCTCACGCCGCTCGATCACGAGCTGTTCACGCTGCTCGCCGGCCACGCGGCCACCGCGATCTTCGCGGCGCAGCTGCACAGCCAATCCGAGCGCAAGCTCAGCACGATTCAAGGCTTCATCGATCTACTGACCAAGTAGCGCCGACTCGAGAACCCATTGCGAGGTTTGAAATGGACCGCCATCGCATCCTGATCGTCGAAGACAGTCCCACCATGCGGCAGCTGCTCGCGTTCGCCCTGAAGCGCCTGCGAGGCGTCGAGGTGGTCGAGGCGCAAGACGGCATGGACGGCTTGCGCAAGGTCACCGCCGACGAGTTCGATCTCGCGCTGATCGACATCAACATGCCCGTCATGGACGGGCTCAAGCTGATCCACCTGATCCGGCAGGAGCCCGACCTGGCGGCGATGCCGATCGTCGTGATCACCACCGAGGGGGCGCAGGAGGATCGCGACCGCGCGCTCGCGCTCGGAGCGAACGAGTATTTGACGAAGCCGATTCAGGCGAACCGGGTGCTGGCGGTCGCGAAGGCGCTGCTGAAGCTCGAGTAGCGGGCCGAGCGAGGGAAGAGAGCGGTGCGCGTCGCCGCGGGTTCGCTGCTCTGCTAACCCGCGCCGCTGTGATGAATGCGCGGGCGTTTGCGTTGATCGCGCTGTGCGCGTGGGCCGCCGCGTGTGGCTACGCGCCGGTGCGATATGCGGACGCGCTCGGGGACGCGAAGACGGTGGCCATCGTCGGGCTGCGGAACGACACGTTCGAGCCGGGCATCGAGCAGCTGGTGGCCGACGCGCTGTCGCGTGAGTTCATGCGGCGCGGCGCGCTGCGCTTGGTCGAGGATCCGGCGCGCGCGGACGTCGTGATCTCCGGCGCAGTTGAAAAGCTCGCGGTCTCGCGCAAGAGCTTCTCCTCGATCGCGCTCGCGCTCGAGTACGAGCTGCGGCTCGGCCTCGCGATCCGCGTCGTCCGGCGCGACGGCACGATCGTTCCGCTCGACGCGACCGCGCAGACCGAGACGGAGCGCTACGTCGCGAGCGCCGACGTCGAGGTCGAGCGCACGCATCGCGAGGAGGCGCTGCGCCGCCTCGCGAGCCTGCTCGCGGGCCGCATCCACGACGCGCTGTTCGAGCGCATCGCGCCATGACGCCGAGCGAGCTGGCGCGCGAGCTCGGCACGGGGCGGGTGCGCCCCGCGTACCTGATTGCCGGCGCCGAGGCGCTGCTGCGGGACGAGGCCTTCGCGGCGATTCGCCGGGCGGCGCTGGGCGACGGCGGCGGCGACTTCGATTTCGAGCGCCTCGCCGGCGAGCGCACCACGCCCGGACAGCTGCAGGACAGCGTGCGCGCGCTCCCGCTGCTCGCGAAGCGCCGGCTGGTCGTGCTGCGCGAGCCGGAGGCGCGCAAGGGCGGCAAGGGCGAGGCGCTGGCGGAAGCGCTCGGCGCGGTCGTCGCCGACGTCGCGGGCAGCGACACCTGCACGCTCGTCGTGATCGCGGAGGAGATCGACCGCCGCGCGCGCTGGGTAAAAGCGTTTGCGGAGCCGGCGGCGTTCGTCGCCTGCGATCCGCCCAAGAACGCCAAAGAGGCGCTCGGCTTCCTGCGCGACGAGGCGCGCGCGCAGGGCGTGACGCTCGAGCCCGCGGCGGCGGAGCTGCTCGCCGAGTCGGTCGGGCCGAACCTGCTGGCGCTGCGCCAGGAGCTGACCAAGGCGGTGCTGTTCGCGGGCGAGGGCGCGCGCGTCACGCGCGCACACGTCCAGGAAACGATCTGCGCGGTCGCCGAGGAGCCGATCTGGGACCTCACCGACGCGATCGGCGAGGGCCGCGCCGCCGACGCGCTGGCGCTGCTCGCGCGCATGCTTGGCGCCGGCGCGCCGCCGCAGGTGTTATTGGGCTCGCTCGCGGGGCACTTTCGCAAGCTCGCGCGCAGCCGCGCGGGCCAGCCGCCCGCCGGGCATCCCTTCATGGTCCAGAAGCTCGAGCGCCAGGCGCGCCGCTACTCGCCGGCGCGGCTGCTCTCGTGCCTGCGCGCGATCCACGAGGTGGACGAGGTGCTGAAGGGCCAGGGCGCGCTTCCGCCAGAGCTCGCGCTCGAGCGGCTGGTGTTGGGCCTGGCGGCCTGAGAGAGAGCGCGCTCGCGCGCTCCCCGGAATTACGCGCTGGCTGTCTTGTTCACCGCTTTGGCGAGCCGCGAGACCTGCCGGCTGGCGGTCTCCTTCTTCAGCACGCCCTTGGTCGCGGCCTGCCGCAGCGCTTTCTCCGCCTCGTGCAGCCGCGCCGCTGCCGCAGTCTTGTCGCCGCTCGCGATCGCTTCGCGCACCGCCTTCACGCGGGAGCGCAGCGAGCTCGTGATCGCTCGGTTGCGGGTGCGGCGTCGCTCGGCTTGGCGAGCGCGCTTCTCGGCGGACTTGTGCTGGGCCACGGAAACTCTCCTGGTTGGATCACGCGCCGACGCGAAACCGGGGTGCGGCGACGACGGCCGCCCGAACGGGCCGGCCCAAAAAGGCGGCGCAACATAGGCGAGGCCGTCTGCGTCCGCCGCCCGTTCCGGCGACGGCCCGGACGGCCCGCCGCGCGTGGTAGCGGGGCCTCAGGCCCGCTCGCCGATGCTCCGATGAAGCTCGCGCGGGAGGGAGACGAGTGCGCGTCAGCTTCGCAGCCGCGTGGGCCTTGGCGTTCGCCCTGCTGTGGGCGAGCCCGACGCGCGCGGTGCCGTCGGGACCTGCCGCGCGCCACCCTGCTGCTGCGGCCGACGCCGCACACACAGGCGAGCCCACGCCCACGGCTTCGCCGCCCGCCCCGGCGCTGGCACTCTGGCCGCCGGCGCCGCTCGCCGAGATGCCGGATCGCGACCCGGTGAGAAGTGCGATCGATCGCGCTTGGCGGCTGCCCGCGAACTCGCTCGAGGAGCGCGTCGCGCGCACGCAGCGCGCGGGGCTGAGCCTCGGCCTGCGCGATCTGGATGGGCCTGCGCGTGCGCTCTTGCTCTCGGAGGAGCACGGCGGTGCGTTCGAGCGCGCCGCGCAGGCAGTGCGCCTGGCGCCGAATCTTCCGGCGGCGCAAGCCAGCCTCGCCCAAGCGCAGCTCGAGCGCGGGAGCATTCCGGAGGGTCTCCGGACGCTCGGCACGGCCCTGGATGTGGTGCCGAAGCATCTCGAAGCGCGCGCCTGGATGGCCGCGACGGTGAGCCAGGCGGCGACCCTCGCTGCGCTGGGGTGGGCCGCGCTTTTCTTGTTCCTCGGCGCCGCGAGCTCGCTCCCCACGCTGATGTACGGCCTCGGTGCGACGCGGCTCAAGCTCTCCGGCCCGGCCTCGCTCGCCATGATCGGCGCTCTCCCCATGGGGCTCGCGCTGCACGAAGGTCCGGCGGGCGCCGCGCTCGGCTTGGCTGCGATCGCGGCGGCGAGCGGATCGGCCGCCAAGCGCATCGCGTCGGTCGCGGTCGCGGGCGTCGGGCTGATCGCGCTCTACAGCGGCGCCGACCGCGTCGCGCTCGGCCGGATGCTGCTCGTCGCGGATCCCCTCGCGGTCGCGGTGCACCGCATCGAGGCGGGCTTGCCGACCTCGGACGACGTGGGCGTGGCGCTGCGCGCCGCGGGCGCGGACGAGGCGGCGGCGCAGGCCGTGGCCGTGCGGGCAAAGCGCGTCGGCGAGCGCGAGGTCGCGGCGCAAGGGTTCGCGCGGATCCTCGATCGCCGGCCGACCGCGGATGTCTTCAACAACGCGGCGAACATCGAGTACGCGCGCGGCGACCTGGCGCGCGCGATCGAGCTCTACGAGAAGGCGACGAAGCTCGAGCCGTCGGCGATCGCCTATCTGAACCTCTCGCAGGCCTACGGCCAAGCGATCCGCCTCGACGACCAAGATCGCGCGCTGCTCTCTGCGCAGGCGCTCGATTCCGCGGCGGTCGAGCTGTGGTCGGGCCACGCGCTCGGCAACGAGGCGTTCGTGACCGACGTCAGCCTGCCCGCCGCCTCGGTCGCGG
This sequence comes from Myxococcota bacterium, assembly GCA_036560185.1. Lineage (GTDB taxonomy): Bacteria > Myxococcota_A > UBA9160 > UBA9160 > UBA6930 > VGRF01. The sequence continues at coordinate 32,755 of DATBRS010000047.1, forward strand.
CGCGCGCCGCAAAGATGGATGCGCCGGCGCAGCTCGCCGCCGCCCTGCGCGCGCGCCTCGCGCCCGGCTGGATCGGCGGCGGCTGGCGAACGGCCGCACTGCTGATGGCGATCGTCCTGATCGCAGCGGCCGCTGCCGCGCGCGCTCTCGAGCGGGCAGCGGGCCCGCGCGACTTCTACGCCGATCTCGCCCGCACGCTGCGCTCCGGCGTCGGCGACTCGGCGCAGCGCGTCGCGCAGCTGAATCGACTGCGTACGCAGCGGGCGCGCGCAGATCGCCTGCTCACCGTGGTCGCGCTGATCGTGCCCGGGGCCGCCGGCTTCCGCTTCGGCCGGCCCGTCGCGGCGCTGATCGCTGCGGCTGCCTTCGCGATCGGCGTTGCGGCCGCCTGCGCGTGGCTCTTCGCTCCGCCGGATCCGATGGCCGTGGGTCCGCTGCCGGGGATGCTCTCTCGCGCCGTCGTGCTCGCTTGCGCCCTCACCTACGTGTTCTCCACCGCGGCCGCCTTCGTGCTCCGGTTGGAGGAGTAGCGATGAGCGTTGCGCTGCACGGCAACCTGCGCGACTTCGGGATCGGCGAAGTCTTCCAGCTGATCGGGCAGCAGCAGAAGACGGGCGTGCTCGACGTGACGGGCGCAGACGCGCGCGTGCGCATCGCGTTCGACCGCGGCGGCGTGGTGTGGGGCGAGCCCGTGGGGCCCTACGAGCATGCGGCGCTCGGCGACCGGCTCGTGCGCAGCGGGCTGGTGACGCCTGAGCACATGCTGGAGTGCGAGCGCGGGGTGCAGGACGGCGACGGGGACCTGCGCGCGCTGATCGTGCGCGGCGGCGGCCTCGGCGAAGCGCAGCTTCAGGAAGCCGTCGATCTGCTCACGCACGACACCATGTTCACGCTGCTGCGCTGGACGCAGGGCTCGTTCCACTTCACCGCGCAGCCGGTCGTCGGCGAGGGCGACTCGGCGAAGAGCACGCCCGCCGAGCAGATCCTGATGGACGGCCTGCGCATGGTGGACGAGTGGCGCACCTTCGACGCGGACGCGCGCGAGATCGAGACGGTCTGGCGGCGCAGCGAGGCGTTCGACGTGTTCCGCGAGCGCGCCGAAGGGGATTCTCCGGCGCGCATCGCCCAGGCGGAGCGCGTGTTCTCGCTGGTGGACGGCCGCACGCCCGGGCGGCGCCTCGTCGACCTCGCGCGGCTCGGCGAGTTCGACGGCGTCTACTGGCTCTCGCGCCTGCGCCGCGCCGGCGTGATCGATCCGCTGCCGCGGGAGTCGGCCCGGCCCATCCGCCGCGCCCGCCTCGCCTTCTCCGGCGCGCCGCTCGATGCGCTGCGCGTGCTCGCGCCGTTCGCCCTCGTCGCGCTGGCCGTGCTCGCGTTGTTCCTGCAGCGCGGCGGCGAGCGCGAGGTCGCGCCCGGCGCAGCGGCCCTCGCCCGCGCGGCCGATGCCTCGTTCGAACGCGCGCTGCTGCGCAACGCGGTCGAGGCCTACCGCTTCCGCCACGGCGATTGGCCCGCGGATCTCGCCGAGGCGGTGCGCGAGCTGCCCGAGCCGATGGCGACGGAAAAGCTCGACGCATATTATTTCGCACGCCGCGGCGACAACTTCGTGGTTCTATTGCCCGAGGAGTAGCGGTACGACGGAGCGAATCCACTGAGCGCGCAAGAGGCCACGAGTCGTCAGACGCTCGTCTTCGACGACAATCAGCTCGCCTCCGCGCTGTACGGGGAACGTGAGCGCACGCTCCGGATCGTCGAGCAAGACCTCGGGATCTCGGTGCACGCGCGCGGCAATCAGGTGCGGCTCGCCGGCGCCGAAGATCGCGTGAAGCTCGGCCGCCAAGTGCTCGAGGAGCTCTACGGGCTGCTGCGCGAGGGGCGCGCGGTCGCGCCGAGCGACGTGCACTCCGCGATCCAAGCCGTCGCGACGCTGCCGGGCACCGCCCTCAGCGAGGTCTACACCGACGTGCTGTCGCACGTGGGCTCGCGGCGCCGCATCTCCGCGAAGAATCTCTCGCAGCGGCGCTACATCGAGCTGATCGAGTCGCACGACATCGTGGTCTCGATCGGCCCGGCCGGCACGGGCAAGACGTATCTCGCGATGGCGATGGCGATCGCCGCGCTGAATCGGCAGGAGATCGCGCGCGTGATCCTGGCGCGGCCGGCCGTCGAGGCGGGCGAGAAGCTCGGCTTCCTGCCCGGCAACCTCGCGGAGAAGGTGAACCCGTATCTGCGCCCGCTCTACGACGCGCTGCACGACATGATGGACTTCGAGAAGGCGCAGCGGCTGATGGAGCGCGGCGTGATCGAGGTCGCTCCGCTCGCCTTCATGCGCGGCCGCACGCTGAACGAATCGTTCGTGATCCTCGACGAGGCGCAGAACACGACGCCCGAGCAGATGAAGATGTTCCTCACGCGCCTCGGCTACGACTCGAAGGCAGTGATCACGGGCGACATCACGCAGATCGATCTGCCGAGCCAGCAGGCGAGCGGGCTGGTCGACGCGATGGACGTGCTGCGCGACATCGACGGCATCGGCTTCATGCGCTTCACCGATCTCGACGTGGTGCGGCACCCGCTGGTGCAGGCGATCGTGCGCGCGTACGACCGCCGCTCGGCGGGCCTGCTCGAGCCCGCGCGTGCGAACGGCGCGAACGAACGAGACGGCTACGAGAGCGGCGACGGCGAGGGCGGCGCGGGCGCGAAATGAGCGTGCGCGTGGCGGGCCCGCCGCGCGGGGCGCCGCGCTTCGATCGCAGGCTGCTCGCACGACGCGCGCGCTCTCTGCTCGCCGCGCTCGGGCTGCCGCGTGCGGAGCTCTCGCTCGCGCTCGTCTCCGACGACGCGATCGCGGCGCTGAACGCCGCGCACCGCGGCAAGCGCGGGCCGACGGACGTGCTCTCGTACTCGCTCGTCGAGGGCGTGCACGCCGCGCATCGCGCCGAGTTGTTGGGGGACGTGGTGATCGCGGTCGGCGTCGCCGCGCGCCAGGCGCGCGAGCTCGGGCACTCGCTGAACGACGAGCTGCTGCGCCTCCTGATCCACGGCGTGCTGCACTTGTTGGGGTGGGACCATGAGATCGCGCGCGACGCGAGGCGCATGCGGGCGAGGGAACGCGCGCTGTGGAAAGCGGTGGCGTGATGCCGTGGCGCTGGATCCTGGCCTACGTGGCCGCGACGTTCTTCGCGTTCCCGCAGCCGCTCGGCGATTCCTTCGTGCTCGATCTCGGCCTCGTGCTCGCGCCCGCGGCACCGGCGCTGCTGCTCGTCGCGCTGCGCGGCCTCGCGCCGGGGCGCGCGCTGCGCGTCGGCTTCGTCGCAGGCTGGCTCGCGCACGCGGCGCTCTTGCATTGGGCGTATGTCGTTACGGTCACCTACGGCCACGCGCCGATCGTGGTCGGCCTGCTCGCGCCGTTCGGGATGTCGCTCTACATCGTGCCGTTCATCGCGGGCTTCGCGTGGGTCGCGGCGCTGCTCGCGCAGCGTGGGCTCGCGAATCCTTTCTTGCTCGCGGCGGCCTGGACGACGTTCGAGTGGCTGCGCTCCTGGGTGCTGACCGGATTCGGTTGGGGGACGATCGGCTACGCGTGGCACCAGAGTCCGCTGCTCCCTTCCGCGCAGTACGGCGGCGTCTACGCGCTGACCTTCGGCGCGGCGTTGGTCGGGGCGCTCGCTGCCTCGCCTCGACGCGGCGCCCGCCGGACTGCCGGCGTCGCGTTCGCGCTCCATGCGGTTTGGCTCGGCCTCCTCGTGTATCCGCAGATCGTGAGAGAGTTCAGCTACGAGCTCGTCGAGACCCACGCGCCAGAACGGTTGGTCGTCGTGGCCGCGCTCCAGGGAAACATCGACCAAGGCCGCAAGTGGGACGCCCCTGCATTCGAGGAGACGCTGCTCGCCTACGAGGAGCTCACGCGCGAAGCCGCGAGCAACGGCGCGCAGCTGATCGCTTGGCCCGAGACAGCGGTTCCCGCGCCGCTCGCTTACCCCGAGCTGCAGGGCCGCATCGCCGCGCTCGCGCGCGAGGTGCGTACACCGCTGATCGTGGGCGCCGTCGGGCTCGACTTCGACGCGCAGGGCCGGCCGATCGCGCACTACGACAGCGCATTCGTGTTCTCCGCCGAGGGTGAATTGCTCGATCGCTATGACAAGACCCACCTCGTACCGTTCGGCGAGTACCTGCCGCTGCGCCCGCTCCTCGGGCACTTCATCCAAGCGCTCGCCACGGGCTCGATCTCGTCCGACGTGACGGAGGGCGCGCGCGTGCGTGCGATCGACGTGCCGCTCGCGAACGGCGACACGCTGCGAGTCGGCATCCCCATCTGTTACGAGCTGATCTTCCCGGACCTCGTGCGGCGCTTCGCAGACGACGGGGCCGAGCTGCTGGTCGGCATCACGAACGACGCGTGGTACGGGCGCACTGGCTCGCCCTACCAGTTCCTGGCGATGACCGCGCTGCGTTCCGCGGAGACGCGCCTTCCGACCCTGCGGGCGGCCAACACGGGCGTGTCGGCGGTGATCCATTCGGACGGCCGCACGGTGATGCAGACGAGGATCTTCGAGCGCGGCCTCGTGCGGAGCGCCGTCGTCGTCGCTTCGGATCCGGGACGCCGCACCTTCTACACACGCCACGGCGATCTCTTCGCCCACGCCTGCACAGTCGCTACGGTGCTCGCCTCCTTCCTCGCATTCTTCCGAGGCCGCAAGTCGTCATGAGCGCATCGAGCCCGTCCCAACAACTGGACCGCATGGAGCTGACGCAGCGCGCGAGAGCGCAGCGCGCGCGCTTCGACGAGTTCCGGGGGCGGCTTTGACGAAGCCGCGCTGCGCGCGCGGCTGAGCCGGCTCGACGCGGACGCCGCCAACCCCGATCTCTGGAACAACCGCGAGCGCGCGCAGCAGGTCCTGCGCGACAAGCGCGCGATCGAGCGCGAGCTCGGCGGCCTGAAGGCGATCGAGGACGCCCAAAGCGACGCCGAAGTCCTGCTCGAGCTCGCGGCCGAAGCGGACGACGCCGACGCGACGCGCGAGGCCGCCGAGAAGCTCGCGCTCGCCGAGAAGCGCCTCGATGACGCGGAGCTGCAGCGTCTGCTCGGCGGCGAGTACGACGCCGGCAACGCGATCGTGACGATCTCCGCCGGTGCGGGCGGCACCGACGCCGCCGACTGGGCGCAGATGCTCTTCAAAATGTACGGGCTCTGGTGCGAGAGCCACGACTACAAGGTCGATCTGCTCGACGCGCAGGAAGGCGACGAGGCGGGCTTCCGCAGCGTCACGTTCACCGCCGCCGGCGACTACGCCTTCGGCTACCTGAAAGAAGAGAACGGCGTACATCGCCTGGTGCGCATCTCGCCGTTCGACGCGCAGGCGCGCCGGCACACCGCCTTCGCGAACGTGCTGGTGGTGCCGGAGATCGACGACGAGGTCGAGGTCGAGGTCGACGAGAAGGACCTGCGCGTCGACACCTACCGCTCCGGCGGCGCGGGCGGGCAGCACGTCAACAAGACCGACTCCGCGGTGCGCCTCACGCACCTCCCGACGGGAATCGTCGTGCAGTGCCAGAGCGAGCGCTCGCAGCACAAGAACAAGTCGAAGGCGATGAAGGTGATGCGCGCGCGGCTGCACGAGCGCCAGCGCGTCGAGCAGGAAGAGCGCAAGGCGGCGCTGGCTGGCGAGAAAGCCGACGTCTCCTTCGGCAACCAGATCCGCTCCTACACGCTGAACCCGACGCAGCGCGTGAAGGACCACCGCACCGACGTCGAGATCGGCAACGCGATGGGCGTGCTCGACGGAAAGCTCGACGAGTTCATTCGTGCTGCGCTGCTCTTGCGCGCAGCGAGCGCAGCGCGCAGCGAGGCGAAGCCGAGCGAAGCCAAACCGGGAGGAGCCTCCGCGTGAGCGACCAAGAGCAGCAGGCGCGCCGCGAGCGGCTCGAGAAGCTGCGGGCGGCCGGCGTCGACGCGTTTCCCGCGCGCACCGGCGCGCACGTGCGTGTCGCCGCGCTGCGTGAGGCGCACGACGCGAAGAGCGCCGAGCAGCTCGAGGCGGAGCGGCCGGCGGCGGCGATCGTCGGTCGTGTCCGGGCGGCGCGCAGCTTCGGCAAGCTGGTGTTCGCGACGCTCGGCGACGACGGAGCGCAGCTGCAGGTGAGCGCGCGCCGCGGCATCGCGCCGGACGAGACGTTCGCGTTCGTGAAGGAGCTCGACGTCGGCGACTTCGTGCGGATCGAGGGAGTCGTGTGGCGCACGCAGAAGGGCGAGCTGACGCTCGACGCGCGCGGCGGGCAGATGCTGGCGAAGGCGCTGCGCCCGCTGCCCGACAAGTGGCACGGCCTGGTGGACGTCGAGGCGCGCTACCGCCAGCGCTACCTCGACCTGCTCTCGAACCCGCGCGCCCGCGAGATCGCGCTCTTGCGCAGCAAGACGATCAGCTCGCTGCGGCGCACGCTCGACGCGCGCGGCTTCCTCGAGGTCGAGACCCCGGTCTTGCAGCCGCTCTACGGCGGTGCCGCCGCACGCCCGTTCTCGACGCACCACGAGAAGTTCGATCAGAACCTCTACCTGCGGATCTCGGACGAGCTCTACCTGAAGCGCCTGATCATCGGCGGGCTCGACCGGGTCTACGAGATCGCGCACAACTTCAGGAACGAGGGCATCAGCCACAAGCACAGCCCCGAGTTCACCATGCTCGAGTGTTATCAGGCGTATGCCGACTACACCGACATGATGGCGCTCGTGCAGGCCATGGTGACGGACGCCGCGCGAGCGGCGCTGGGCTCGCTGCGCGTTCCCTGCGGCGAGACGACGCTCGAGCTCGGCGGCGAATGGCGGCGCGTCACGATGGCGGACGCGATCCGTGCGGCGACCGGCATCGACATCCTCGCCGACACGAGCCTCCTCGCGCTGCGCGCGGCGGCGGCCGCCGCGGGCATCGAGCACAGCGACGCGCCGACCTGGGCACTGCTGGTGGACGAGATCTTCTCGGCGAGAGTCGAGCCCGGCTTGATTCAGCCGACCTTCGTCACGCATCACCCCACCGAGCTCTCGCCGCTCGCGAAGCGCGCGCCCGAGGATCCGCGGCTGGTGGAGCGCTTCGAGCTGTTCATGGCGGGCATGGAGCTCGCGAACGCGTTCAGTGAGCTCAACGACCCCGACGATCAGCGCGCGCGCTTCGAGGAGTCGCGCAAGGACGCCGCCGCCGGCGACGCGGAGGCGCATCCGCTCGACGAGGACTTCCTGACCGCGCTCGAGCACGGCATGCCGCCGACCGGCGGGCTCGGCGTCGGCGTCGATCGGCTGGTGCGCGTCCTCACAGGCGCGCCGAACCTGCGGGAGGTGATCCTGTTCCCGCACCTGCGGCCGGAGGGCCAGTGAGCGGGGCCGAGGCGACCGAGGGCTCGCTGCTCGCGCAAGCGCTCGGAGCAGTCGCGCTCAGCTTCATCGTCGCGCTGCTGCTCGCGATCGCCGCCAATGCGCTGCTCTTCTTCGGCTCTGCGGTGGTGGTGCTCGAGCGTTTCGCGCGCAGCTCGAAGCGCTTCGCGCACGTGCTGCTGATGACCGCGCTTTGGGCGGCGCTGCTCGGCTTCCTCGGCACCGACGAGGAGACGGTGGAAGGCCTCGGCATGCGTTGGCCCGGCATGCTGCAAGCTTGGGCGCTGTTCGCGGGCATCGCGTTCGCGATCGTCGCGCTCGCGCAGGCGCTGGTCGCGCTCGTGCTGCGCTTCGTGCCGCCGCGCGCGCTCGCGTACACCGCGATCGTCGTGCTCGGGCTCGCGTTCGCGCTGTACGCGGGCAGCCTCGGCCGGCTCGGCTACGTCGCGTTTCCGGTGGCGCTCGCGGCGGGGATCGCGCTCGCGCTGCGCTCGCGCCGCCGGCGCGCTGGCGCGCGCGCGGCCGGCGTCGACGAGATGCTCGCGACGCTGCTCGCGGGCGCGCTCGCGACCGGCATCCCGATCGCAGTGCTGCTGGACGGTTCGCGGCCCGATCTCGGCGAATTCGGCGCCTACGCCGGGATCGCCTTCGCCGCGCTCGTCGCGCTCGGGCTCGCGCCGCTGGCGGCCGCCGGCTTCCTCGGCGCGCGCGGCAGCGCGGAGTGGTTCATCGCGCGCCGCTACATGTTCGCGAAGCGCCGTCAGACCTTCATCTCGGTGATTACGGGAATTTGCGTCGCCGGCGTCGCGGCCGGCGTGTGGCTGATCATCACCGTGCTCTCGGTGATGAACGGCTTCGAGAACGTGTGGCGCGAGGAGATCATCGGAAACCGCGCGCACCTCACGGTGTTCGATGGGCGCGGCGCGCCGATCGAGCGCTACGAGCAGGTGATCCGCGACATCCTCGCGACGCCGGACGTGACGGGAGCTTCGCCGTACCTCGATGCCGAGGGCATGATCCGCGGGCCGGGCGGCGAGATCGTCGGCGTGCGCGTGCGCGGCATCGACCCGCAGCGCGTCACGCAGGTGAGCGACCTCCAGGCGGACCTGATGTTCGGCTCCGAGGGCGCGCTCGCGCATCTCGGCCTCGAGCCGGGCGCGGACGGCGAGCCGGCGCCCGGCATCTTGTTGGGCAGCCAGCTCGCGCTCACCGCCAACGTCGGGCCCGGCGACGCGATCGTCGTGATCTCGCCGTTCGGCGGCCCGCCGACGCCCCTCGGCCCCGGCCCACGCCTCAAGCGCTTCCGCGTGGCGGGCATCTTCCAGACCAGCTTCTTCCAGTACGACGAGGTCTTCACCTACGTCGACCTCGAGGCGGCGCGCGACTTCCGCAAGGCCGGCGACGTGATCGACGGCGTCGAGGTGCGCACGACCGATTTCTACCGCTCGCGCCGCGTCGCCGAAGACATTCAGAAGCGGCTCGGCTTCCCGTACTTCGCGAAGGACTGGAAGGAATTCTTCCCGGCCTTCTTCCAGGCGCTGAAGACCGAGCGCGTGATGATGTTCGTGCTGCTCACGATGATCATGGTCGTCGCGGCCTTCGCGATCGTCGTCACGCTGATCATGATGATCATGGAGAAGTCGAGCGACATCGCGATCCTGAAGACGATGGGCGCGACCGACGCCACGATCGAGCGCATCTTCGCGATCGAGGGCACGCTGATCGGCCTGCTCGGCACCGTGGCCGGTGTGATCGCCGGAATCGCCGTCACGACGCGGCTGCCGTGGGTGCAGACGCAGATCGAAGTGATCACGGGCATCGATGTGCTGCCCGCGACGATCTATCAGTTCGGCACGCTGCCGTGGGAGCTCGATCCGGGGCAGATCGCGATCGTCGTCGCGATCGCGATGGTTCTGGCGCTCGGCGCGACGCTGCTGCCGAGCCGCCACGGCGCGAAGCTCGATCCCGCCGAAGCGCTGCGGGCGGAGTGACGATGGCCGCTCCCGCCCCCGCCCCGAGCTCCGAGCCGATCCTGCGCGCCGAGCGGCTGTGCAAGCGCTTCGAATCGCCGGCGGGCGACGAGATCGTCGTGCTGCACGAGCTCGAGCTCTCGGTCCAGCCCGGCGAGACGGTCGCGATCCTCGGCCAGTCGGGCGTCGGCAAGTCCACGCTGCTGCACGTGCTCGGCACGCTCGATCAGCCCTCGAGCGGAAGCGTGCGCTTTCGCGGCGAGGACGCCTTCGCCAAGGCACCCGACGACCTCGCGCGCTTTCGCGGGCGCTCGCTCGGCTTCGTGTTCCAGCTGCATCACCTGCTGCCCGAGTTCAGTGCCCTCGAGAACGTGATGATGCCGGGGCTCTTGGCGGGCCTCCCGCGCGCCGAGCTGCGCGAGAAGGCGGCTGCGCTGCTCGACGAAGCGGGCCTCAGCGCGCGGGCGAGCCAGCGCGTCGGCAAGCTCTCGGGGGGCGAGCGCCAGCGGGTCGCGGTGGCGCGCGCGCTGGTGATGGATCCGCCGCTCGTGCTCGCCGACGAGCCGACCGGGAACCTCGATCCCGAGACCGGCGAGCGCGTGCACGAGCTGATGCTCGGCCTGAACCGCAAGCGCGGCGCCGCGCTCGTCGTCGTGACGCACAATCACGAGCTCGCGCGCAGGCTCGGCCGCTCGCTCGTACTGCGCGACGGCAAGCTCGTCCCCACACGTCTCTGAGGACGCGCCCGGCGCCGCTCGTCGCGCACCCGCCGTCTCGCGTAACGCCCTGAATTCTCTCGCGATTCGCGCGCGGTTTTGATTGCACGCGAAATCTCGCCTGGGTAGAGTGCCCGCGCTTCGGGGCCGCGAAGGCGCGCGCCTGCGCGCGCGAGCGAGATGACGGACGTCTCGCCTCGGCTCTGCGACTCGGATTTGGCCCGGCGAAACGGCTCGAAAGAAAACCGCACGGCCGTGAGCGGAGTCCGAGAAACTAAGTAGCTTGCCGGACCCAACTCGGGAGGACGGCCACCGTTGGGTGCCGCGCGCCACGCTCATAGCTTGCTGACGCGGCTCCTCGCCGCCCTGTTCGCACTCGCGCTGGCCGCACTGCCCGCAGTGGCGCAAACGCCCGCTCCGGCTCCCGTGCGCGTGATGGTGCTGCCCTTCCAGGTGAACAGCGCGCGCCAGCTCGCCTACCTCGAGCAGTCCCTGGCGGATTTGCTCACCACGCGGCTCGAAGCTTCCGGTCGCGTCGAGGTGGTCGAGCCCGACGCGGCGTCGGCCGCGTACAAGGCCGCGGTCGGCACGGAGCCCGGCCTGCGCGACATCGCGAGCGAGCGCGGCGCGCGCTTCATCGTGACGGGCAGCCTCACCGAGCTCGCCGGCCAGTACAGCCTCGACCTGCGCGTCTCCCCGGTCGCGGGCGGCGCCTCGAGCACGCTCGACGCCGCGGCTTCCGGCGACGATCAGCTGCTCGACCGCATCGGCGACCTCGCTGCGCAGATCGCGGAGGTCGTGGGCGGCCGCGCGGCACGCCCGCGCGTCGCGAGCGTGCACATCGAGGGTGCGCCGGACGAGGCGGCCGCGTTGGCCGCGATCGCGACCAAGGCCGGCGAGCCGTTCGACGGCGAGCTGACGCGCGCCGACGCGGCGAAGCTCGGCACGTTGCCTGGCATCGCGACCGCGATGGTCGAATCGAACCAAGGCGAGAAGGGCATCGACGTCGTGTTTCGCGTCGTCGAGCGTGCGCGGCTCGTGCCCGGCGGCGAGGGCGAGGTTGGCGGCGCGCGCATCGCCGAGGTGCACGTGCGCGGCAACCGCCGCATTGAGGAAGCGGCGATTCGCGCCCGCGTGACGAGCGCGATCGGCTCGTCGCTCAGCCCCGCGCGGATCGCCAAGGACGTGCGCGAGATCTACGCGCTGGGCTTCTTCAAGAACGTGCGCGTGCTGCAGCAGGACGTCGCTGGCGGCGTCGCGATCACGTTCGCGGTCGAGGAGAACCCGATCGTTCGCCAGGTCTCCGTCACCGGCAACGACGACGTCGAGAGCGACAAGATCAAGGACAACCTGACGCTCACGACCGGCTCGACCCTCGACTACCCGCTGCTCACCGAGAATGTGCAGCGCATCCAGCAGCTCTACCGCGCCGAGGGCTTCTATCTCGCCGACGTGAAGTTCGAAGTCGAGCAGCTGCCGGCCGACGCGGTCGCGGTGCACTTCAGCGTCGTGGAAGGCGAGAAGTCGAAGCTGCGCAAGATCGAGTTCGAGGGCAACGAGGCCTTCAGCGACGACGAGCTGATGGAGCAGTTCAAGACGAAGCCGTGGCGCTGGTACACGTGGGCCTTCACGTTCTTCGACAAGTCCGGCCGCTACTCCGAGCCGCTCTTCGAGCAGGATCTGAAGACGGTGCGCGAGAGGTACCTCGATCACGGCTACATCCAGGCCGACATCAGCGACCCCGAGGTGGAGGCGACCGAGAAGGGCCTGAACGTGCGAATCCGCATCGTCGAGGGCGACCAATTCAAGGTCGGCGAGATCGACATGCAGGGCGACGAGACGGTCGACAAGGAGCTGCTGCGCCAGGCGCTCACGCTGAAGACCGGCGACGTGTTCTCGCGCAGCGCGCTC
>DATBRS010000048.1:0-6992 GCA_036560185.1 Myxococcota bacterium
CTCGCCGCGCGGCGGCGGCGCGAACGCGGCCTCGACGATGCGGTGCGCCACGGCGTCGCACGGCACCACGTCGAGCCGCGCGCGCAGATCGCCGGCGACGACGCGCAGCCGCCCGCTGCCGAGCAGCGCGACGAAGCCCGCGAAGGCGGCGGCGCTGTCGACCCAGCCCGCGCTCGGCGTGCGCTCGCTCACCGACACGATGCTCGGCCGTAACAACGTGACGGGCAGCGCCTCGCCGCGCCGCGCGACCAGGTGCTCGGCGATGCACTTGGTCAGCGTGTAGGTGTTCGGGTGCCCCGTCTCGCGCAGCAGCCGCTCTTCGCGCACGCGGCCGGCGAGAATGTCGGCGTAGGTCGAGGCCGCGTCCCGCGGCAACGGCGCGAGCTGCTCCTCGACCCGGAGCACGCCGCCGCCGTGGGCGTTCGGATGTGCGGTGACGTAGGCGGTCGACACGTCCACGAACGACGCGAGCCGGCGGCATTCGCGCGCGACGCCCAGCGCCTCGAGCGCGCCCCCGGTGTTGATCGCGGTCGCCTCGGCGAGCGGAAGGTTGAACTCGACCGACGCTGCGCAGTGGATCACGTGCGTCACCTCGGCGGCGACGCGCTCGCGCGCGTTCGCGCTGAGCCCGAGCCCCGGCCGCGTGAGATCGCCGGCGATCGCCTCGACGCGCTTCTCCCAGCCCGGCGCGTGCGCGGCGAAGCACGCCGAGCTGACGACGTCCGCGCGCAGCCGCGCGTCCGCGTGCTCGGGATCGCTCGCGCGCACGAGCGCGAGCACGCGCCCGATGCGCAGCTCCTCGCGCCGCCGCATCAGCTCCTCGAGCACCACCTTGCCGACGAAGCCGGTGGCGCCCGTGAGCAGCACGACGTGCGATGCCGCTTCGTCCGTCACAGGGCGATATCCCGCACGAGCAAGGCGCACCTGCCGATGACGCGAGACACCCGCGAGCCGGACGACCCAGATCGTTGCGCCCCTTGGGGCGAGGCGAAGCCGAGCTCCGTCATCCGTTCCCGCAGCCGAGCACGTTGTCGGGATCGAGCGCCTGCTTCATGCGCTCTCGCCACGCCAGCGCCGCCGGCGTGAACACGCGCGGCAGGAACGCACTGCGCAGCTTGCCGATGCCGTGATGGTGCGAGAGCGAGCCGCCGCCGCGCAGGATCTCGTCGCGCGCTGCGCGCTCGAGCTCGGCGAACACTTCGCTCGGGTGCTCGACGCCCTTCGTGTAGAACGCGAAGTAGAAGTAGAGGCACGCGCCCGTCTCGTAGAGCTGGGTCACGCGCACGGAGATGAACGGCTTGCCCGGCAGGCCGCGCGCCGCGTGCTCGGCGTGGATGCGCCGCTTCACCGCATCGCAGACGGCGACGGCTTGGCTCCACGGCACGGTGGTCTCGAACGATTCGGCGACGAGCCAGTGCTCCATCATGAAGTCGCGGATGTAGGCGATCGCGAAGGTCAGCTCGTAGCCGCGCTTGCCGTTCTCGGGCCCCGCCTTCATGCCGCCGTGTTTCGCCGCGAGCGGGTAGAGGCCGCGCTCCTGCGCCGCGACCTCGCGCTCCGTGCCCTCGAACAGCAGCGTGCACGCGACCATCCGGTTCGGCTCGAAGCCTTTGACGCCGAGCACGAAGGCGCGCTCGAGCTTGCTCAGCAGCGCCGCCGCGCCCGTCTTCGCCGGCTTCACCGCCTGCCCGAACTGGAACTGGAGGTTGTCCATCAAGCGGATGCTCGCGGGCTTGCAGCCGGCGCGTTCGGCGTCGCGCAGGAACGCGAAGCCCTGCTCGAAGCTCTTGAAGAGCACGGAGCCGAAGCGGCGCACTTCAGGCAGCGGGAAGATCTTCAGGATCGCGCTGGTCACGATGCCGAGCCGGCCTTCGCTGCCGATCAGCCAGCGCGCCGGGTCGCCGCCGACGGATTCGCGCGCCGACGCCGCGCGCGTGAGCTCGTCGCCCTCGGGTGTCACGGCCGAGATCGAGAGCACGAGATCCTCGATGTTGCCGTAGCGATTCTTCTTCATGCCGCTGGCGTTGGTCGCGATCCAGCCGCCGAGCGTCGAGAGCTCCATCGAATCCGGCTCGTGGCCGGTGGTGAAGCCGTGCCGCGCGAGCACCTCTTCGATCTCGCTGCCGGTCGCGCCGGCCTGGATGCAGGCGCTGCGGTTCTCGGGGTCGATCCACAGCACGCGGTTCATGCGTCGCGTGTCGAGCGACACGATCGTGCGCCGCTCCGCCTCGAGGCAGCGCAGCGCATCCGTCACGTTGGTGCCGCCGCCGAACGGGATCACGCAGGCGCGGTGCGCGCGCGCGAGCTCGATCACGACGCGCACTTCGTCTTCGTTCTCGGGCCACACCACCAGGTCGGGCACGCGCGCGAAGCCGCCCCACTTCGCGTCCCACATGTCCTCCTGCGTGTGCCCGTGCCCGTGCCGCAGGCGCTGCGCGGAGTCGATCGAGAGCCGCGACGCGCCGAGCTTCTGCGCGAGCGCGAGCTCGAGCGCCTCGTTCTCGGTGCGCGCGGGCACGCGCGTCGGGTACTTCGACGCCTGCCGGTCGTGCGGGTCGAGCTTCAGCTCGATGATGCCCTCGGCCCACGGCAACAGGGATGGGATCTTCTTGCCGCCGATCGCGTAGCGCGAGCCGGTGAACTCCACCTCGCCCTGCGCATCGACGCGAAACCCGCTGTCTGTGAAGCCCCAGCCATCGAGGCGCTCCTCGCCGCGCGGCTTCGGCGGCTCGGGAACGATGCGCTGTGTCGGGCTCGTGTCGGCCATCCTTCACCTCGCGTGGGCGGCTCAGCTTCGCCTGCCAACCCACGCCGCGTAAAGGGGGCATCGCACGCAGAGCGGCTGCAGAGGCGTGATAGCGTGCGCCGCACGGAGGACACGTCATGCGCATCGGAATCATGACCGGCGCCGGGGGCCCGGGCGACACGATCGACCAGCTGGTGGCGCGCGGCCAAGAGGTGGAGCGGCGCGGCTTCGCGACGCTGTGGATGGCGAACATCTTCTCGCTCGACGCGATCCTCACGCTCGCGATCGTCGGGCGCGAGACGAAGCGCATCGAGCTCGGAACCGCGGTCGTGCCCAGCTATCCGCGCCACCCGATGGCGATCGCGCAGCAGGCGCTGACGGCGAACCAAGCCGCGCGCGGGCGTTTCGCGCTCGGCATCGGGCTCTCGCATCGCATCGTGATCGAGGACATGTTCGGCCTGTCTTACGAGAAGCCCGCGCGGCACATGCGCGAGTACCTCGAGGTGCTGCGGCCGCTGCTGCGCGGCGAGCCGGTGAAATTCTCCGGCGAGACCTACCGCGTCGCGGGCGCGCTCGGCATCGGCACCCCGCCGCCCGCGCTGCTGGTCGCGGCGATGGGCGACGCGATGCTGAAGCTCACCGGCGAGCTCGCGGACGGCACCGTGCTGTGGATGACCGGCGCGAAGACGGTACAGGCGCACGTCGCGCCGAAGATCACGGCCGCGGCGCGCGCCGCGGGCCGGCCGGCGCCGCGCATCGCCGCGGGCATTCCGATCGCGCTCACGAACGACGCGGCGGGCGCGCGCGAGTGGGCCGCGAAGAACTTGGTGGTCTACGGCCAGCTGCCGTCCTACCGCGCGATGCTCGATCGCGAAGGGCTCGTCGGCCCCGCCGATCTCGCGCTCGTCGGCGACGCGAAGACGCTCGACGCCGGACTCGCCCGCCTCCGCGACGCGGGAGTCACGGACTTCGTGGCGTCGATCGTGCCGAGCGATGCGGGCGCCGACGCGCGCACGCTCGACTACCTACAGAGCAAGCTGTGAGCCGCGCCCTCCGCTTCGCCGTCATCGCGCTCGCCGCGGCGGCGCTCGCTGCGGGCAGCGCCGCGGCGAAGGAGCCGAGCGGCCCCTTCCGATCGGTGCACTGCCTCAAGTACGCAGGGCTCACCGGCAAGCTCAGCATGCTCGCCGTGGGCGCGACGCCCGACGTCGTGATGGAGCACCCGATGGTGGTGTGCGTCGCTCAGCGTGATGGCCAGACCGTCGTGCTGGACGCCGGCTTCGTCGACCAGCAGTACGGCGCGAAGTGGGGCGTAACCGACTTCACCGATCTCGCCGAGCGCCTCGGCGACATCGGCGTGAAGCCCGAGGACGTCGACGTCGTCACGCTCGGGCACCTGCACTGGGATCACGCGGGCGGCACGAGCCGCTTCCCGAACGCGCGCTTCGTGGTGCAGCGCCGCGAGCTCGAGTTCGCCGCCGTCGACGTGCCCGGCAACAAGTTCATCGTGAACGGCTTCCGCATGGAGGACGTGCTCGACGTGATGAAGCTGAAGTGGGACGGCCGGCTCGATGTGGTCGACGGCGACGCCGAGGGCTGGCAGGACGGCGTCGACCTCTACCTGACGCCCGGGCACACCGCCGGCACGATGACCGTCTGCCTCGCCACGACGGGCGGCCGCGTTTGTTACACGAGCGACGCCGTCTACTCGTACCGCAACCTCGACGAGAACCTGCCGCTCGGCATCGCGGTGTTGCCGCAGGAGATGTTCGAGTCGTTCGCGAAAATTCGCCGCGTGTTGCGCGGAGGGAAGCTGGTGCCGGGCCACGATGCGGCCTTGTTCAGCGACGCGAGAGCGCACGGCTTCCGCAAGGTCAGCGAGCGCGTGGTGGCGATCGTCGAATGAAGCGGCTCGCGGCGGCGTTCGCAGCTGGCGTGCTCGCGCTGGCGTGCGGGCCCGTGCCGGGCGGCGAGCTCGCGGGCGAGGCCGCGCCGCCGCCGGCCGCGTGGAGCGACGCGCTCGGCGGGGATCGCGCGATGTGCGAGATCGAGGCGCGCCCCGCGAATCCGCATTCGATCCAGCTCGAATGCTTCACGCGCGACGGCGCGCTCTACGTGCAGTCGCATCGCTGGGCGCTCGCGGCCTGGTGGCCCGAGAGCTGGGCCGAGGTGTGGCTCGCCGAGCCCGACGTGCGCGTGCGCATCGACGGCCGTATCTACGCGCTGCGCGCGGTGCGGGTGACCGACGCGGTGCTGCGCGAGACGATGCTGAAGGAGCGCGGCTACGACCCCGTGCCCGCGGGCATCGTCCTGTTTCGCTTCGATCCGCGCACGGCCTGAGCGCTTACGCGCCGGGTAGCGCCTCGCCGTAGCGATCGAGGAACGCGATCTCGGCGAGCGGCCGCCGGTTCAGCTTATTAGGGAACGGCCGCGCGGGCCAGCCGAGCGCGATCGTCGCGGCCGTGGAGATGTCGTCGGGGATCGCGAGCAGCGCTTTCACCTCGGGCTCGACGGCGCAGAGCAGCGTCGTCAGTGCCGCGCCGAGGCCCTCGGCACGGGCGGCCAGTAACAAGTTCTGCACGGCGGGGTAGACGCTCGCGCCGCCCACGATCGAGAGCCGGCCGAGCGCGGCGTCGGTCGCGTGCACGTCCGCGAGCCGCGCGCAGGCGACGACGAGCACGGGCGCCTCGGCCAGGTGACGCGCGAAGTGGTCCGCATTCGCAATCACGCGCGGCAAAGCGCCGACGCGCATCTCGCCGCGCGTCACGCGCGCGAAGTACGTCTCCCAATGCGGCAGGTAGAGCTCTTGCAGCCGCTGGCGCAGCGCGGCGTCGCGCACCGCGATGAAGCGCACCGGCTGACGGTTGCCTCCGGTGGGCGCGAAGCGCGCGGCGTCGAGCGCGCGCGCAAGCACGTCGGCGGGCACCGGCTTGGGCGCGAAGAAGCGGCAGGTGCCCGTGGTGTGGATCGCGTCGAGCAGCTCCATGGCGTGGCCCTCCTGGCGGCGACTGTGGATCAGACGCCCGCGGCTGCGCACGTGGCGCCTCAGCGCACGACCGGCCGATCGCGCAGCTCGTTCGGGTTGGCGCGTTCCTCCGACACCGGGAAGTGTCGCGCCAGCAGCTCGCTCACCGCGTTCACGCCCGCGATGGCACCGGCCTCGAAGCGCCCCTCGGCGAAGTGCGCCTCCATCGCGCGGCACACGCGCTCCCAGGCGTCGACCGGGACGCGCTCGGCTGCGCCGCGGTCCGCGACGATCTCCACGTTGCGCTCTGCGAGCAGCAGGAAGATCAGCACGCCGTTGTTCGCGGAGGTATCCCACACCCGCAGCTCGGAGAACACGGCGACGGCGCGGTCGCGCGCGTTCGCGCCGCGCCACAGGTCGGCGAGATCGAGCGCCGATTCCACCGCGAAGCAGATCTCTCCAGCGTGCTGCCGCTCGGCCGCGCGGATCGAGGCCTCGATCGCGCCGAGGGTCGCGCGCGGGAAACGCAGGCGCGCCGCGAACGGCGGAGTCATCAGGTTCCGCAGCAGCTCCGAGAGCGTCATCGCTTCACCATCGGCCGGAGGCGCCGCCGCCGCCGAAGCCGCCGCCTCCGCCCGAGAAGCCGCCGCCGAAGCCACCACCGCCGAAGCCGCCCCCTCCGAGGCCGCCGCCAAAGCCTCCGCGATGCCCGCCTCGGAAGTGGCCGCGCGGCCGGCTCCCGGCGAACGCGGCGAACAGCGCGCCGAAGAGCGCGAAGCCGAGCGCGATCACGAGCACGCGCGTCGCGAACCAGACGAGTGCGAACAAGAGGCCGCCAGCGAGCACGGGCCCGATCACGCGCCCGAAGATTCTGCGCAGCACTCCTCCCGCGAGCGGAATCGCGAACAGCGCGAACGGCAGGAGCCGCCCCACACCCGCGTCCCCGCTCGGAGCCCATGCGGGTTCCGGCGGTGGCATCTCCTCGCCGCCGATCACGTCGATCATGCGGTCGACGCCCGCGTCGACTCCGCCAGCGAAGTCGCCCGCACGAAGGCGCGGGACGATCGTCTCGTCGATGATGCGATTCGAGCGCGCGTCGCTGAGCGCGCCCTCGAGGCCGTAGCCCACCTCGATGCGCAGCGCGCGATCGTCCTTCGCGATCAGCAGCAGCGCACCGTCGTCGCTGCGTTCGCGGCCGAGCTTCCACGCGTCGACGACGCGAATCGAGTACTGCTCGATCTCCTCCGGCCGCGTGGTCGGCACGATCAGCACCGCGATCTG
>DATBRS010000049.1:0-5977 GCA_036560185.1 Myxococcota bacterium
GATCAGCGCATCGTCGGGCCGCGCGCGCTTCTCGGCGACGAGCGTGTTGCAGTACATCCACATCTGCATCGCCGTCGCCATCGGATCGCCGGCCTTCATGTCCGCATCGTCGGCGCCGATCAGCTCGTTCGACCAATCGAAGATCTTCTTTCGCATCTCGAGCGGCACGCCCATCAGCTCGCAGATCAGCGTGAGCGGCAGCTCGCAGGCGAGATCCTCGACGAACTCGCACTCGCCCTTCTTCGCGATTCGATCGACCACGTCACGGGCGTGCCGGCGGATCGTCGGCTCGAGCTTCTCGATCATGCGCGGCGTGAAGCCGCGCTGCACGAGGCGGCGATACTTCACGTGCTGAGGCGGATCCATCACCAGCATCGTCAGGCGCTGGCCCGCGAGCCCAGCCTCGTCCATGTCCCAGACGTAGGGCCCGCCCTCCGAAGACGAGAACAGCTTCGGGTGTCGCGAGACGTGCACGACGTCGTCGTACCGGGAGAGGACCCAATACCCCTTGTGGATCGGGGTGACCGTCTTCTGCGCCGCCGGTGGTGCGTTCCAGAACACCGGCGCCTCGTGCCGCAGCACGCGCATGTACTCGTGCGGCGGGCCCGCGTGGGCGACGAAGACGTCCGGGTCCGAAAGATCGAGGTCACCGGGGCGAAGGGGCATGAGTTTCTCCTACCATGCAGGCCGTCGACCGCTTGAATCGGAGCACCAGGACACCGAGCTGAGGCGGGGGGACAGTAAGTTCAGGATATCAGACAATATGTCCGATCCGAGAGATCCCGCAACCAGGCCAAGCCGGACCCATCGCTCCAAGGCCGAAGTGCTTCGCGACTTCCGCACCGACCAGATTCTGGACGCCGCGACCGTGGTGTTCGGCAAGCTCGG
This sequence comes from Myxococcota bacterium, assembly GCA_036560185.1. Lineage (GTDB taxonomy): Bacteria > Myxococcota_A > UBA9160 > UBA9160 > UBA6930 > VGRF01. Next base: position 889 of record DATBRS010000049.1, read on the forward strand.
CTACGCGAACGCCTCGATCGAGCGCATCGCAGAGGAGGCGGGCGTCGCGCGCAGCACGGTCTACGTCTATTTCCCCAACAAGGACCTGCTGCTGAACCAGTGCCTCGCCCGCCATCGCGTCGCGCTCGGCGCGCGCGTCCGCGAGGCGATCGAGAGCGCGAGCGGCTTCGAGCCGCGCCTCGCCGCGTTCTTCACGGCGGTGCTCGTGTACGTCGGCGAGGTCAGCGACTTCTTTCGCGCGCTGATGGGCGTGCGCGGCATCGACCCGTTCTTCGGAGCCAGCAGCGCCGAGGTCGCGACGCCGGAGCTCGAGACGCTGAAGGAAGAGATTCAGGTGCTCGTGGATCGCCTCTTCTCCGACGCGATCGCCTCCGGCGAGCTCGCGCCTCCTTCCGAGGCCCTCGCGCGCGAGGCGTTGCCCCTCGTGCTCTACGGCGCGCTCATGCGCCGCACCATCGCGCCCGGCCCCGCCGATCCGTCGCGCGAGGCCGCCCAGCTCGTTCACGTGCTGCTGTTCGGCGTCGCGCAGCGATGACGCGCTCGGCGCGCGCGGGCAAGCGCCTCGCCGCACCGAGCTCGAGGCCACCCCACCCTGCGAACTGTTAGGACCCCGCCATGCTGTTCGACCGCCACCGCGTCATCGACGTCGACACCCACATCACCGAGCCCGCCGACGTCTGGACCGCGCGCGTCTCCAAGAAGTGGGGCGATCGCATTCCGCACATCCGCAAAGTGAACGGCGTCGACCTGTGGTTCATCGGCGATCAGACCTGCGGCATGCCCGGCGCCTACTCCGCCGCCGGACACAGCGGCACGTTCCCCGACATGCGCAAGGGCTACCACGACATCCCCGCCGCCATGTTCGACGCGAGAGCGCGCCTCGCCCTAATGGATGAAGAGAAGATCTGGGGCAACGTGCTCTATCCGAACGTCGGCGGCTTCGGCGCTGGCGGCTTCCTGCGCCTCGGCGAGCCGGAGTTGATGCTCGAGTGTGTGCGGGCCTACAACGATTTCCTGATCGAATGGTGCAGCGCCGACCCGCGCCGGCTCGTGCCCGTGATGGCCACGCCGTTCTGGGACCTCGCCGCCTCGGTGCGTGAGATCGAGCGCTGCGCGGCCAAGGGCTACAAGGCGGTGATCTTCTGCAACCAGCCGCAGGATCACGGCGCGCCGCTGCTGCGCGACAGGCACTGGGACCCGATCTGGTCGACGGCGCAGGCGGCGGGCATGTCGATCAGCTTCCACATCGGGGGCGGCAGCCTCGCCGACGAGTTCAAGGATCCGGCGAACATCGGCATCAAGGCGAACTTCGCGCGCGTGTCGAGCATGGCGACGCTCGAGAACGCGCGTTGTATCGCCGACCTGATCCTCTCGGGAATTCCGCATCGCTTCCCGAATCTGCCGCTCGTCTCGGTCGAGAGCGGAGTCGGCTGGGTGCCGTACTTGCTCGAGTCCCTCGATTGGCAGTGGCTCAACAATGGCGTGCGCGAGGAGCACCCCGAGTACGACTTGATGCCGAGCGAGTACTTCCGCCGGCAGATCTACGGGTGCTTCTGGTTCGAGGAGGCGTCTGCGGTCACCGCGCTCCGCCACTACCCGGACAACCTGCTGTACGAGACGGACTACCCGCATCCGACTTGTCAGGCGCCCGGGCCAGCGAGCGCCGGTACGCACCCATACCTGTATGCGGAGAAGGCGCTTGCCGGGATTCCGGAGCCCACGCGCGCGCGCGTGCTGCAGACGACGGCGCAGCGGATCTACGGCCTGCAGTGACGCTTCGGGTGGAGCGTCGACTGCGCCGTCCGAGGTGACTTCCATGCACGGCCTGAGCGGGATCCGCGTCGTCGACTTCAGCACCGGCATCGCGGGCCCGTATTGCACCAAGCTGTTCGTGGATGCCGGTGCCGAGGTGGTGCTCGTCGAGCCGCGCGGCGCCGCCGCCCTGCGCACGCCGCTGTTTCGTTTCCTGCACGCGAGCAAGCGCTCCGTGACCGGCGCGCCCGGGGACGCGCACGTCGCGGAGTTGATCGCGGGCGCCGAGCTCGTGGTGGAGGCGTTCGGCGTGGGCGCGCCGCTCGATCGCGCCGCCCTGCTCGCTCGCGACCCTGGGCTCGTGCTCTGCTCGATCTCGCCGTTCGGCCTCACGGGCCCGTACGCGAATCGCCCCGCCACGGAGTTCACCATCCAGGCCGAGTGCGGCTCGATCTCGGTGCGCGGCCGCCCCGGGCAGGAGCCTTATCAGGCCGGCGGCCGTGTCACGGAATGGTTCGGCGGCGTGATGGCTGCAGTCGGCGCGGGCGCCGCCGTGCGGCGCGCGCGCGCGAGCGGCCACGGCGAGCACGTCGACGTCTCGCTGCAAGAGGCGATGGCGCTCGCGACCACGACCTACGCCGATCTCTCGTGGTCGCTGATGGGACGCGGCAAGCCGCCGTTCGCCGGCCAGAGTGTCGAGACGCCGTCGATCGAGCCGAGCGCCGACGGTTTCGTCGGCTTCAACACCAACACCGCGCAGCAGTTCAGCGATTTCCTGCTGATGATCGAGCGGCCCGAGCTGCGCGAGACGGGCGAGTTCAACACGGTCGCGCAACGCCTCGCGCGGCTCCCGGAGTGGGAGGCGATCGTTCACGCCTGGACGCGCAGGCACACCACCGCGGAGATCATCGAGCGGGCGGCGTTGTTACGGATTCCGGTCTCCCCCGTGTGTAATGGCGAGACGGTGCTCGCGCACGAGCAGCTGCGCGCGCGCGCGATCTACCGGGAGGATCCGAGCGGCGGTTTCCAGCGCCCGTGCCCGCCCTACAAGCTGAACGGCGCGCGGCCCCCAGAGCCGAGCGCGGCGCCGCGGCCCGGCGAGCACGACGGCAGGCTCGCGCCGCGCGCACGCAGAGACGCCGCGCCGCGAGGCGCGCGCGCGCTGCCGCTCGCGGGTCTGCGCGTCGTCGATGCGACCACCTGGTGGGCGGGCCCGACCGCGGGCCACCTGCTCGCGACGCTCGGCGCCGACACGATTCACCTCGAATCCATCCAGAAGATGGACGGCGGGCGCGCGGTCGGCTTCATCTTCGCGAACGGCCGCGAGTCGCCTTGGGAGTTCAGCACCTTCTCGCTGAGCGCGAACACCAACAAGCGCGGCCTCACGCTCAACCTCGGGGATGCGCGCGGGCGTGAGGCGCTGCGCAGGCTGATCGCGCGCGCGGACGTCGTGCTCGAGAACTTCAGTCCGCGCGTGATGGAGAGCTTCGGCGTCGACTGGGAGTTCGTGCGGGCAGCGAACCCGCGCGCCATCTACGTGCGCATGCCCGCGTTCGGGCTCGACGGCCCGTGGCGCGAGCGCGTGGGCTTCGCGCAGACGATGGAGCAGATGTCCGGCCTCGCCTGGGTGACGGGCCGCGCGGAGGATCAGCCGCGCATCCAGCGCGGGCCCTGCGATCCGCTCGCCGGCGCGCACGCCGCCTTCGCCACGCTCGTGGCGCTGGCGGAGCGCGAGGCCACGGGCCGCGGCGTGTTCGTCGAGAGCGCGATGATCGAGTCCGCGCTGAACGCCGCGGCGGAGCAGGTGATCGCCTGGACGGCGCGCGGCGAGCTGCAGCAGCGCGACGGCAATCGCTCGCCGCTGGCGGCGCCCCAGGGCCTCTACCCGTGCGCGGGCCACGACGCCCTGACGACGCCGCGCTGGCTCGCGCTCTCGGTCGAGACCGACGCGCAGTGGCGCGCGCTGCTCGGCGTGACGGAGAGCGCGACGTGGACGCCGAGCTCGCGCGATGCGGCGCTCGCAGCGCGCCGCGCCGCCCAAGACGCGATCGACGCCGCGCTGCGCCCGTGGTTCGCAGCGCGCGAGCTCGAGGACTGCGTCGCGCGCCTCGTCGCCGCGGGCGTGCCCGCCGCTGCGGTGCAGGACGCGCGCTTCCTCAGCGACCACGCGCAGTTCACCGCGCGCGGTTTCTGCGAGCGCATCGCGCATCCGGTCGTCGGCGACCCGCCCCTCATGACCGTGCCCTTCCGCTACGCGTCCGTCGCGCGCTGGCTGCGGCGCGCAGCGCCCACGCTCGGCCAGCACAACCACGAGCTGCTCGCGGAGCTCGGCTACGGGGCGGGCGAGATCGCGGCCTTCGAAGCGGGCAAGCTGATCGGCACCCGGCCCATCGGGCTGTGAGCCGGGCGCTCGCGCTCAGTCGAGCTCGCGCAGCACGTCCCGCAACAACGCGACCAGCTCGTCGATCTGCGCGCGCGTGAACACGAAGGCGGGCGCGAGCAGCAGCGAATCGCCCGTGGCCTTCACGTGCAGACCCGCGTCGAAGAGCCGCTTCTGCGCCTCGTTGCCCGCGCGTCCGGGCGCGCCGGTTTGCGTGCGCACGTCGACGCCGGCGAGCAAGCCGAAGCCGCGCACGTCGGCGACCGCCGGCAGATCGCCGAGCGAGAACACGCGCTCTTGGAAGTAGGGCGCGAGCGCGCAGGCGTTCTCGAAGCTGCGCTCGGCGTCGTAGAGCGCGAGCGTCGCGAGTGCCGCCGCGCACGCGGCCGGATGCGCGCTGTACGTGTAGCCGTGGAAGAACTCCGGGGCGTGCAGGGGGCCGCGCTCGACGATCGCGTCGTGCACGCCGCGCCGCACCGCGACCGCGCCCATCGGCTGCGCGCCGTTGGTCAGCGCCTTCGCCATCGTCAGCAAATCCGGCGTGACGCCGAACGTCTGCGCCGCGAACGCCTGGCCGGTGCGGCCCCAGCCCGTAATCACTTCGTCGAAGACGAGCAGGATGCCGTTCGCGTCGCAGATCTCGCGCACGCGCTCGAGGTAGCCGCGCGGCGGCGGCAGGCAGCCCGTCGAGCCCGCGATCGGCTCGATGAACACGGCCGCGATGTTCGCGAAGCCGTGCAGCGCGCCGAGCCGCGCGAGATCATCGGCGAGCTCGCCGCCTTTCTCGGGCAACCCGCGCGCGAGCCGATTCTCGGGCAGGTGCGTGTGCCGCATGTGCACGACGCCGGGCACGCCCGCGCCGAAGCTCTCGCGGTTGCGCACGAGGCCCGAGAGCGCGACGCCACCCATGTTCACGCCGTGATAAGCGCGCTCGCGCGAGACGAACATCGTGCGCTG
>DATBRS010000050.1:0-22537 GCA_036560185.1 Myxococcota bacterium
GGGGAGGGGAGATGCGTATGCCGATCTCGCCACCGGAAAACTCGGCGCACTCGTCAGCGGCTCTCACAGCGACAGCGAGATTTGGGCCTTCAACGCCCATGCAACGCTGACGGACACGCTCGTGTTTCATCTACCGCCCGGCATGTCTTCGATGCAGTTGACGATCTCGATGACGGTCGATGCGGACCTGCCGGCGCAGAACATCAACGGCCGCGTGGGTGGAGGGGCGCTGCTCGGGTTCGGTCAGGACGCGAGCTTCCTGTACTTCCAAGGGGCGGCCGGCCCCCCCACGCACTATTCGCAGGTCCTGCCGGTCACGACGACGGTGTTCGACGGATTGCCGATCGACGTCACCGCAGATCTCCGCGTCTCTCTCTTGCTCATTCAGACCGACCACGGGGGCTACACCATCGACGCGCTGCATACGGCGGCGCTCTCTCTCAGCGTTCCCGCTGGCGTCACCTACGAATCCACTACGGGCGTCTTCCTGACGCAGGTCGACGAGCCATCCCTTGTCCTCCTCCTGAGTTCTTCCGCGCTGGGAGTGTTCGCAGCTGTCCGGCCCGCTACGAAGAGGCGGAGGATGAGGCTCTGAGCTGAGCGGCTCGGGTTCGATTCCCGCCTCGCGCTCCAGCCTTCGTAGAGCGTGGCGCACCGTCGGAGGCGTCCGCCCGGGATGCTGACCAGCACGCGGTCGCCCGGCGCCGTCGCGCTGCAGCGGCCGGACTTCACGCTGTTCGCGACCGCGAAGGAGCTCGCGGGCGCGGCAGGACTCGTGGAAGCGCATGCTGAAGCCTGAAAGGCGTGTAGTCGCGCGGCGACCGCCGCGTCTCGCTACTTCGCGGCCTTCTCCGCCGGCTCGACTTCGACGACGACCGCCTCGGTGTAGGTGGCGACGAACTGCTGGCCGACCTTGGCGTTCTCGAGCTTCACCTCGGGCGCGGCCTTCACCTGATACAAGTTCCCGCTCGGGCCGCGGAAGACGACGATGCGGTTCTGCAGGTCGATCGCCGTCAAGGTCACGGTGGCTTGAATCGTTGCGCCGACTGCAGCGCCGGGCTTCGCTCCCACAGCCGCGCGACCCTCCACGACTTCCGCGCTCGGGGTCACCGGTGCCTCGCCGGGCGCTTGAATCTGCAGCATCAAGCCGCGCAAGAACTCGACGACGATCTTGTCCCCGATCTTGATCTGATCGAGGTTGCGAACCTCGTCGCCGACCTTGAAGGACTCGGACTCGCCGCCGGGACCCTCGAGCGAGACTTCCCGCGTCGCGTGGTCGATCGCCTTGACGGTGGCTGACAGCTTCTCGCTGCGCGAGCCCGTCACCTCACCCGGCCGGCCCGCGGGCTTCATCTCCAGCGTCCCGCTGTCCTGCGGCTTGGCGTCGTCTGCACTCGCGTAGGCGGCCAGAGCGAACGATGTGGCGAGCGCGAGAGCCAGTCTCTTCGATTTCATGCGGACTCCTTGGTGATTCGGGCGGAAGCGAGTCGCCTCTCGGGCAGCTCCGCTCCGTCCGCGGATAGTGGCTCGCCGCGCTCCTCCCCGCTCGTCGTCGCCTTCACCCGACTCTCGCGCCGATTGGCGCGTCGCCGATGATCTGCGCCGCCTCGAGCTCTGCCAGCTCGCTCTCCGGAAGCCCTAACAATCCGCACAGGATCTCGTGGTTGTGCTCGCCGAACAGCGGCGCGTGCCGGCGCAGCCGCGGCTGCGCCTCTTCGAGCCGCCACGCCGAAGCGGGCTGCGGCCACGGCTGCATGCACGGGTGCGGCAGGAAGCTCCAGGACTCGCGCGCGAGCCGGTGCGGGTCCCAGTGGATGTCGTGGGTGTCGAGCACGCGCGCGGCGGGAACACGCAGCGCCTGCAGCGACTCCATCGCGCTCTGCGGATCCTGCGCGCGCGTCCAGGCCGCGATGCGCGCGTCGAGCTCGTCGTGCCGCGCGCGCCGCTCTGGCAACGCGAGGCCCGCGAGCTCCGGCGCGCCGATCGCGCCGCTGAGCGCGCGCCACTCCGCGTCGTCGCGCACCGAGATCGCGAGCCACTGGTCTGCGCCGACGACGGGATACACGCCCTGCGGCGCCCAGACCGGATGGCGGTTCCCGTAGTGGACGGGCCGCTCGCCGCGCAGCGACGCCGCCGCGAACGCCTCGCCCAGCATTTGGGCCATCGTCTCGCGCTGCGCGAGATCGATCCAGACGCCGCGCTTGGTGCGCCGCCGCTGCAGCAGCGCGAGCACGACGGCACCGACCGCTGCGAGCCCGCCGATCGGGTCGCCGTAGGAGACGCCCGTCTTGTACGGGACGCCGTCGTCGCCGTAGCCGGTGAGCGAGCTCATGCCGCCCATCATCTCGACGATCGGGCCGAAGCCGACGAGGTCGCGCTCGGGGCCCGTCTTCCCGAAGCCCGCCATGCTGACGAGGATCACGTCGGGGCGCGCGCTCCGTAACACCTCATAGCCGACGCCGAGCTTGTCGAGCACTTCGGCGCGGTAGTTCTCGATCACGACGTCGCACTTCGCGACGAAGCGCAGGAACAGCTCGCGCCCGCGTGGCTGGGCGAGATCGAGCGTCAGCGACTTCTTGTCGCGGCCGTAGTCGTTGAAGTACCAGCTGGCGTTCCAGGGCTGCGGGTGATCGATCGGCAGCAGCGTGCGCACGTTGTCCCAGGCGCGCGGCGATTCGATCTTCACGACCTCGGCGCCCATCTCCGCGAGCACGCGCGTGGCATACGGGCCCGCCCACATCATCGTCAGATCGGCGATGCGCACGCCTTCGAGCGGGAGCCGCTTCATCGCGCGCCTCCGAGCAAGCGCCGCGAAGCGGCGCGCGCAGCGAGGCAAAGCCGAGCGAAGTCGGACGGCAAGCGAGGCGCGCAGCGAGGCGAGGCCGAGCGGAGTCCACGAGCCGGCCTCCGCGTGCGCTGGACCCTCTGTGTGCGGTGTTCGCGCATCCCTAAGCGCCTCCGAGCCAATCCGCGAGCACGGCCGCCGTGTCGGCGCCGGGCGCTGCGAGCTCGCCGGCGCGCCCGCCGATGCCGAGGAACATGCGTCCGGGCACGCGCGCGCGCCCGGCCGGCGTGTCGACCTCGTCGAAGAAGCCGCGCTCGTTCAGCGAGGCGTTCGAGAGCAGATCGAGCGGCGTCAACGCGGCGCCGATCGGCACCTTGTGCTTCGCGCCCAGCTCGACCAGCTCCGCCTTCGTGCGCGGCGCCATCCACGCCTTCACCTTGTCCCCGAGCTCGGCGTCGTCCTTGATGCGTTCCATCGGGTCCATGAACTTCGGCTGCTGCAGCTCGGGGTCGCCGATCAGGGCGAAGAGCGCGGGCACCTGGCGGTGCAGCGCGCACACGCCTGCATAGCCGTCCTTCGCCGGATACAGGCCCCAGATCGCGTTGGTGCGATTGCCGAGCCGCGGCGAAGGCACGCCGTCGACGCCGCTGCGCGGGCCGTACAGCTCGAGCATGCCCGCGGCGCACTCTTGTGCAGAGAGGTCGAGCCAGTCGCCCTCGCCCTGCAGCAGCGCGCCGTAACAAGCGGTGACGGTCGCGCCGAAGCCGTTCAGCCCGAGCAGCTTCAGCGCCTGGTTCGCGCCGTTCTGCAGCGGCGGCCGCGTGATCACGCCCGTCAGCGAGTGCAGGCCGCCGGCCGCGTGGGCCACGAGGTTGGTCGCCTCGAATGCGGCGTAGGGGCCGTGCTGCCCGAACGCCGTGAGCGAGGTGATCACGAGCGCGGGCTTCGCCGCGCGCAGCGCGTGCGGATCGAGGCCGCGCGCAGCGAGCGCACCCGGTCGCCCGTCTTCGACGATGGCGTCGGCCGCGAGCGCCAGCGCGCGTAGCTGGGCGTCGTCGACCGCGACGCGGCGCTTGCCCGCGAGCAGCGCGGCCTCCTCGTCGCCGCTGAGCGCACCGGCCGGCCCCTCGCTGCGCACGACGTCGGCGCCATAGCCCGCGAGGAAGTGCGCCGCGAACGCCGCGGGCACGCCGCCGCCGACCTCGAGCACGCGCATCCCGGAGAGAGGCAGTTCTTCGCTCATCGGAGCGCGATGTTGACACGCCCTGCGCGCCAGCGCGCAATCGCGATTCGGGTCACACACACGGGCGCGTTCACACGGCGGGGCCGCGCGTGCCCACGAAGATCTGGCCGCGCCATGGGTCGGGGACGCGGCGCGGGTCGAGACCGCACTCGCGCATGAGGCGCAGCCAGGTGGCCTCGGGGAAGAGCCCCTCGCTCTGGCGATCCTGCTCGATGCGCGTCGTGCCATCGGGCTCGCGCACCACGATGCCGTAGATCGCCTCGAAGACCGTGTCGCTCGGGTCCGGGTCCCACCACCACTCGACGTAGCGCAGCGCGCGCCCGTCTTCGCCGTCCTCGCCGCCGTGGTCGGTGCTGGGGACGAAGGATTCCTTCGTGAAGTCCGGCGCCAGCACCACGATTCCGCCGGCGCGGCAATGCGCGGCGGCGGTCGCGATCGTCGCGCGCAGCTCCGCCTCGCTCGTGGCGTACATGATCGCGTCGTGCGCGAGCACGGCGTCGAAGTCGCGGCCGAGGCGCAGGCTGCGCATGTCGCCCGCGATCGCCTCGCACTCCGGGTTCGCGGCGCGACACACCGCGAGCATCTGCGGCGACACATCCGTGAGCGTGAGCTCGAAGTCGCGCTTCAGGTTCGCGGCCAGGCTGCCGCCGCCGCAGCCGAGCTCGAGCAGCGTGCGCGGCCGCGGGCGATGCCGCCGCAGCAGCGCGCGAAAGAACGCCGCCTCCTCCGCGTAGTGCGACGGCGGCGATAGCAGCGGCCACCAGCGCGCGAGCTCGGCGTACATGCGCATCTCGGACATCGCGCGTTCAATCCCGGGGCTCGTCGTTCAAGTCGGGCATCGCACGGCTCGGCGCATCACCGGGCACGGCGTCGAGATCCGGCATGGCGCCGCCGGTCATGAGGTTGACCAGATCGACCTTGGCGAATCCCTTGGGTAGCTCGAAGGTGCCCGGCGCAAAGCTCGCGTTGCGATCGAGCGTCGTGATCTCCATCGTCGCCCGCTCGGCGTCGCCGCCCATGTTCATCATCGCCATCATCCCGCTCATCTTCGTCTTGCGGGTCACGACCCGCTTCAGCGCGAAGCCGTGCGCGGCGATCTCGCGCTCTACGGCTTGCAGCTGCACGTTCGAGTCGCCGGCGGACTCGTCGCTCGGGTCCTTCCACCCGCTCGCCGTCGCCAGCTCCGGCGCGTTCGTCGCCCAGAATTCGTTCACGATCTCGACGTTCGAGACCATCTTCATCGGGGCGCCGCGCGGCTGGCGCGTTTCCTGATAGCGGATGGCGTAGCGATAGTGCCGCGTCGGCAGGCCCACGAGGGTGGGCCCCGCCTCGTCGAGCTGCTTCTCGGCTTCGAAGTCCGCGTGCGTGGCTTCGGGCTGCCCGCCGGCATCGCCCATCTGCGGAGACATCGCTTGCATTTCCTCGGGGTTGAAGCGCGCGTACTTCCGGGTGGCGGGATTCACCATGTAGATCTCGTTCGGCTTCGGCCCGAGCACGTAGAGCCCCGCGCCCATCATCGGGTTGTCGCTCGCGACGAACACCGACTTGAAGCGGCTGCCGTCGAACGAGATCTCGTTGGTGTGGTTGCCGCCGCTGCCGTCGCTGCCGTTCAGCTGCGTGATGCGCACGCCTGCGGCCGCGTGCGACGCGAGGCACGCGCTGAGGAGCGCCGCGCAGGTCATGAATCGATGCATTGGGAATCCTCCTCGGGCTGGGCCCGTGCTTCTCGGAACGCGCCTCGTCAGCGCACGAGCGCCACCGCGGCGATGAAGCGTACGCCGGCATCCGAATCCGCGAGCGCGGTGCGGCACAGCGCGCGCGTGCGCGGATCGTCCGGGAATTGCAGCAACGCGGAGCGCAGCAGTGCGGCTCGCACCTCCGGCCCGCGCGAGATGCCGTTCTCCTCGCCGAAGTCGAGCGCGAACGCTCGCGCGATGCCGTCCAGCGAGCGCGCGTCGGAGTGAACGGCGAGCGCGCGGGCCGCGCTCATCCGCACCGAGAGCTCCGGATCCTCCAGCAGCGCCATCAGCTCGCTCGCGGCCTCCGGCGCCGTGGAGAGCGCCAGCGCGTCGGCGGCCTGCCAGCGCAGCTGCACGCTGAGCAGCTCGCGGTCGGTCGCACGCTGCAGGAAGCGCGTGCGCTCTGCGGCGATCATGCCGCCGACGACCTCGATCGTCCTCTGCACGTCGACCGCGCCCGTCAGCACGACGCCCGCCGCGAGATTCAGCAGCGGGCTGACGCGGCTCCACAGCGTGCGCACGCCCGATCGATCGAGCTTCCAGTCCGTCTTGTCGATCGCGGCGCTCACACTCGCGAGCTGCTGCGCGTCGCCGAGCTCGAGCAGCGCCAGCGAAGTCCACGCGCGCAGCCAATCGTTGCCCGCGCCCTCGCTTGCGATCTGGTCGAGCGCACGGCGCGCGCGCTCCGTCCGCAGCAGCGCGAGCTCGCGCACGACGCGCGGCCGCAGATCGGTGCCCTGCTTGTCGCTCGGGCGGCGCTTGGTCACCACGTCGACCGCCCACTCGAAGGTCTTCTCGTCGCCGGCGCCGAGCAGCGCCGTGGCCATGCGCATCGCGCGATCCGCGTCGTCGCTGTCGAGCTCGCCGCGCAGATCCTGCGTTGCGCCCGCGTCCGCGAAGTGCCGCGCCAGCGCGATGCGCGCCGCGTCCACGACCGCGTCGTCCTTGCGGTACTTGGCGAGACTTCGGACCGGACCCACACCCCGCGCATCTCCGGCGCGGCCGAGCCCGGTGGCCGCCGCCGCGAAGTACGGCGCGTTCTGCTTGCCGTCCGCGCGGCCCAGCAGCTCCCGCAGTGCGCGCTCGCGCTCTTCGCCCTGGATCGCGCCCGCGCCGATCAGCGCGCCGAGGCCGCGTAGCGCCGCGCCGCGCATCTTGACGACGCCGTCATCCGGCTGCGCGGCTGCATCCGTCCCGGCGCCCACGCTGGCCAGGATCGACGCTTGCTCCGCGTTCTCCGCGAGCCAGCTGAGCAACACGTACGCGCGCCGCGGCCCCATGCCGAGAATCGCGTCGAGACAGCCGTCGTTCATCCAGTCGGCCGTCACCAGCTGGATGCAGTTCACGTAGAACTGCCCGGCCGACTGCGCGTCGCCGAGTCCCTCCAGCGCTCTCGCCGCTTCGACGCCGCGAATCCACGGATCCGCGAAGCCTTGCCGCATCTCCTGCTGTGCGAGCTCGCTCTCGCGCTGCGTGACGCCCGGCATCGGCGGCGGGACTCCGAGCACGCTGCCGATCACCAGCTTGGCGAGGCTCTTCGGGCTGGCCATCTCGGCCGTCTGCTCCCGAATCCGCTGCGTGGCCGGCCCCGACATCATGCCCGCCATGCCCTGCGTGACGCGGCCCAGCACGTCGGTCTGGCGCTCGAGTCCGGCGCGCAGCTGTTCGATCGCGCGCGCCTCGATCTCCGCCGCGAGCACGCCCCGCCCTTGTTCGGCGAAGTAACGCGCCGCCACGGGGTTGTCGCCGCTCGCGAGCGCGCCCGCGTCGAGCAGCTCGCGAATCACGTCGGCCGCGGCGCGAGACGACGGCAGTGCGGCGAGCGCGCAGGCGAACAGCAGCGCTGCGAAGCCGCCGCGGCAGGATCGCGGGCGCGTGTTCACCGGATGGCATCCTTCGGTTGTTGGGGATGCGGAGCGAGCTCGCGCACTCTACTCCGAAACGAGCGCTCCCCGGGAGCGCATCGCAGCGCCAGGCTCCGGCGTGGCATACTCGCGCGCGTGCGCGACCCCGCGCCAAGGAGACCCCCGTGAAGCTCGGACTCAACGCCGTTCCGTTCGGCCCGGAAGCGAAGCTGAACCTCGACTTCCTGCGACTCGCCGAGTCGCTCGGATTCGACTCGGCCTGGACCGCCGAGGCCTACGGCAACGACGCCGTAACAACCGCGGCCTGGGTCCTCGCCAGCACCACCAAGCTGAAGGTGGGCACCGCGATCATGCAGATTCCGGCGCGCACCCCGTCGATGACCGCGATGACGGCGATGACGCTCGACAACCTCTCCGGCGGCCGCTTCATCCTCGGCCTCGGGCCCTCCGGCCCGCAGGTGATCGAGGGCTGGCACGGCGTCCCCTACGGCAAGCCGCTCACGCGCTCGCGCGAGGCGATCGCGATCATTCGCCAGATCCTCGCGCGCGAGAAGCCGCTCGAGTTCCGCGGCGACCAGTACACGATCCCGGCGGCGGGTCCCGGCACCACCGGCCTCGGCAAGCCGCTGAAGAGCATCCTGCACGGCAACCCGCGCCTGAAGATCTACACTGCGTCGATCGGACCGGCGGGCCTGAAGATGGCCGCCGAGTGCGCCGACGGCGTGTTCCCGATGATGATGATCCCCGAGAAGTTCGCGTCGGTGCAGCTGCCGCACCTCGAGGAGGGCTTCCGCGCCGCGGGCGGCGGCAAGTCGCTCGCGAACTTCGACGTCGTGCCGGGCGTCACGGTCGTGCTGAACGACGATCTGCAGAAGGCGCGCGACGCCGTGAAGCCGGGCACCGCGCTCTACGTCGGCGGCATGGGCGCGCGCGGCAAGAACTTCTACAACGACCACGCCAAGCGCCTCGGCTTCGAAGAGGCCGCCGTCAAGATTCAGGATCTCTATCTGGCCGGAAAGCGCGCCGAGGCGATCGCCGCGGTGCCCGACGAGCTGATCGACGCGGTCGCGCTGGTCGGCCCGAGAGCGCGGATCAAGGATCGGCTGCAAGCGTGGAAAGAGGCCGGCAAGCGAGGGCACGTGCACACGATGCAGATCGGGACCAGCCAGCCCGACGCCCTGAAGCTGCTGGCGGAAGAGTTGCTCTAACAACCGAAGCGAGGCGGCTTGGCGGAAGAGAAGAGCGAGGACGCGGCGCTCGACTACAAGGCGCTGCGGCTGATGAACGTGGCGCAGCTGCGGCACGTCGCGAAGAGCACGCCGGGCATGCACGGCGCCGAGGGCATGAGCCCCGAACGGCTGCTCGCCGAGATCTGCAAGCGCCGCCAGATCGCCGCGACCGATCTCAGCCGCGACCCCGACGTGATCCGCGCCGACGCGAAGCAGCGCATGCGCGAGCTGCACGCGCAGCGCGACGCGGCGATCGCGAGCGGAGACTCCGCGGCGCTCGCCAAGGTGCGCTCCGCGATGCACAAGGCGAAGGGACAGCTGCGGCGCACGTGAGGCGAGGCCCGGCGTCGCCGCCGAGGTGGAGGGGCCCGAGATGACGCGATCGATCGAGGCATTCGCCGCGAGGCCATGGCGGCGCGCGCTGCACGTCGCCCTCGCCGTGCTGGTGTTCGGCGACGTGGCCCTCGCAGCGCACGCGCAGGAAGCCGCCGCGCCCGGTCGCGTTCGCAGCAAGCTCCAGGTGAGCCCCGCAGAGTATTTCGAGTGCGCCTTCGAGGACAACTTCGTGCGCGGGGAGCAGGTGATGGTCACCGGCGGCGGGCTGCTGCCGAACGAGGTCGTGCAGGTGACGTTCGAGCAGGGCGACACCGAGTCGCCCCTCGGCGCCGTGCGCGCCAACGCGCGCGGCGGCCTCTCGGCATCGATCACGATTCCTGCCAGCGCCGCGACCGAGGGCGAGGCGCGCCTGCGCGCGACCGCCGAGAAGGGCGAGCAGGGCGGCGGCGTGGTGATGACGTCGCGCCCGCTGCGCATCTTCGCGGACGCTCGCGACAGCGACGGCGATGGCATTCAGGACCGCTGCGACGCCTGCCCTGCCCTCGCGAGCTCGGACACGAGCGACTCGGACGCCGACGGCCTCGGCGACGCGTGCGACAAGTGTCCGGATGACTCGGACAACGATTCGGACGGCGACGGGCTCTGCGCGGGCGTGGATCCGAATCCGTACGCGCCCGAACCGTCCGCGAAGCCCTAGGTTCCCCGGCGCGCCCGCGCCGTGCGCACACACACGTGCTCCAGGAGTCCCCTTGAACATCCAACGCCGATCGCTCTCCCTCGCGTTTGGCCTCGTGCTCGCCGCAGGCATCGCCGCCGTCGCGAGCTACGCGGAGCTCCCGCGTACCGCCTCGACCGAAGGCGCCAAGCTCTACTTCATCAGCCCGAAGAACGGAGAGACGCTCAGCGGCAGCGTCGTCGTGCGCTTCGGCCTAACAGGCATGGGCGTCGCTCCCGCCGGCGTCGCGAATCCGGGCACGGGGCATCACCACCTGATCGTCGATGCGCCGCTTCCGCCGCTGAACCTCCCGATCCCGAAAGACGCGAACCACCTGCACTTCGGGAGCGGGCAGACGGAGACGGTGCTCGAGCTCGCGCCCGGCGAGCACACGCTGCAGCTCGTGCTCGCGGACACGAACCACGTGCCCCACGACCCGCCGGTCGTGTCGGAGCAGATCCGCATCACGGTGAAGTAACGGGTGGGCGCGCCAGCGCGAGCGCGCCGAGGAGGAACGCGATGCCGGAACCCCTCGTGCTCTCCGCCGATTCGCACGTCGTCGAGCCTGCGGACCTGTGGACCGCGCGCATCGAAGCGCAGTACCGCGAGCGCGCGCCGCGCGTCGTCCAGCGGGCCGCGAATCTGCCCGACGGCGATTGGTTCGTGTGCGAGAACCTGCGGCCCTTCCCAGTCTCGGGCTTCGCGGTGGCGGGCCTCGATCCCAAGGACTTCGGCAAGGGCATGATGGCCGGCTATCCCGGCGTGCGTCCAGGCGCGTGGGATCCCGTGCAGCGGCTGAAGGACCAGGAAGTCGACGGCGTCGCGGGCGAAGTGATCTACCCGAGCCTCGGCATGATGCTGTATGGCATCAAGGACGGCGGCCTGCGCGCCGCGAGCTTCCGGGCCTACAACGACTGGCTCGCCGAGTTCTGCGGCCACGCGCCGCGGCGCCTCGCCGGCATCGCGCTCGTGCCGATGGACGACGTCGCACAGGCCGCGGCCGAGCTGCAACGCGCGGCGAGGCTCGGACTGCGCGGCGGACTGATCTGGGGCGCACCGCCAGCCGCGCGTCCGTACGACTCGCCGGAGTGGGATCTCCTGTGGGCCGCGGCGCAGGACTGCGCGCTGCCGCTCTCGCTGCACATCCTCACCGGCGCAGAGGGCAGCGGCCTCGACGGCGCGAGCCTGATGAAGACCTACCCGTCGCTGCCTCATCGCATGGAGCGCTCGCTCTCGGATCTGATCTTCGGCGGCGCACTCCAGCGCTTCCCGGGCTTGAAGATCGTGAGCGCCGAGAACGACATCGGCTGGATTCCCCACTTCCTCCAGCGCCTCGACCACTCCTATCACAACTACCGCTCGCTCGAGGCGGGCGCGGTGATCCCGGAGAAGCCGAGCTTCTACTTCCGCCGCCAAGTCGCCGCGACCTTCCAAGACGACCGCGTCGGCGTCGTGACCCGCGACTTCGTCGGCGCCGAGAACCTGATGTGGGCGAGCGATTTCCCGCACAGCGACTCGACCTGGCCGAACTCGCGCGCGGTGATTGCGCGCGACTTCGAGGGCGTGCCGAGCGCGGACGTCGCGAAGATCACGCGCGAGAACTGCGCGCGCGTCTACGGCATCGGCTGAGCGCACGCTCGGTCCCGAGGAAAGGACGCGTTCGCCAGACGTGCGCTTGTGGACCGTGCACCCGCAGTATCTCGACGCGCGCGGCCTCGTCGCGCTGTGGCGGGAGGCGCTGCTCGCGAAGAAGGTGCTGCGCGGCGCGACGCGCGGCTATCGCCACCACCCGCAGCTCGCGCGCTTCCGCGCGCAGCCCGCGCCGGTGGCCGCGCTGAACGCGTACCTCGCCGCGGTGCACGCCGAGGCGACTTCGCGCGGCTACCGCTTCGACGCGCGCAAGCTCGCGGGCCCGCGCACGGCGCGGCGCATCGTCGAGACGCGCGGGCAGCTCGCTCACGAGTGGGCCCACTTGTTACGGAAGCTCGCGCTTCGCGATCCCGCACGCGAGCGCGCCCTCGCCGGCGTGAGGCGACCGAGGCCGCACCCCAGCTTCACGCTGCGCGCCGGCGGCGTGCGCGACTGGGAGCGAGCCCCCGCCTAGCGGCGCGCCGCCTCCGCCTTCTGGGTGTGCGCCGCGATCGCGTCGGCGATGCGCGTCCACAGCCCGGGCGGCAGATCGTGGCCCATGCCCTCGATCTCGAGCAGCTGCGCGCCGGGAATCGCTTTCGCGGTGTCGCGGCCGCCCTCGATCGGGACGAGCGGATCGGCGACGCCGTGGATCACGAGCGTCGGAGCGGTCACGGCGCCGAGCCGCGGCACGCGGTTGCCGTGCGCGAAGATCGCGGCCATCTGGCGCGCGGTGCCGAGCGGTGTGAAGGCGCGGTCGAACATCATGCCCGCGCGCTCGCGCACGCGCGCCTCGTCAGCGGGATAGCCCGGGCTGCCGATCACGCGGGCGGCCTGCACGCTGGCTTCGACGTTGCTCGCGCGGTCGAGCGGGCGCGGCGTGAGCAGCACGGCCATCGCCTCGGGCTTCGCCGGCGGCAGCGCGGGGTTGCCCGTGCTCGACATGATCGAGACCAGGCTGCGCGTCTTCGGCGCGTGCCGGTAGGCGACGGTCTGCGCGATCATTCCGCCCATCGAAGCGCCCACGATGTGCGCGCGCTCGATGCGCAGCGCATCCAGCAGGCCCGCCGCGTCGTCGGCCATGTCGTCGAGCGTGTACGGCACGCCGCTCCGATCGGCGCCGGGCTGCATGAGCGCGACGATGTTGGGCACGCCCGCGGAATCGAACTTCGTGGAGAGCCCGACGTCGCGGTTGTCGAAGCGCACGACGTAGTGGCCGTGCCGTGCGAGCAGCTCGCAGAACTCCTCGTCCCACAGCACCATCTGGGCGCCGAGGCCCATGATCAGCAGCAGCGGCGTATCGCTCGCGCGGCCGAAGCTGTCGTACTCGAGCTGGATTCCGTTGGCGCGGGCTTGGGGCATCGTCGTCTCCAGTGCATGGGTGAGTTATCAGGGATCGGCGTCAGCGCGAGCGCGCTGCCTCGGCCTTCTGCGTGTGCGCGGCGATCAGGTCGGCGAAGCGCGCCCAGAGCGCCGGCGGGATGCCGTGCCCGAGGCCCTCGATCTCCACGAGCTCGGCGCCCGCGATGCACTTCGCTGTATCGCGCCCGCCCTCGACCGAGACGAGCGGATCCGCGGTGCCGTGAATGACGAGCGTGGGGGCTGTTATGGAAGCGAGCCGCTGGGCGCGATTGCCGTGGGCGGTGACCGCAGCGAGATGCCGCGCCGAGGCGTTGGGCGTGCTCGCGCGATCGAACATGCGCGACGCCTTTGCGCGCATCTGATCGGCGTCGATCGGATACGCCGGCCCGCTGGTCACGCGGGCGGCGTTCACGACCGCCTCGATCGCGCCGGCGCGATCGCTCGGGCGCGGCGCCATCAGCACCGCCATCGCCTCGGGCCGCGCCGGTGGCAGCGCCGGGTTGCCCGTGCTCGAGTAGAGCGAGATCAAGCTGCGCACGCGCGGCGCGTGCCGATAGGCGAGCGTCTGCGCGATCATGCCGCCCATCGACGCGCCGAAGACGTGGGCGCTCTCGAGCCCGAGCGCGGTCATCAGGCCCGCCGCGTCATCCGCCATGTCGTCGAGCGTGTAGGCGACGCCGCTGCGATCCGCGCCGGGCTTCATCAGCGCCGCGAGGTCCGGCAGGCCCGCGGCGTCGAAATTGGTCGAGAGCCCCACGTCGCGATTGTCGAAGCGGATCGCGTAGTGCCCGCGCGCGGCGAGCGCCTCGCAGAAGGGCTCGTCCCACTGAAGCATCTGTGCGCCGAGGCCCGTGATCATCAGCAGCGGCCGGTCGCTCGCGCGCCCGAAGCTCTCGTAGGCGAGCTCGATTCCGTTCGCTGCGGCTCGAGGCATGCTTCGTCCTCGCTCGGCTCAGCTCGCAGCCGGCTTGTTGCGCATCAGCTCGACGCGCACGCCGTCCGGATCCTCGACGAACATCAGCTCCACCACATCGTTCTCCGCGTGGGTCGACGGGAGCAGCTTCCCGCCGCAAGCGACCAGGTGCTGCGCGGCGGCGACCACGTCGTCGACGTACATCGAGAAGTGCGTGAGGCCGAGCTGGTTGCGGCGCGCCGACGGCGCCCCGACCGCACCGGGCGAGCGGTAGGCCAGCAGCTCGATCGCGAGCGCGTCCTTGCGGATGAATTGCGAGACGCAGTCGACGCGCCCCTCCACCTCGAGCGCGGCGCCGAACTCGTCGCCGACGTCGAAGCGCTCGGCCGCGGCGAAGCCGAGCCCGTCGCTCCAGAAACGCAGCGTGCGCTGGAGATCGCGCACGCACAAGCCGAAGTGAGAAGCGGTGAAGCGCATCGGGACTCCGCGGCGGGACGAGGCACAGTAGGCGAGCCGCGGGAGGAATTGCGAGGTCCCCGAGCCGAGCGCGCTACCTCCCCCGAAGCAAAAGGTGAACTTTGCTTCACCCGCGAGGAGGCGCCATGCCCGTCACCACCGAACGCCGCGGCCGCGTCTTGATCGCCCGCCTCGAACGCCCCGAGAAGCGCAACGCCATGAACGGCGAGATGACGCGCGGCCTCGACGCCGCGATGAATCAACTCGAAGACGACCCCGAGCTGTGGGTCGGCGTGCTGACCGGTGTCGGCGGCGTGTTCTCCGCAGGCAGCGACCTGCGCGACGCGCTCCACAACAGCACCGAGCGCGGCGGCCCCTACGGCGTGATTCGCCGCAAGCGCGCGAAGCCGCTGATCGCCGCCGTCGAGGGCTTCGCGTTCGGCGGCGGCTTCGAGATGGTGCTCGCGTGCGACCTCGTGGTCGCGGCGCGCAGCGCGAGCTTCGCTCTGCCCGAGGTGAAGCGCGGCGTGCTCGCGCTCTACGGCGGAATCTTCCGCGCCGCCCACGCGCTGCCGCTCAACATCGCACGCGAGCTCACGCTCACCGGCGACGCACTCTCCGCCGAGCGCGCCGAGCGCCTCGGGCTCGTGAACGTGCTGTGCGAGCCCGGCCGCGAGCTCGACGAGGCGCTAGCGCTGGCGGAGCGCATCTGCGCAAACAGTCCCGTGTCGGCGCGCGAGAGCCTGCGCGTGATCAACGAATCGCTCGAAGCGGGCGACGCGCTCGCGTGGGAGCTCAGCGCCGACGCGGCGAAGAACGTGCGCGCATCGGAGGACACGCGCGAGGGAGTCGCGGCGTTCTTGGAGAAGAGGAAGCCGGAGTGGAAGGGGCGTTAGTAGTCGAGTTGCGAGCCTGAGACGAAGGACCGACGTCGCTGCTAGCTACGCGAACCGCAGTTCACGCGCTTTCGCCCGGCTCCTGCCACCCGAACCGCTCGTACAGCTCCCCGAGCCGCTCGCGCAGCAGCTCCGGCGCGAGGCCGAACTCCGCGAGGCTGTAGCGGTGGCGGGTCTCGTGCTTGCGCGCGCGCGCGTTCTCGGCGGCGAGCACCGCGGCGAACTCGGGCGTCACTTCGTAGCCGAGCGCGGCGTACATCTTCTCGACCGCGCGGCGCGGGTCGGCGCTGAGCTCGGTGTAGTCGATCAGCGCGCGCTTCGTCTCCGGATGGCGAGCGAGCACCGCGAGCGGGTGCAGGTAGGTGTCGAGCGAGATTTCCACCTGCACGTCGAGCGCGCGCTTCGCCTCGGCGGGGTCGATTCCGTACAGCCGGAACGACGTCTGCAACAGCTTGAGCAGCGATGGAATGGTTTCGTTCGGATCGCGCACGGTGATGCCGAAGCGCGCGTCCGGAAATTCCTCGAGCAGCGCGCCCACGCGGCCCGCGAACACGGGGCTCTTCGACGTGTAGATCTTGTCGGGGCCATCGAAGTAGAGCTGGCGGCGGATGCAGTCGCGATAGAAGCGCATCAGGCGACGCCGCTTCCGCTCGGGCCAGCGGTCGACGTAGTAGAAGTCGAGTTTCCCGAGGTACGGGAGCTTCGTCATCCAGAAGCCGGAGGCGCACGAGTAGTAGAAGAAGATGTCGTCCTCTTCTGGCTTGAAGAGGCCCATGGCGTGGATGTCGCGCGTGGCGCGGTAGCGGCGCTCTTCCCACGCTCGCACCCGCCGCGCGAGGCGCTTGCCGAGGAAGCGGCGGTCGAACGCGCCGAGCGCGCGGATCGTCTTCTTCTGTAAGAGCGACGGGAAGTAGAGCTCGATCATGCGGTTCGAGCAGAAGCGCTCGCCGTCGAGGCTCATCAGGCGATGCAGCAGCGTGGTGCCGCTGCGCGCGTGGCCCACCAAGAAGAGGGGCGCGCGCACCTCGATGCGATGGAGCCGCGGGAACAGGATTCCGTCGAGGAAGAAGCAGACGGCGTGGAAGCTCGCGACCCCCGGCACCCAGACGAGCAGCCGGAACAGGAACCACGCGCGCAGCGAGGCACGCTGCTCGCCGAGCGCGAGCCGGATCATGCGGGCCCAGCGGCCGAAGTCGAAGTGAAAGAGCATCGCGCGGCGCACGCTAACGCGGGGGCGGCGCGCGCGAATCGCTCCGATCCGGGGTAGCGTCGCCCGCTCTTCGAGGAGGAGCTCGCGATGGCGCTCACCGGTCGTTGTTATTGTGGGAAGCTGAAGTACGAGGCCGGCGGCGCGCCGCTGATGAAGCTGATGTGCCACTGCCGCGAGTGCCAGTACTTCACGGGCGGAAACTCGCTGCCGCTGATCGTCACGCCCGACGCGGAGTTCAAGATCACCGCGGGCGAGGTGAAGTCGTTCGCGCGCAGCGATCTCGCGGCCCCGGTGAAGCGCGATTTCTGCCCGAACTGCGGCACGCACATCGTGAGCCGCGCTCCGGGCATGCCGGGTGCCGTGATCATCAAGGTCGGCTCGCTCGACGACCCGAGCGCGTTCGACAAGCCCGGAGTCTCGATCTTCACGATCGACAAGCAGTCGTTCCATCACGTGTACGAGGGCGCGCCCGCGTTCGAGCGCACGCCGAAGTGAAGGAGCTGCGCGGCAGAGTCGCGGTCGTGACCGGCGCGGCGAGCGGCATCGGGCGCGCGCTCGCGAGGCGCTTTGGCGCCGAAGGCATGCGCGTGGTGCTCGCGGACGTGGAGTCCGCCGCGCTGGCGGGCGTCGCGAGCGAGCTCGCGGGCGCCGGCGTGGAGGCGCTCGCGGTGCGCACCGACGTCACGTCGCCGGACTCCGTGAGCGCGCTCGCCGAGCGCACTTATCAGGCGTTCGGCGCGGCGCACGTGGTCTGCAACAACGCGGGCGTGTTCGCGGGCGGGCTCTCGTGGGAGGCGCCGCTCAGCGATTTCGAGTGGGTGCTCGGCGTCAACACCTTCGGCGTGCTGCACGGGATTCGCGCCTTCGTGCCGCGCATGCTGGCGAGCGGCGAGCCGGGGCACATCGTGAACACCGCCTCGATGGCCGGGCTCACCTACGGCCCGACCAGCAGCGCGTACTTCGTGAGCAAGCACGCCACGCTCGCGCTCAGTGAGAGCCTCTATCTCGAGCTGAAGAACAAGGGCGCGCCGATCGGCGTGTCGGCGATCTGCCCCGAGCTGGTCGCGACGAAGATCGGCGAGTCGGAGCGCAACCGGCCGCTGCACTTGAAGCGCGGCGACGAGCCGGCCTCCCCCGAACGCGATGCGGTCGAGAGCGCGATCCGAGTCGCGATCCCGCAAGGCATCGCGCCCGACGCGATCGCCGAGCGCGCGCTCACTGCGATCCGCGACGACCGCTTCTACGTGCTCGCGCCCGAGAGCGACCTCTGGCGGCGCATGTGCAACGCGCGCCTCGAGCTGATCCGCACCGCGAGCAATCCGCAGATGCTGTTCTGACGCGCGCTGCGCGCTAGGCCGCCCCGTGCGCGGCGAGGTGCGCGAGCAACTCCTTCGTCACGTCTTCCGCGGCTTGATCCGTGAGGAAGTGGCCCGCTTCCGGAATCACGACGAAGCGGTACGGCCCCGCGACGTGCTCGCGCGTCGCCTCCGCCGCCAGCCGGCCGACGGTCTGGTCGGCGTCTCCCCACACGAACAGCGTCGGCATGCGCACCGCCGGCGTGTCGGCGAGCGACAGGCCCGACACGCCAGCGAAGGACGCGCGGTACCAGTTGAGCGCCGCGTCGATCGCGGCGTGGGTCGAGAGCGGCGCGACGTAGGCGTCCGCGTCCGCATCCGGCACGCCGTGGTCGCGCAGCATGCGGCGCAGCCGTCGCGCGCCGGCCTCGATCAGCAGCGCGGCAGTGTTGGGATCCTGAAACGCGCGGTGATGCTTCGAGCGCTCGCTCTGCTTCGGGTCGCTCGCGAGCGCGCGCGCGAACGCGGCGGGGTGCGGCCGCGACAGCACCGTCAGCGTGCGCACGCGCTCCGGATGGCGCACGGCGAGCAGCCACGCGAGCTGTCCACCCCAGTCGTGCCCGACGAGATGGAAGCGCGGCGCGCCGAGCGCGTCTGCGAGCGCGAGCGCGTCGGAGAGCAGCGCGTCGACGCCGTACGCCGCGATCCCGCTCGGCCGTGCGCCCGGGGAGTAGCCGCGCTGGTCCGGCGCGAGCGCGCGAAAGCCCGCCGCCGCGAGCGCGGGCAGCTGATGCCGCCACGTGTACCGCGTCTGCGGGAAGCCGTGCAGCAACAACACGAGTGGCGCGCCTGCGGCGCCGGCGAGGTCGGCCGTGAAGCGCATGCCGTTCGCGGGAAGCTCGGTCGTCGTCACCACAGCTCCTCCACGTAGCGATCGGTGCCGGGCACCGTCGCCAGCAGTGGCGCCACCAGCTGCACGCGTGCGAGGCCCGCGTCCTCGATCGCCTGCGTGTAGCTGCGAAAGCGCTCGAGCGGCGCGCGCACGTCGCCGCTGACGAAGAACAGCTGGCACAAGCGCTCGGGCCCGCCGGCGCGGGAGCCGAGGTGCATCGGCACGTTCTTCGGCTCGTTCTCGCCGGCGCTCGGCGTCCAGCTCGAGGCGATCTCGACGTTCGACGCCGCGAGCAGCTGCGGCACGAGCTCCTTCGCGAGGTCGCCGGCGAGTGCGCGCGCGTCGCGCCCCCGGCCGTCGAGCCAAACGGCGACCAAGCCGTCGTAGCCGCGGTCGAGCGCGAGCTCGATCGGCACCGGATCGGCGTCGCGATAGCTCGCGCCGAGGTGATCGAAGAGCGCGGTGTGCACGTGGGTGCGCTTCGCGAAGCCGCGACCCGCGGCGTAGAGCTCGCGCACCTGCGGGCGCGCCCACTCCTCGAAGTGCGCGTCGTGGTGGCCGGCCAGCACCCAATAAGTCGCCAGGAAGGAGCCGGCATCGAAGGGCTCCGCGACCGCGCTCTCCCGCGGCCAGCGCAGGCGCTTCAGCTCGCGCGTCGCGACCCAGCGCGCGCCGGCGAACAAGAACGGCCCGATCAGGCAGCCCGCGTAGAAGTGGTCGCGCTCGTACCAGCGGTTGTAGGCGCGCTCGTAGCCGCGCTCGGGATCGACGAGCGTGAGCAGCATCGAGCCCACGCGCACCGGGTAGTCGCCGACGCCGCCGGCCGCGAGCGGATGGTCGGGTTTCATGCGCCGCCTCCTGGCGCACAGCCTCGCGCGGCGCGCACGCGCGCCGCAAGCGCGATTCGCGAGGCGCCGCCGGCCCGAGCGTCAGGCGGGCGGCGCGCGAAATCCCCTCCAAGTGAAGGGCGAGGCCAGCACCCCGAGGATTCCGCGCGGGAAGCTCGCGCCGTTCTCGATGCCGATCTCGTCGCTCGGCTCGCGGCCGCTCGGCAGGAAGAAGGTGCCGAACAGATGGTCCCACACGAGCACGTCGCCGCCGTAGTTGCACTGCGCGGTGCGCGCGTCGCGGGCGTGGTGCCAGCGGTGCGGATCGGGCGCGCTGAACAGGTAGTTCAGTGGGCCGAGCGTCAGTGCGAGGTTGCAGTGCTGGAAGCGCCCGATCGCGAGCGTCAGCAGCACCTGCAGCGCGAGGGCGTCGCCGCTCGCCCCGAGCAGCGCGAGCGGAGCCGTCTGCAGTGCTCCCGAGAGCGCGACCTCGAGCGGATGGAGGCGCGGTCCGTTCACGCAGTACAGCCGCTGCGCGCTGTGGTGCGTGGCGTGAATGCGCCAGAGCGGGAGCCAGCTGTGCTCGGCGCGATGAAACCAGTAGCGAACGAAATCGCCCAACAAGAGCGCGAGCGCTGCCTGCGCGAGCAGCGGCCAGTGCGTCGGCCACACGCCCAGGCCGAAGCGCGAGGCGGCAGCCTCCGCGCCCTTCACGACCAGACCCGCCGGCGCGGCGAGCAAGATCAGCGGCAGGTCGACGCGCAGGTCGCTGAAGCCGTGCAGCCACGCGCGGCGCCAGGGCCGCCAGCGCTCGAGCGCGAGGAAGAGCGCGCACAGCGCGAAGAAGCCGACGCCGGCGACGACGCCCGCGTTCACGCGCGCGGCCAGCGCCCAGCCGCCGAGCGCAGTGGTCGCGCCCACCACACCCAGATAGAGCGCGAGCGACGGCGCGAGCCCGAGCGGAGGCGCTCCTCTCGCGGCCTGCGGGGTGCCGGGAGCTTCGGTCATCGCGACGCAGTAGAGGCGGCCGGCGCCGCTGCGTCAACTGCGGAGGGCGCGCTCGCTCTCGCTCAGCCTTCCCTCCGGCGCGCACTCGCGAGCCGTAACAAGAACGAGGAGCGGCCCGCGCCTCGGTCGAGGCGCGGGCCGCGAGGGGGAGTCGTCGCGGCGACGGCGCTACGCGGCCTTGATCGGAATCGTGTGCGCCTTCGCCTTCACCTCGGGCTGCTTCGGCAGCGTCACGTCGAGCACGCCGTTCTTGAACGCGGCCGACGCCTTCTCGACCTGCACTTCGGCGGGCAGCGTGATGCGGCGCTCGAAGCTTCCGTAGCTGCGCTCGCTGCGCTTCCAGCCGGCCTTCTCGGTGGAGCTCTCGCTGCGCTTCTCACCGCGCAGCGTGAACACGCCTTCCTCGACGGAAATCGAGAAGTCCTTCTCCTCGAGGCCGGGCAGCTCGGCGGAGATCGTCACCGCGTCTGCCGTCTCCTCGACGGCGAGGCTCGGCACGAACGAAGGCTGGGACTCGCCCGCCGGGTAATCGCGGAAGAAGTCGTCGAACAGGCGATTCACCTCGTCGACGAGGGGAAGCGCCGGATGCGCGACGCGAACGGCGGGCAGCTCGCGGCGGTGAACACGAAACACGCTGGGGAACGTCATGGGAAGTCTCCTCTTGAAGCCCGCGCGTCTCTCGGCGCGGACATGACGATGCCTGTGCGCGATCGCGGGAGTCGTCAAGCGCCGACACGAAAAAGTGTCCGAGCGGCATCGTGAGTTCCGCCGTCAGAGCAGGCGCATGGCTCGCGCTCCAGCGCGCAGCTCGGCGCGGAACTCCGGGTGCGCCACTTCGAGCAGCGCTGCGGCGCGCTGCCGCACGCTCTTGCCGCGCAGCTCCGCGATGCCGTGCTCGGTGACGACGTAGTCCACGAAGGTGCGCGGCACCGTGATCGCGGTGCCCGGCGGGAACCCGGCGACGATGCGGCTCACGCGCGCGCCGCCCGCGGGCCGCGAGCTCGAGGGCAGCACGCTCACGGAGCGCCCGCCCTCGGAGTAGGCGCCGGCGATCATGAACACGGTCTGCCCGCCCACTCCCGTGAAGGGGCGATGGTCGAAGGCTTCCGCGGAGACCTGACCTGTTAGGTCCACCACCAGCGCGTTGTTCACCGCCACGAAGTTCTTCTGCTGCGCGAGGCGGCGCAGATCGTCGGTCGTACCGAAGTCGTAGAGCTCGAACACGGGGTTGCCGTCGATCGCCGCGAGCTCCTCCGGGGTGAGCGCGACCAGCGCGCTGCCGACCACCTTGCCCGGATACATCGACTTGCGCTTGCCGGTGACGACGCCGGCTCGCACGAGCTCGACCGTGCCGCCCGTGATCAGCTCGGTCTGGATGCCGAGGTCGTTGCGGAAGCCGAGGTACTTGGCGAGGGACGCCGAGACGGTGCCGATGCCGATCTGCAGCGTGTCGCCGTCGTTCACGAGCTCGGCCGCGACGAGGTTGCAGATGGCGTCCGTCGCCGCGAGCTCTTCCGCGCTCAGCGGCGCGGCCGGCGCCGCCGCCGAATCGGCCGCTTCGGCCGCCACGAAGAAGTCGATCTCGTCCACGTGGACGAAGTTGTCGCCGCCGGTGCGGATGAATTCGGGGTGCACCTCGGCGACGGCGGTCTTCGCGCCGCGCACGAGCAAGTTCGAGAACCACACGCCGGCGCCGAAGCTGCAGTAGCCGTGGGCGTCCGGCGGCGACACCGGCACGAAGTAGAAGTCCGGGTTCGGGTCGTAGTGCGGTGGCGTGACACCGGCCTGCCACACGCTGATCGGCAGGTAGTCGACCGCGGCCTCGTGCACGGCGGCGCGGTTGAATGGGGTCGCGAAGTTGTCGTGCAACGCGAAGGCGCGGCGCAGATCGGGCGAGGTCCAGCAGAACAGCGCCGCCGCGTGGTCGATGCGCACGTTCTCGAGCTCGCCGCGACGCCCTCGCTCCGCGAGCGCGCGGCACAGCGTGTACGGCGTGCAGCTGTAGGTGCCCACACCGACCGTCTGCCCCGACGCCACGCTCGCCACGGCCGTCTCGGCCGAGACGAGTCTCCCGCCCACACGATCCTGCCAGCGCATCGCAACACCTCGGCCGCCATCGTACTCTGCGCCACATCAG
>DATBRS010000051.1:0-4765 GCA_036560185.1 Myxococcota bacterium
CGCCGAGACGATCGCGCACGCGGGCGAGAACGGGCGCATCACGCTGATGCTGTGCGCGTTCGAGGGCCCGCCGCGCATCGTGCGCCTGCAGGGCCGCGCGACGGCCGTCGAGCCGGGCGATGCCGAGTTCGCGGCGCTCGCCGCGAAGTTTCCGCCCCGCGACGGCGCGCGCGCGGTGATTCGCATCGCGCTGACGCGCATCAGCGATTCGTGCGGCTACGGCGTGCCGCTGATGCGCTTCGAGGGCGATCGCCAGCAGCTGGGCGCATGGGTGGAGCGCAAAGGCGCGCAGGGCCTGCGCGACTATCAGCTCGAGAACAATGCGCGCAGCATCGACGGCCTGCCCGCGCTGCGCGCCGAGACGCTGCGCTCGTGAGCGGCCCGCCGGCGGCGTTCGATTTCGAGGTGCTCGCCGCCGAGCCGACCGAGCTCGGGCTGATCTGGATTCGCGAGCGGCCGTCGCGGGCGGCGCCGGGCGGCGTGGTCGCCGAGATCTCGCTCGACCACGAGTTCCTGATGAGCAGCGAGACCACCGACTCCGAGCGCGCGCTCGCCGCGCGCGGCGTCGCGCTGCACGGCGGCGCTGCGCTGCGCTCGCTCGTCGGCGGCCTCGGCCTCGGCGCGACGGCCCACGAGCTGCTGCGCTCGCCGCGCGTCGCGAGCGTGCGCGTGATCGAGCTGCTGCAGCCGATTCTCGACTGGCACGCGCGCGGGCTGGTGCCGCTCGCGCGCGAGCTGCGCGCCGACGCGCGCTTCTCTGCGCTGCGCGACGACGTCTACCTGCGCTTGCTCGCGCCGCCGAACGAGGCCTTCGACCTGATTCTGATCGACGTGGACCATTCGCCCGACGAGCGCCTCGGTCCGAGCAGCGCCTCGTTCTACGCCGCCGCGAGCCTCGTGCGCGCGAAGCGCCACCTCGCGCCCGGCGGCGTGTTCGGCGTGTGGTCCTACGCCGAGAGTCCGGGGTTCGAGCGGGAGCTGCGCGCGGCATTCGCGGTCGTCGAAGTCGAGCGAATCGCGTTCGCGAATGCGCTCGACGGCGTTCGCGAAGAGAACTGGCTCTACTTCGCGCGGGAGTAACGGGCGCGGCGCGCCCCGCCGATGAATGCGGCGATGCCGCCGCCGGAACCCTCACGCGACCTCGCGCTCGCCCTGTGCCGCATCTTCCTCGGCTGGAAGCTGCGCGAGGACTACGCGGCCCTGATCGCGCTCGGCGAGGGCGCGCTCCGTATCGACCTGCTCACGGCCGAAGCGTGGTGCGACGGCGAGCCGCTGCCGCCGCTCTTCATCGCCGGCGAGCTCGCGCGCGAGCTGGCGAAGGAAGGCGTGAGCGTCGCGCTGGCACAGCTCGATGCGGTGTTCGCGCCGCCGGCCGCGAGCGCGCTGGGCGTGCGCCGGCCGCCGCTCGACCTCACCTGCCGCGTGACGCTGCGCGCGCAGAAGGGCGCGCTGTTCGCGGCCGAGGCGAACAACGGCGAAAGCGCCCCGGGGACGTTCCGCAACTAAGTCAACAAACTTTCGTTCGGTCCCGACCGCGAGTGCTCGTCCCCCGGACGCATCCGGCCAGGACCAGCCGCGAAATGCGCGCCGGATCGTGCGCGTTCGTCTGGAGCGCGCGCGATCGCACGCATCCCGAGCGCCACGAACGTTTCCTTAGTTGCGGAACGTCCCCGGGGCGCCCTCAGTCGCGGAGCGCCCCCGAGCCGCCCGCCTCGCCGCGCTCCGCCCACTTCTTCAGCGCGCTCGTGCCGCCGCGGAAGTGGTAGGCGTCGAGGCCTTGCTTGCGCATCAGCTCGGCGAGATGCGCGCTCTTCAGCCCGAACGCGCACACCGCGACGTAGCGCTGCTCGCGCGAGAACGCGTGCATCGCCTCCGCCGCGCGCGCGAAGTCGAGCTGCACCGAGCCGGGCAGATGCCACGACTTGAATTCGTCGCGGGTCCGCAGGTCGAGCACCAGCGCGCCCGCGGGCACCGCTTCGAGTGCGAGCTCCGGTAGCGCGCTCGCCTCGGGATCGGCCGCGCGCACGTCGATCACTTGCCGCGCGTCGACAGCGCGCGTGAGCAGCGTCGCGTCGAGCTTCGCCTCTTCGGCCTCGACGGCGTCGAGGCCGGCGGCGGTCGCGGGCCGGCGCGGTGCGAGCGCGCAGTACTCGGCGACGGTGGCGGAGATCGCGCCGGTTCCGATGCGATGCGCGAGCGCGATGATCTCTTCCTTGTTCGCGCCCACCAGCGGACGCAGGATCGGCAGCCGCGTCGCGGCGCTGATCGTCGCGAGGTTGGTCAGCGTCTGCGACGAGACTTGGCCCAGCGCCTCGCCGGTCACGAGCGCGGGGCACTTCAGCTCGGCGGCCATGCGCTCCGCCGCGCGCAGCATCAGGCGCTTCAGGATCACCTGCCAGAAGCGCGGCTCGGCGTTCGCTTGCAGATCGCGCGAGACGGCGTCGAAGTCGACGGCGTGCAAGCGCGGGTATGTGCCGTAGGCCCAGCGCGTCGAGAGCGCGTGCATCACGCGCTGCGTGCCGGCGTGATGCGTGCGGCCGCCGAGATTGAAGAACGCGTACTCGAGCGCGAGGCCGCGCCGCATCAGCTGCCAGGCGGCGACCGCGGAGTCGAAGCCGCCGGAGACGAGCGCGAGCGCGCGGCCCTCGGTGCCGAGCGGCAGCCCGCCCTCGCCAGCCAAGCGCTCCGTGAAGAAATAGGCGCGGCCCTCGTGCACCTCCACCTGGGCGGTGACCTCGGGGTCGTCGAGGTCGACGCGCAGCGCGTTCGCGCGCAGCGCCTCGCCGAGCGCGATCTGGATGTCGCGCGTTCCGAAGCCGAGGTCGCGCGGCTTGCCGATCAGCCGCGCGCGCACCGCGAAGCGCTTCCCGCGCACCGCCTCGCCGAAGATCTCGGCGCCGCGCGCGACGATTTCGCCGAGCGAAGCCCCAGGCCCGCGCAGCGCGATCGAGACGGACTGCACGCCGAACACGCGCGCGAGCACAGCGGCTCCGCGCGCGTCCGCCAGCTCGACGATCACGCGATCGTGCCGGCGCGTCAGGGTGTACGCGATGCCCTCGCTGCGCAGTGCGTCGCTCACGTTGCGCAGCAGCTGCGACACGAAGCGCCAGCGCGTCTCGCGCGCTTTGGTCGAGATCTCGCCCGAGAGGCGCAGCAGCACCAGCGTCGGTTCGGCGGTGGGAGAGGCCATTCGGCGGGCGAACTTAGGAGCAACCCGCGGCCTGCGCTCCGGCGGAAGCATTGGGGTCTGACCCCTTTGCTTCCGGACGCCGCTAGCGTGCGCGCTCATGGCAGGCCGAATTCTCAGCGACATCGATGGCGCGCTCGGCTGGATCGTGATCGACCACCCGGAGCGCCGGAACGCAGTCTCGGCGGAGATGTGGGGCGCGCTCGCCGACGCCGCGGAGCAGCTCGACGCGAACCCGGCGGTGCGCGTGGTCGTGCTGCGCGGCGCGGGCGAGCTGGCGTTCGTGTCGGGCGCGGACATCTCGGAGTTCGAGTCGCGGCGCACGGGCGGCGCGGCAGCGCAGGTCTACGAGCAGGGCACCCAGCGCGCGTTCGGGACGCTCGCTTCCCTGAGCAAGCCCGTGATCGCCATGATTCACGGCTTCTGCGTGGGCGGCGGCATGGCGACCGCCCTCGCCGCGGACCTCCGCTACTGCGCCGACGACGCGGTGTTCGCGATCCCCGCCGCGCGGCTCGGGCTCGGCTACCACGCGGGCGGGATCGAGGCGCTCACCGCGCTGGTCGGCCCTTCCACGGCCAAGGAGATCTTCTTTACCGCGCGCCGCTATCGCGCCGAAGATGCGGCTCGGCTCGGAATCGTGAACCAGGTCTTCCCGAAGGCCGACCTCGAAGCGCGCGTGCGCGAGATCGCGGCGCAGATCGCGGCGAATGCGCCGCTCACGCTGCGCAGCGTGAAGCGCATCTCCCGCGAGCTCGGGCGTGAGCCTGGGCAGCAAGATCGCGACGCGATTCGCGACTCGATCCAGCGCTGCTTCGACAGCGAGGACTACAAGGAAGGCGTGCGCGCCTTCCTCGAGAAGCGCGCGCCGAAGTTCGAGGGGTGCTGAGCGCGCGCGCACCTTTCCGCGCTCCCCGAGGCCGACGGGGAGGCTCGCCCCGACGCTCTAATTCGTGATCCATCTCACGGAAAGCCCCTTGCGGGCTTTCGGCGAGCCCTTCATCTTCCGCGCCCGATTCATCCCCGGCAGCGGCATCCCTTCAACCCCGCCGCGAGAATCGTCCGGGATACCCAGGAGTTCCAGAAAGTCATGCGCGCAAAGAGTTTGTTGTGGACCAGCATCCTGATCGCGGCGGTGTCGTTCACCGGCGCGTGCACCTCCAAGAAGGCCGAGACCCCCACGCCGGCCGCCACCACCGAGTTCCCGGCGGACAACACGGCCCCGGCCGAGCCCGAGAAGCCGGTCGTCGGCCTCGAGCCCGTCTATTTCGACTACGACCAGTCCGTGATCCGCGACGACCAGCGCGCGACGATCGGCAGCAACGCGAACGCGATCAAGAGCAGTGGCCTCGCCAAGGTCACGGTGGAAGGCCACTGCGACGAGCGCGGCAGCGACGAGTACAACCTCGCGCTCGGCGAGCGCCGCGCGAACGCGGTGAAGCAGTACCTCGTGGACAGCGGCGTCACCGCCGCGGTCGACACCGTCAGCTACGGCGAGTCGCGCCCCGCGGTGCAGGGCAGCGACGATTCGGCGTGGCGCATGAACCGCCGCGCGGAGTTCGTGAAGTAATTCACGCCTCG
>DATBRS010000052.1:0-8212 GCA_036560185.1 Myxococcota bacterium
GCCGCGCGCACCTGCCGAGCCGATCGCCGAATCGGTGCCGTTCGACCCCTCGAGTGGCAGTTACCAGTTCTTCGACCTGCGCGAATCCGAGCGCGCCAGCTCGTTCTTCCTGACCGGCGGGCTGATCGCCGCACACGCGAACGGCCGCGGCCGCGATGCGATCTGGGATTCGCTGCAGCGCCGCGAGGTGTACGGCACCAGCGGTCCGCGCATCCTGCTCTGGTTCGATCTCGTGAACGCAGAAGCCGCTCGGGCGTCCGCCCCGCAGGCGGAAGCAAAGGGAGGAGCAAAGGGGCCAGACCCCGATGCTTCCGCTGCGCCCATGGGCAGCTCGCTGCCCTTCGGCGCGGAGCCGCACTTCTCCGTGCGCGCGGTCGGCTCGCTCGCGCAGAAGCCCGGCTGCCCCGACGACTCCACGCAGGCGCTCGGGCCCGAGAAGCTCGCGCGGCTGTGCCGCGGCGAGTGTTACTTCCCGAGCGACGAGCGGCGCCTGATCACGCGCATCGAGGTCGTGCGCATCCGTCCGCAGAACGCGCCCGGCGAGCCGATCGCGCCGCTGATCGAGGACCCGTGGCAGACGATCGCGTGCGAGCCGAACGCGGACGGCTGCACGGTGACGTTCAGCGACCCCGATTACCCGAGCGCCGGCCGCGACACGCTCTACTACGTGCGCGCGATCGAGGAGCCGAGCCTCGCCGTGAACGCGGACCTGCTGCGCTGCGAGCGCGACGGCTCGGGCAAGTGCGTGAAGGTGAAGCCGTGCATCGGCGCCGCGCCGGGCGACGACTGCCTCGCTCGCACCGAGGAGCGCGCCTGGTCGTCGCCGATCTTCCTCGAGCACGCCCCCCGCTAGGGACGTTCGTTCACGAACGCCCGCGCGCTCGTTTCGTGAACGAACGTCCCCGCGCCTATGCTGCGCGCCTTCGAGGAGAAGCCGTGTCCGAGCTGCCGAGCCCTTCGATCTCGCCGAGCGAATACCTGGAGCAGTGGTTACCGCGCGCGTTCGCGGAGGCCGGGCTGCCGCCCGGCAGCGAGGGGCTCGACGTCTCGCTCGGCCTTCTGCTCGAGGGCGACGGCGGCGGCGAATGGGTCGTGCGCATCGCGAACGGCGCCGTCACGGTGACGCGCGGCTCGCGCGCGGCTACGCCGGTCACGTACCTACAGCGCGTCGCCGACTGGCGCGCGTCAATCCACGCCGGCGCCGGCGGCGCGATCGGGGAGGGCGCCTCGCGCTTCTTTCGCCCGCACGCGCTGCGCATCGTGCAGGGCGGCGGCGCGCAGCAGATCGCTGCCGCGCCGACGCCCGCCGCGCTCGCCGAGCTCGCGAAGCTCGACGGCGTCGTGCGCATGGAAGTGCTCGGCGGCGCGAGCGGCGACTGGGCCGTCGCATTCAAGCTCGGCCCCGGCGCGATCCCGGCCGAGCCCACCGCGACGCTGCGCATGCACGCCGACGACGCGGCCGCGCTCTCGCGCGGCGAGCTCGACCCGATGCAGGCGTTCCTCGGCGGCAAGGTCGAGGTGCTCGGCGACATGACGATCGTGCTGCAGATGCAAGCCGCGCAGATGATCGCGGCCGAGGCCGCAGCCGCGCGGGAATCCGCCTAGCGGCGCCTAGGGCCAGGCGCTAACCACTCGCGCCTCCGCGGGGTGGTAGTTCAACCGGTTAGAGCACCGGCCTGTCACGCCGGAAGTTGCGGGTTCGAGTCCCGTCCACCCCGCCAGCGCAATCTTTCGCGCATCCGGTGCTCACCAAGCAGCGTGTCGCGCGCTTCTCGACCGCCGCCGCGCGGATCCGCGCGACGCCTTTGCCGTTCGGCACGCCGTCGGCCGCGCACCCCTCGTGTCCCCTGAAACGATGACAGGAGAAGAGCGCGACTCACGGGATGCTCGAGCCACTCCCTTCGAGCGAGCAGATCTCAGGAGGCATCGTGGCATCTCGGCCGCGCTTCGGGTTCTTTCCGCGGGTCGCCGTCGTGGCAGCCTGCCTGTTCGCATCGAGCGCGCAGGCGACGACCTTCGTGGTCGACACGATTGCCGACGACCCCGACGCGAATCTCGCGGACGGCATCTGCCGCACGCAGGGCTTGCGCTGCTCGCTTCGCGCGGCCGTCGAGCAGGCGACCAACTGGGTCGGCGCCGACCGCATCGAGTTCGCGATTGCGGGCCCGGGGCCGCACCGGATCGTCGCGAACGGGGGCCTCCCGCTCATTACCGAGGATCTCGCGATCGACGGCTACTCCCAGCCGGGCGCGCGCGCGAATGCGCTCGCCGTCGGCAGCGACGCACTCCTCGACATCGAGATCGTCACGCTGGACACGGCGAACCTTGCAACGGGGATCGGCGTGGTCTCCGGCCGCCTGACGCTCAGCGGCCTCGTCCTGCGCGGATTCAGCGTCTGCGTACGCTTCGACCCGGCGTTCGGCTCGGTCGCAGGCTCGAGCTTGAAGGGGAGTCGCATCGAGGGCTGCCCCACCGGCGTACTCGTCCAGGGAAGCGGCGTGGTGATCGGCGGCGTCTCGCTCGCCGCGCGGAATCACCTGAGCAGCAACCCGATCGTCGCGGTCTCACTGGAAGGCCACGGCAACTTCGTCACCAACAACCTGATCGGCACCGACGCGAGCGGCACCTTCCAGCAGCCCAACGGATTCGGCGTGACCCTCATCAGCGGGCGCGATCACGTCATCACGGACAATGTGATCTCGGGCAATGGGACTGGCGTCTCCATCAGCGCGGCGGTGGGCACTTCGACGCTCGTACGCAATCGGATCGGGACGCGCGCCGACGGCACGGGCGCGATCCGGAACGCCACGGGCATCGAGATCGCCGGCGGCTCGAATCAGATCGGGCTGCCGAGCGCGACGCTCGCGAACGCGAACCTGATCTCGGGCAACACCATCGGGCTGCGCATCACCGGCTTCGCGAATCGAGTGCAGGGGAACTATTTCGGTACTGGCGCGAATGGCGTCGGCGCCATTCCCAACAATCAGGCGATCGTGATCGAGGGGGGCGACCTCAACACGATCGGGGCGCCGGCTGGTGTGCGCCCGAGCGGCGAAGGCAACGTGATCGCCTTCAGTCGCAGTCGGGGCATCACGCTGCCGACGCCTGCCTCGGTGCCGCCGGAGTCGATCTACAACTCGCTGCGCGGCAATCGGCTCTACGGGAATCAGGCGCTCGACATCGATCTCGCCGGCGACTTCGCGGCGAACGACGACCTGGGCGACCTCGACGCGGGCCCCAACAACTTGCAGAACACGCCGGTGATCTCAGCGGTCCGCGTGACGCAAGGGCTGACCGAGATCGACGTGACGCTCGACTCGGAGCCCGGCAGCTACGACATCGACTTCTACTCGAGCGCGAGCTGCGATGCAGCGCCCGACCCCGGTGTGGGCGAGTTCTACTTGGGCAGCAGTCCGACCATCGACCTCCCCGCGAACCCTCGCATCATCGTCGGGCTCGCGACGACCGCGCAGGGCCGCGGCTTCACGGCGATGGCAACCGACGTGAGCGGAAACTCCTCGCAGCTCGGGCCCTGCTTCGAGACGGCCGTCACCAACGGCGCGGATCTCCAGCTGCACGTCGTCCGCCAGGGCTCACCCGGCGTGGACCCCGGTGAGGTCACTCAGTTCGAAGTCAAGGTTGAGAACCGCGGCCCGGCAGACGCCACCAACGTGCCGATCGCGATCCTGCGTCCGCAGGCCTTCTCGAGCTGGCGGCGCGTGGTGAGCCTTGGCTCCTTCGACGCGAATACGGGAGTGTGGTCGCTGCCGCTGATTCGACCCAACGAGGTGTTCACCCTGCTCATCGAAGCGAACGTCGCCACCAACGCGTTTGGCGCGTTCGTGGTCGACGCCAGCGCGACGCAGGGCCTCAGCGAGGTCGACCCGAACCTGCTGACGAATCACGCCGACTTGGCGCTGTTCGTGCGCACGGGCGCGGATCTCGTCGTGACGCAGACGGCGCCGGTTTCGGCGGCGCCCGGCGCGGTGGTCTCGCTCGATCTCTCGGTTCGCAACGCGGGCCCGGAAGACGCGATCGGAGTGACCGCGAGCGGCCAGCTCGACGCCGGCCTGACTCCCGTGCTCGCGCCCACGGGCTTCGCCCTCGATCCGGCGACGCGGCGCTGGACGCTGCCGCTCGGCGACCTCGCGGTCGGCGCCGCCGCTCCGTTCGTGCTGGAGGCGTCGGTCGAAACTCCCGCACCGGGGTTATTCAGCACGCAGCACAGCTTCACCGCGAGCGCGCGCCAGCCGCTCGACCCGTCGCCGACGCTCGCGACCTCCATCGTCGGCGTGCCGGCTACCGCGGATGCCTTCGTCGGCTACCAGACGGTCGGGAACCAGGGCCCAGACTCGCTGACGGGCTTCACGCTCACCATTGCGTGCACCGGGTCAGGGCGAATTGGGCTCCAGGCTCCATCGCCAACGGAGCCTCCACCTCACCTCGTTCCGTCGGCGACGTGTCCTTCCGGCGCGCAACCGCGGATTCAATGTCCGTTGGTCTGCGAGTTCTCGGACACCCTCGCGGCGGGCGAGGAGACTGGGAACATCCTGTTCGGCGGAGTCACCTCCGGGAGAATCATCCGAACCGTCAGCGGCCCTGCATT
Organism: Myxococcota bacterium; assembly: GCA_036560185.1. Lineage (GTDB taxonomy): Bacteria > Myxococcota_A > UBA9160 > UBA9160 > UBA6930 > VGRF01. The sequence goes on from DATBRS010000052.1 coordinate 4,607, forward strand.
CGACCCGGAGCTCGGTGACAACCAGTACGTATTCTCCCCGAGAACGGTCCTGCCCTCGCTCTGCGGGCTGCTCGGAATCGAGTTCCCGCTGATCCTCGGTGTTGCGGGGCTGCTCCGCGGGGCCAAAGGTCGTCGCTGGCTGCGCCGGCGATTCGGGGTGGGGAGCTCGGCGCTGCTCGCGTGCCTGACACTCGCAGCGGCCGCCCCCGAGCTCGCGCGCGCCGCACCTCCCACGCTCGCCGTCGACTCCGCCGCCAGCAACGCGAGCGTCGCGATCACCAGCTCGCTCGGCTCGCCGCCGCCCAGAGCGATCGCGCTCTCGGGCAGCCTCGATGTCGATGTGGCGCTCGCGAGCGACGCGCTGTTCGGCCCCGTAGCGCAGAGCCTGCAGCTCACGGGCGGCGCGATCGCGCTCTCGAACGACTCGATCGTGCTCGAGAGCGTCCCGCTCTACGACCTGACGTTCTCGTGGAGCGGAATCGCGGTGAGCGCCGCGGGGCCGGCTGCGAGCGGTTTCGCGGTCGCGCCGGGCGTCTCGCTCTTCGATCTGGTCGGCTCGTCGCTCTCGTTCGGCGGCGGGAGCATCGCTGCGACGGGCACGTTCTTCGGCTTGCCGGTCAGCGAGACGCTCGATCTCGGAACGCTCCCGTTCGGCGGAGCGTTCCCGGCCAACTCGATCGCGCGCGTCGAAGTCACCGACCTCGGAGGCGGCGTCACCGCAGTACGCCTCGCGCTGCCGTTCGCGGCGACGGTGCGCCTGATGATCGACACCGAGCCCGTCACGGTCACCATCGCCGGCACGCTCGCGTTCGCGGGTCAGCGCGTGCCCGAGCCGAGCGCCGTGTTGCTGCTCGGCATCGCCGGCGCGCTCGGGCTCGCGGCGTGGCACAACCGTGCCAGCTCTCGCACTGCGCCTCGCTAACCGTCCTCAGCGTCCGCGGAAGCTCGCCTCGCGCCGCTCGACGAAAGAGCGGATGCCCTCCTGCGCGTCCTCGCTCGCGAGCACGCGCTCGCGCAGCGCGGGAATGGCCGCGATCGGCGCGGCTTCGCCGGCGGCGATGTAGCGCCGCGCTGCCTCCTTCATCGCGCGCAGGCCGAGCGGCAAGTTGCGCGCGATCGCATGCGCGATCTCCATGCCGCGCTCGATCTGCTGCCCGTGCGGCACCACCTCCTGCACGAGGCCGATCTGCAACGCGCGCTGCGCGTCGAACTCGTCGCACAGCATCTGCGCACCGAGCCGGGCCCCGGCGCCTCGCCCGAGACGATTCGCTTGCTGACGCGGCGGCGCGCGGAGCCGAGCGCGCGCTAGCGCCGCGCCTCACATCGGCGGCGGACCCGCGGGCATCGTCGTCTTCATCGCGCGCTGGAACGCGGGCCGCGCCGCCATGCGCTGCATGAAGGCGCGCACGCTCGGGAAGCCATCGAGGTAGTCCTTCTCGCCGCTCAGGATCGTCTTCACGTCGAAGGTCGCGCCCGCCGCGATCGGGGCGCCGAGCTTGAGCGCGAAGTGCATCATGATGTCCGCCGCCGTGAAGCGCTCGCCCGCGAAGTAGGGCCGCTTCGCCAGCGTGTTCTCCGCGTAGTGCATGATGCGCTGCGCGCCGGTGCGCGAGCCGGCGAGGCCCGGAACCTTCAGCGGAGCGGGCGGCTGCAGCCCAGCGTCGCGGAGCGCCTTCCCCATCCGCTGCTCCGTCACGTCGCCGATGATCTTCGCGAGCGCCGTGCCCTCGGCGAAGTGCAGGAACTCGAGGTAGGCGGGGAACTCGGGCGCGCTCTCGCTGGGGCGCAGCCCCGAGCCCTGGCCGTACTTCGCGAGCAGGTATTCGAGGATCGCGCCCGATTCGACCATCACGATGTCGCCGATGTGCACGATCGGCGTCATGCGCATCTCGTGATGCTTCTCGAGCGCGAGCAGCGATCCGAGAATGTCGCCCTGAATGAAATCGAGCTCGTACGGGATGCCGAGCTCTTCGAGTAGCCACGCGACGCGCTCGGAGCGGCGTCCCTCGATGTGGCGAATGACGACGCGGTCGGCGCTGGCCACGAGCTCTCCTTCGCGATGCGGCGGGCGCGAGGAGCTTGGCACAGCAGCCGGGGCGCGCGGGGGTCACCGCGCTCCGCCTCAATCGAGGCAGATCCGCAAGCGCAGGGTGAAGCTCGGATCCGGCGTCGTGGTGTCGGCGACGAAGGTGCCCTTCGGGTTCATGCGCACGTTCGTCACGACCGGATCGCAGCCGGTGGGATCGAGAATGGGCGTGTAGGTCCACGTAGCGCCGCCGTCGCTCGAGAAGCTGACGTCGTCGGTCGCGGAGGCGAGCGACGTGAACGTGTAAGTGAGCCCGCTCGCCGTCGCGCCGTTCGTGAACGAGACGGGGCCGGTTCCGGCGCCGCCGATGTCGGCGACGCGCAGGGACGCGTTGTTGGCGATCGGGTCGGTCACGACGATCGAGTTCGCATCCGCGGCGCCGCCCGAGTTCGTGAGCGTGACGCCGTACTCGACGATCGCGCCCGGAATGCGCTTCTGCGACGCGGCTGGAACGCATGAGGCCGAGTTGCCCGCGGTGGCGCAGTTGACCGGATCGGTCACCGCGGTCGAGGTCTTCGCGACGGTGTAGCTCGGCAGGCCGGTCACCAAGAGGAACGCGCTGAACTCGGAGGTGTTGCCGGCGAGCCGCGCGGTCGCGGTGAGGCGGGAACCGACGGCGACGCCGCCGGGCGTCGCCACCGTGAACGAGAAGCGGTTCGTGTTGTCGGTGCCCTGCGCGACGCCGTTGATCGCGGCCGGGCCGTACGTGCTCGCAGTCGCGTCGAGGTCGGCGCCCGATCCCTCGGTGGCGGTGAGCACGTAGGTCTGCCCCTCGCCGAAGCCGCTGGCATCGGCGGCGGCCAGGAAGAACTCGATGAGCGAGCCAGGGCGCGCCCAGCCCGTGAGGCTCAGGTTCCCGCCGGAGATCATCGCGGTCGCGATCACGGGGAAGTTGAGCCGCCCATTGGGACCCGTGTCGGCGTCGTTCAGGTCGTTCAGCGTCGGCCCCTCGGGCGGCATGTAGGCGTTCGGGTCGAGGTTGCGGTTGTCGAGGTCGATGCCGAGGCCGGTCGCGGTGCCGTTGGCGAAGATGCTGTTCTGCGTGAGCACGATGCCGGAGGCCGACTCGATCACCACGCCGGGGCCGCCGCTCGCGGTCACGATGTTGTTACTGAAGGTCATCGAGGTGGCGGCAGCGAGGCTGTAGAAGGCGACACCCATGCCTTCGACGCTCGGCACGCCCGTGCTCGTGAAGCCGTTCGTGGTGAGCGTGTTCTCGGTGACGGTGCCGGTGACCGAGCCCGCGCCGAAGCCGAACTCGAGGCCGCCGCCGCGCTGGTTCTTCGAGAGGTTGTATCGGACGGTGATCGTGGCCGCGCTGTTGATGAAGAGGATGCCGTCGAAGGTGTTGGTCTGGCCGCCGCCGGGCGCTCCCGTCAGCGAGTCGACCTCGTTGAACTCGACGATCGCGCTGGACCCGGCCGCATCGCCGCGGATGCCGCTGTTGTTCACGCGCACGAAGTTGTGCGAGATCACGATGCCGGTGCCGGCGCCGACCGTGATGCCGTAGTTCGCGGAGT
>DATBRS010000053.1:0-16728 GCA_036560185.1 Myxococcota bacterium
CGCTCGTCTCGTGCCATGCACGCGAGTACCCGTTCTTCGCCGCCTGGTTCGTGCGCGCGACGGGGCTCCGCGCGTTCATTCCCGACTACCGCCTCGCGCCCGAGCATCGTTTCCCCGCCGCGCTCGACGACTGCGTGGCCGCCCAGTGCGGGCTCGTCGCGAGTGGCGTCGCGCCCGAGTGCATCGCGCTGATCGGCGACTCGTGCGGCGGCGGCTTCGTCGTCAGCACGCTCGTGAAGCTGCGCGACCTCGGCGCACCACTGCCGGCGTGCGGCGTCGCGCTCGGCGGCTGGCTCGATGCCGAGGTGTCGGGCGATTCCGCGCGCAACCCGGTCGCGGAAGACGCGTTCGTGAACCCCGAGTGGATGCGGGCGCGTTGGCGCGACTACTTGGGCCCGAACGGCGATCCGCGGCATCCGCACGTGTCGCCCATTCACGCCGACCTGCGCGGCCTGCCGCCGCTGTTCTTGCAGTACGGGCAGATCGACAACGTGCGCGACGACGGCGTGCGGCTCGCCGCGCGCGCCGGGCGCGACGGCGTCGCGGTGACGCTCGAGATCTGGCCCGGCATGGTGCACGGCTTCGTGGGCCTGCACGGGTTCTGTCCGGAACCGGCGTGGGCGGTGAAGCACGTCGCGGAGTTCGTCGCGCGGCACGTGCGCTGAACGCGCGTCAGCGCGCGGTGGCCCATTGGGGTCAGACCCCGATGGGCCACTTCGCTGCGACGACGTCCATCCAGTGCTCTGGCCGCTCGTCGGGCGCGCCCGCGTCGGCGCCCGGCGGCGCGGCGGGCTCGGCCGCGGGCGGCGGCGCGCTGAACGAGGCGATGCGGTCCGCGAGCAGCGCGGCGTGAGTCACCGGCAGCATGTGGCTGCCGCCCTCGACCTCGACGAGCTCCGCGCCAGGATTGTTATGAGCGAGCGCGCGGCCGACCGCGGCCGGCACGAAGCGGTCGTCGGCGCCTTGGATCACGAGGATCGGCAGCTCGAGGCCGGTCGTGTCGGGTACCGGGTCGCGCGGCATCTGCGCGCCTTCGCCCGCGTAGGCGAGCTGCGTCTTCGGCTGCGCGAGGTTGGCCGCGAGCTCGGGCAGGAACCAATCCGGCTGCGCTTGGCCGCTGAACGCGGCCGCGGCCGACGTGCGCTGCAGCTCGCGAACGAGCGGCGGGACCATGCGCATCCAGCGGAGGACGGGGCGCGAGAACAGGACGCGGATGATTGCCGGCGGTCCGGACGGGGCAGACGATGGCCCGACGCTGCCCACGAGCACGATGCGCGCGATGCGCGGCGTCTCGGCGGCGGCGGCCTGCTGGCGCGCCGCCACCATCGCCGTGCCGCCGCCGTAGCTCCAGCCGACCACCGTCACGTCCGTCAGGTCGAGCGCGTCGAGCAGCTCGCGGAGCTCGCGCGCGTTCGCTTCGAACGTGAAGTCGTCGCCGTCGCGCGCATCCGAGTGCCCGTAGCCGAGCCGGTCGATCGCGATCACGTGGCGGCCGTGCCCCGCCAGCAGCTCGGTGGTCGCGCGCCAATCGCTCGCCAGCCCGGGCAGGCCGTGCACGAGCACGACCGGCGGCCCTTCGCCGCGCACGATCGCGTGCATGCGCGGACCGCTCGCGAGCGCGACGAAAGTCTCGGGCGCAGCGAGCTGCGGCGTCTTCACCGGGAACACGCGGAACCAGAGCGGCGGCAGCGCGATCGCCGCGGCGATCCCCAGCACGAGCACGAGCAGAACACGGCGCATCGTCTCTCCTTGCAGCGCGCTCAGCGCCAGTAGCGAATCGCGGCGTCGTAGACGCGCTGCGCGAACAGCTCGCGCGGCCAAGCGCGCATCTGCTGGTTGAGGATCTCGACGCTCACGGGCGCCTTGTAGCCCTTGTCGCGGAACACCCGCGCGAAGCGCCGCAGATCGAGCGCGCCCTCGCCCGGCAGCGCGCGGCGCTGGATCGTCTCCGTGAAGAGGTCGGCGCTGGCGAGCGCGGGATGATCGTCGAACTGGAGATAGGCGAGCTCGTCGAGCGTCACCGAGTCGAGATCTTCCCACGTGGTCGGGCCGTGATGCGCGTGCCAGCTGTCGACGAGCATGCGCACGTCGGGCTGCTCGGCGCGGCGGATCAGCTCGCGCGTCGTGCGCACGTCGTTCATCTCGCACCACGGCAGGAACTCGAGCGAGAAGCGCGCGCCGCTCGGGCGCGCGATCTCGAGCGCGCGGCGGTAGAGCGCGATCGTGTCGTCGCGAATCGGCGCCGTGAAGCAGCAGTGCACCCACTCGGCGCGCAGGGCCGAGGCGGCTTCGAGGCAGCGCTCGGCGAGCCCGAGCGTCTCGCGCTCGTCCTCGGTCACGGTCAGATCTTGAATCGCGAAGCAGCGCAGGCCGTACTCGCCGAGCAGCTCCGCGACGTCGCGCAGCGTGCCGCGCTTCTGCGTGAAGTGCGCGAGCGTGCCCCGGTGGTCGACGCCGATTCCGGCGAACCCCGCGCGCGCCGCGCCGCGAATCTGGCCGGGCAGGTCGGGATCGTCCGTGCCGAAGTACGGCGAGAACTGGATCGTCTCGTAGATCAGATCGACGGCCGGCACGCGCGCAGCCTATCACCTCGGTCCCGCGCGCCGGACGCGCTGGCGTATGCTGGCTCGCCGCAGCGGGCGCTCGGGACCCGCAGGCCGGAGCACGACGCGTGGAAGCAGCCGCCGATCTCGATCCGCTGTTCGCCGAGTTCGCGAAGATCGGATCGCTCGGCCCGCCCGATCCCCACGCGTTCTTCGGCGCGATGCGCGCGCAAGGCGCCGTGGTGCCGAGCCCGCTCGGCGACGGCAGCGCGCTCGCGCTCTCCTACGACGCCGTCTCCCAGGTCTTCCGCGATCCGCGGACGTTCTCGTCGGCCGGCTACGCGGGCGTCGTCGGCCGGGTGTTCGGACACAGCATCCTCGAGATGGATCCGCCCGAGCACACGCGTTACCGCGCGCTCGTGCAGCAGGCGTTCTCGCGCCGCGCGCTCGAGGTGTGGCGCGACAAGCTGGTGCTGCCCTATGCGAACGCGCTCGTCGCCGCGATCGTGCCGCGCGGCCGCGCCGACCTGACGCGCGAGTTCGCCTTCCCATTCCCGCTGGCGATCATCGCCGGCATGCTGGACGTGCCCGAGCCGGATCGCGCGAAGTACATGCGCCTCGCGATCGAGATCCTCTCGGGCGAGGTGGCGGACGGAAAAGCGCTGCACGCCGGCAAGGCGCTCGGCGACTACTTCGCGCCGCGCATCGAGGCGGCGCGCGGCCGAAGCGGCGACGACCTGATCACGCTGCTCGCGAACGCGGAGCTGGACGGCGCGCGACTCGACGTCGAGGAGATCCTGCCGTTCATCCGGCTGCTCTCGCCCGCCGCGTTCGAGACCACCGCGCGCGCTCTCTCGAACCTGCTGTGCGGACTGCTCGGCAACCCCGACCAGCTCGACGCCGTGAAGCGCGATCGCCGCCTGATTCCGCAGGCCATCCAGGAAGGGCTGCGCTGGGAGCCGCCGCTGGTGGCATTCTCACGCTGGGCGACGCGCGACACCGAGCTGTGTGGCGTGCAGATCAAGCAAGGCTGCGCCGTCGCGCCGATCGTGGGCGCTGCCAATCGCGACCCGGCGCGCTGGGAGCGGCCCGACGCGTTCGACATCCACCGCCCGGTGAAGCCGCACATCGCGTTCGCGATGGGCGCGCACACCTGCCTCGGCATGCACCTCGCGACGCTCGAGCTGGAGACCGCGCTCACGGTGCTGCTCGAGCGGCTGCCGAAGCTGCGCCTCGACCCTGATGCGCCGCCGCCAGTAATTACGGGCGGGAGCTTCCGCACCGCGCTCGCGCTGCCCGTGGTGTTCTGAGTGGCGCGCGGGGCCGTGCGCGCATGAAGCGCCTCGCGAGTCGGACCCTCGCGCAACTCGCCCGCGCGCTCGCCTACGGCGCCGCCGGCATGCTCGCCGCCGCGCTGGCCGGCTTCGTTTGGTTCGCGAACGATCAACCCGAGCTCGCGGTCTGGCACACCGCGAAGCTGGACGAAGAGTTCACCGAGCGCTCCAAGCTCCAGAGCTTCGAGGAGTATCTCGCGCTCGAAGAGCGGCTCTTCGTCCAGCTCGAAGAGCGCGTGTACGCGCGCGTCGAGCCAGCGGATCGCCAGCCGATCAACCGCTTCCATCGCGGCAGCCTCTCCGACCCGGGCCGCTGGCCGCGCGACTGGAATCGCAGCTATGAGCTGCCGGCGAGCGCGCCGCGAGCCGGCGTGCTGCTGCTGCACGGGATGTCGGATTCGCCGTACAGCCTGAGGAGCGAGGCCGAGCGGCTGAACGCCGCGGGCGCGTACGTCGTGGGCCTGCGCATTCCCGGCCACGGCACCGCGCCGGTCGGGCTCACGACGGCGCGCTGGCAGGACATGGCCGCGGCGGTGCGCCTCGCGATGCGCCACCTGCGCGAGCGCGCGGGCGACGCGCCGCTGTTCCTGGTCGGCTACTCCAACGGCGGCGCGCTCTCCGTGCACTACGCGCTCTCGGCGCTCGAGGACGGCGCACTCCCGGCGCCGAGCGGCCTCGTGCTCATCTCGCCCGAGATCGGGATCGCGCCGGTCGCGGCGCTGGCGGTTTGGCAGAAGCGGATCGGCCGGCTGTTAGGGCTCGAGAAGCTCGCGTGGAGCTCGGTGCTGCCCGAGTACGATCCGTTCAAGTATCAATCGTTCGCGGTCAACGCGGGCGAGCAGGCGCATCGTCTCACCGCCGAGATCCAGGCGAAGTTGACCGCGCTGGGCGAGAGCGGCGCCCTCGCGCGCTTCCCGCGCGTGCTGGCCTTCCAGTCGGGCGTCGACGCCACGGTCTCCACGGCGGCGGTGATCGAGGGCCTGATGTCGCGCCTGCCGGCCGCCGGCCACGAGCTCGTGCTGTTCGACCTCAATCGCCGCTCGGAGGTGGAGCACCTGTTGAAGCACGACCCGCGGCCCGAGCTGCGCGGACTGCTCGCTGGCCGCGATCTGCCGTTCACGCTGTGCGTGATCACCAACGAGAACGAGGCGAGCAGCCACGTGGTCCTGGCGCGCAAGCCGACAGGCCGTTCCGAGGCCAGCCAGACGCCGCTCGAGCTCGCGTGGCCCGACCAGACCTTCTCCCTCGCGCACGTGGCGCTGCCGTTCTCCGCCGCGGATCCGCTCTATGGCGACGGCAGCGGCGAGCCGAGCCCCGGCGTGCGGCTCGGCCGGCTCGCGCTGCGCGGCGAGCGCGGCGTGCTGCAAGTGTCGGCGGACGAAATGCTCCGCCTGCACTGGAATCCGTTCTACGCGTACCTCGAGCAGCGGATGGTCGAGTTCGTGGGCTTGGCGGACGCGCGCCCCTAACTGCTGGCCCCGCGGCGCGCGACCGCCTCGGGCGCCCACTCTGCGCGCGGGATCACACTGCGGCAGGGGCGGTGCGCGTCGCTCTAGTGTTCCCGCACCCCGCAGGAGCCCGCCCATGAAGACCGGCGCCCAGTATCGAGCCTCCCTCAACGACGGCCGCGCGACCTACTTCGAAGGCAAGCGCGTCGACGACATCGAGGGCGATCCGGTCCTCGGCCACACGGTCCGCGAGGTCGCGGGAACCTACGATCGCTTCTATTCGCCCGACCCGGACGCGACGAGCCCGCTGATGCGCGTCGCGAGCTCGGCTGCCGACCTGAAGGCGCGCCTCCCGATCCTCGCTCAGGCCGATCTGGTCGCGAACGTGACTTATCAATCGATCATGACGCTGATGACGGCCGCGGCGAAGATGGGCGATTGCCCGAAGTACGTGGAGCGCATCGGCGCCTACGTGGATCGCGCGCAGCGCGACGACATCCGCATCGTCGAGTGCATCACCGACGCGAAGGGCGACCGCTCGCTGCCGCCCGGGAAGCAATCCGACCCCGACGCTTACGTGCGCGTGGTCGATCGCAAGCCCGGCGGCGTGGTGATCCGCGGCGCGAAGCTGCACATCTCGGGCGCGTCCTACGCCCACGACCTGATGACCATCCCGACCAAGGCGATGAAGGCGGGCGAGGAGGCCTACGCGATCGCGGCGATGGTGCCGGTGAGCTCGCCGGGCGTCCGCATCGTGAACACCACCTACGCGCCGCGCCACGGCGACCCGCGCTCGTTCCCGATCTCGGCGCATCACCACATGCCCGAAGGCTTCGTGATCTTCGACGACGTGTTCGTCCCCGAGGAGCGCATCTTCCTCGATGGCGAGACCCGCCACGCGGCGGTGTTCGCGCACTCGCTCGGGCTGTGGGAGCGCCTCGGCGGCCTCGCAGCCTTCGTCGACGAGGGCGACTACCTGGTGGGCTTCGCGCAGCTGATGGCGGAGGCGAACGGGCTCGCGAGCGAGGCGCACATCCGCGAGAAGATCTCGGAGATGATCATCCACGCGACGCTGCTGCGCGCCGGGCTCGAGGCGGCGATCTCGAACTGCCAGATCACGCCCGAAGGCGCGGCGTTCCCGAACGAGCTCTACACGAACGCGGCGAAGTATTACGGCGCTGCGAACTACAACCTCATGGTTCGCCACCTGCACGACATCTCGGGCGGCTCGGTGGTGACGGCGCCGTCGGTCTCCGATCTGGAGAACACGGAGGTCGGGCACCTGGTGCGGAAGTACATGTCCACCGGGCCCGGCATCGACGGCGAGTACCGCACCAAGCTGTTCCACGCGATCCGCGATCTCACCGCGGATTCGCTCGGCGGCTGGAAGGCGGTCACCAACATCCAGGCCGGCGGCGGCTTGTACGCGCAGCGCATCGTGACGCGCAGGCACTACGACCTGCAGGGCGCGAAGCGCAAAGCGCTCGCCTACGCGCGCATGGAGGCGCCGCCGGAGCTGCCGAAGCGGCCGAAGTAGCGCTCGCCTTTACGATTCCTTTACGCGCGCCGGGCAGAATCCGGCCGCGCGCGCGAGCCTCACGAGTAGAGTGATTCCCACGTCGTTAGGGGGAATCGATGCGCGCGCTCGCCGCCTGCTTCGCCGTGCTGCTCTCCGCGCTCGCTGCACACGCCGAGCCGCTCGCACGCGAAGACGTGCCCGAGCCACTGCGCCCGTGGGTCGACTGGGTGCTGCGCGGGCACGAAGCGGCGACGTGCCCGTTTCTCGCCGAGCTGGGCAATCGCGAATGCGTGTGGCCGGGCCAGCTCTCCCTCGCGCTCGACGCGAGCGGCGGCACGTTCGAGCAGGACGTGTTCGTCGCGATCGACGCGCACGTGCCGCTGCCCGGGGGCGGCGACGGCGCGTGGCCGGAGGACGTGCGCGCGGGCAGCGAAGCCGTGCCGGTCGACGCGCGCGACGGTGAGCCCGCCGTGCGCCTCGCGCGCGGCGTGCATCATCTCTCGGGGCGCTTCGTGTGGAGCGCGCCGCCGCCCGGCCTGCGCGTGCCCGCGAGCGTAGGGCTCGTCGAGCTCACGCTGAACGGCCAGCGCGTCGCGCGCCCGCGCCGCGACGAGGGCGGCACGCTCTGGCTGCGCGATCCCGGCGCGCAGCCCGCGGCGATCGCGGCCGCCGAGAACCGCGTGGACGTGGAGGTGCACCGCCGGCTCGAGGACGGCGTGCCCGTGCGGCTCGAGACCGAGATCCGGCTGCGCATCTCGGGCGAGGCGCGCGAGGAGCTGTTAGGGATCGCGCTCCCGGCCGGCACGCTGCCGACCGCGCTGCACGCGCAGCTCCCCGCGCGCATCGATCCCGACGGGCGACTGCGCGTGCAGCTGCGCCCGGGCGAGTGGACGATCCGCGTGCAGGCGCGCGTCGCCGAGCGCGGCGACAGCTTCGGCCCGCCTGCCCAGCCCAAGGGCGCGCGCTGGGACGGCGCCGAGATCTGGGCGGTGGCGCTCGCGCCGGAGCTGCGGCTCGTCGAGATCGAGGGCGCGCCGTCGATCGACCCCACGCAGACCGAGATGCCGCCCGCCTGGCGCGAGCTGCCCGCCTACCGGCTCGAGCCCGGCACGGCGCTGCGCTTCGTCGAGAAGCGCCGCGGCAACCAGGGCAGCGCTGCGGATCAGCTCGCGCTCCAGCGCACCTGGCACCTCGACTTCGACGGCGCGGGCGCGACCGTGATCGATCGAATCCAGGGCACGCTGCGCAGCTCGCTGCGACTCGAGATGGGAGAGCGCACGGCGCTCGGTCGCGTGGCGGTCGGCGGCCAGGATCAGCCGATCACGCGCCGCGCGGGCGCCGAGAGATTGGGCGTCGAGGTCGTGCTCGGCGGCATCGCGCTCGAGGCCGACAGCCGCGTCGAGGGCGGCGCGCGCAGCCTGCCCGCGGTGGGCTGGGATCGCGACTTCGACTCGGTCGCGGCGACCCTGATGATTCCGCCCGGCTACCGGCTGCTGCACGCGAGCGGCGTGGACGACGCGAGCCCCACTTGGATCGCGGACTGGGACCTGCTCTCGGTGTTCTTCGTGATGCTGATCGGCGTCGCGGTGTGGCGGCTGTTCGGAACGCGGATCGCGGCGCTCGCGCTCGCGGCGCTCGCGCTCAGCTGGACCGAGAGCGGCGCGCCGGCGCTCGTCTGGCTCGCGCTCGTCGTGATGGAGGCGCTGCGCCGCGTCGCGACTCGCGGCCGGCTCGCGCGCTGGGTGCGCCTCGCGCATCTCGCCACCGGCATCGCGCTGCTCGCGATCGCGGTGCCGTTCGCGATCCATCAGGTACGCGTCGGCTTGTTCCCCGCGCTCGAGCGCCCATGGCAGCGCGCGGACTCGATGTCCGCGCGGGAAGCAGAGGGCGGCTTCGGGCTCCCTCAGGCGGCCGCGCCCGAGATGGCGGCGGATGCGAGTGCGATTCAGGACGTCCCTGTCTCGGTGACGACCGTGGAAGCGCCCTCGCTCGCGATGCCGAGCCGAATGCGGGCTCGCGGCTCCCTCGAGAGCGTCTCGAGCTACGGCAAGTCGAACTTCGCGCCCGACCCGAGCGCGCGGATTCCGACGGGCCCGGGACGCCCGGACTGGTCGTGGCAGCAAGTGGATCTCTCATGGTCGGGCCCCGTCACGCGCGATCAGCAGCTCGGGCTGTGGCTGCTGCCGCCGTGGGCGAATGCGGGCCTCGCGATCGTGCGCGTGCTGCTGATCGTCGCGTTCGGCGCCGTGTTTGCGCGCGCGTGGCGCGCCCGCGAGACCGGCGGCGACGGGCCGAACGTGCCGCGAGCCCCGAGCGGCGCACCCGCTGAGGCGATCGCAATCGCGATCTTGTTGGGCGCAGCTCTCGCGCCGATCGCCGCGCGCGCCGATCTGCCGACGCCCGAGCTGCTCGAGCAGCTGCGCGCCAGCCTGCTGGAGCCGCCGGAGTGCGGGGAGAGCTGCGCGACGATCTCGCGGCTCGCGCTCGCGGTCGCGCCGGAGCGCCTCGAGCTGCGCGCCGCGATCGACGCATCGGCGGAGACGGGCGTGCCGCTGCCGGGCGGCGGCGCGGGCGAATCGGCCTGGACGCCGAGCGGCGTGCTGCTCGACGGCCAGCCCGCGGCCGCGCTGCGGCGCGACGACGACGGCGTGCTCTGGCTGCGGCTCACGCCGGGGCATCACGAGATCCAGCTCGTGGGCGCGCTGCCGCCGCGTGCCACCGTCGAGCTGCCGCTCCCGCTCGCGCCGAAGCGAGTCGTGCTCGCGACACGGCCCGCGGGCTGGGCCGTCGTCGGCATTCAGCCAGACGGCGCGGCGAGCGGCGCGTTGCAGCTCGCGCGCGCAGCGCGCGCCGCGCGGGACCCCGAGCGGCCGGATGCGCGCCTCGAGCCCTCCGCGATTCCGCGCTTCGTGCAGCTGACGCGCGCGCTCGAGCTCGGGCTCTCCTGGTCGACGCGCACGGTCGCGACGCGCATCGCGCCCGAGGAAGGCGCGATCGTGGTCGAGGTGCCGCTGCTGGCGGGCGAGTCCGTAACAACTCCGGGCGTGCGCGTGGAGCGCGGCCGCGCGCTCATCACGATTCCGGCTGGCGAGCGCGAGGCGGCGTACGTCGCGACGCTCGCGATTGCGGAGCGCATCGAGCTCGCGGCGCCGACGGACGCGCCCTGGACCGAGCGCTGGGAGGTCGCGGCGGGCCCCCTCTGGCACGTGGAGGCCGAGGGCATCCCGCCCGTCGACGAGCTGCGCGAAGGGCAGCGCGCGCGCGAGTGGCGGCCGTGGCCCGGCGAAAAGCTGGCGCTCGCGACCGAGCGCCCCGCCGGCAGCGACGGCGCGACGCTCACGCTCGACCGCAGCCAGCTCGCGCTCGCGCCCGGGCTGCGCGCCACGGACGCGAACCTCACGCTCGCGCTGCGCAGCAGCCAAGGCGGGCAACACGCGATCACGCTGCCCGAGGGCGCGCAGCTCACCTCGCTCGTCGTGAACGGCATCCCGCAGCCACTGCGCCAGGAAGGCGCGCGCGTGCCGCTGACGCTCACGCCCGGCGCGCGCGAGGTGCAGCTCGGCTGGCGCGAGCCGCGCGGCGCGTCGGTGCTGTACCGCAGCAGCGCGGTCGATCTCGGCGCTCCCTCCGTCAACGCGCACGTCGAGATCGCGGTGCCGGAGAACCGCTGGGTGCTGTTCGCCGGCGGGCCGCGGCTCGGGCCGAGCGTGATGTTCTGGTCGACGCTCGCGATCGTCGCGGCCCTCGCGTGGGGGCTCGGCCAGCTCACGTTCACGCCGCTGCGCGCGCAGCACTGGCTGCTGCTCGGCGTCGGCCTCACGCAGGCGCCGTACGCCGCGAGCGTGCCGGTGGTCGCATGCCTGCTGCTGCTCGGCGTGCGTGGCCGAGCGGCCGCGCGCGTCGCGACACTCGGCGTCTGGCGCTTCCGCCTGCTCCAGCTCGCGCTCGTGCTGCTCACGCTCGCCGCCGCTGCGGCGCTCGTCTACGCGATCCAGCACGGGTTGTTGGGGACGCCCGAGATGCGCATCGCGGGCAACGGCTCGGATTCGTTCGCGCTGCGCTGGTACGCGGATCGCAGTGCCGCGCAGCTGCCGGTGCCGTGGGTCGCGTCACTCTCGATCTGGTGGTACCGCGCGGCGATGCTCGCCTGGTCGCTCTGGCTCGCGCTCGCGCTCGTGGGCTGGGCGCGCTGGGCGTTCGTGCAATGGAGCGCGGGGGGCATGTTCCGGCCGGAGCCGCAGCCGGCTGCCTGAGAAATGCGAGCCCAGCGGGCCGCGCGCGATGAGAGAATGCTTCCTCCTTCGAGGAGGCTCGCATGCGCTCACCTCTCGCTCTCGTCGCCGCATTCCTCTGCACGCTGCCGGCCGCGGCGCGGGCTGGCGCCACCGACCCGATCGCGATCGAGGCGCCCGACGACGCGCTCGGGCCCGCGTTTCCGACGGGCTTCCGCGGGATCGCGACGTTCCCGATCCCGTACGTCGAGGAGGAGTGGTTCGCATCCGGCGCGGCCACGCTGTTCAGCTACGCGGATCCGCCGCGGCCGACGGAGATCGTGCCGGTGCAGACCGGCGTTCCGTACAAGACGCGCTTCGTGCTGCGCCGGCCCGCCGATCCCGCCGATTTCGACGGCAGCGTCGTGATCGAGTGGCTCAACTCGACGGCGGGCTTCGACTCGTCGCCCTCGTGGGACGCCTCCGCGGAGCACTTCGGGCGCCGCGGCGCGATCTACGTCGGCGTGACCAACAGCGACACCGCGATCCGCTTCCTGCGGAACGGCTGCCGGCTGTTCGGCCTGCTGCCGCCGATCTGCGGCACGCGTTACAGCACGCTCTCGCTACCCGAGAACGGGCTCGCCTACGAGATGATGAGCCAGATCGCACACGCACTGCGCAGCGGGAGCGGCAGCCCGCTCTCCGCGCAGTACGCCGTCGAGCGCGTCTTCCACGTCGCGCAGTCGCAGCAGGCCGGCTCGCTGATCACCTACGCGACCGCGTTCCATTTCCCTGATAACAGCGGCTACTTCCTGCAGGCCGCCTTCTCCGCGCGCCCGATCAACTTCGGCCCCGCCTGCGGTAGCGCGGGCGCGCCGGCATATCCCGCGTGCACGCCGCAGCTCCAGGGCGACGACCGCCTCGTGCGCACCGACCTGCCGGTGCCGGTGATCCGCGCGCAGACCGAGACCGACATGGGCAGCGTGGCGAGCGGCTTCGGTGTGCTCGCGCTGAACGCGCGCCAGACGGACACGGACCAGTTCCGCTACTACGAGATGGCCGGCACCGCGCACAACGTCGTGCACGAGAACATCGATGTCGCGGGCACGGGCTACACGCTCGAAGATTTCTGCCTCGATCCGATCAACTCGTTCGCAGACGGTCCGGTGGTCGGCGCCCATCTCTACAACGCGATGTGGGAAGCGCTCGAGGCGCGCGTCCGGCGCGGCGTGCCGCTGCCGCGCGCAGAGCGGCTCGTGGTGGCGAACGGCGAGATCGAGCGCGACGCGTACGGCAACGCCCGCGGCGGCATCCGCCTGCCCGAGCTCGACGTGCCGATCGCGAGCTACGCGCCGGGCAACACCGTCGACCCCGCGCTGCCGGCGTTCCTGCAGCCGATCGGCGCGCTCGTCTGCCGGCTCTCCGGCGCGGTGACTCCGTTCGACGGCGCCACGCTGAACGCGCTCTACCCGACGCGGCGGAGCTACACGCGCGCCTACGCGCGGCGCGTCGACAAGCTCCTACAGCAGCGTTTTCTGCTGCCCGAGGATGCCGAGTGGCTCCGCGAGCACGCGGGCCTGAACGTGACCTGGTTGCGCTGAGCGCCGCGCCGCATCACTCCGCCTCGCGCAGCGCGCGTTGCCGCTCCGCGGTGGGCGGATGCGTCGATAGATACGCCGGCAGCTCGCCGCCCGGATGCGTCGCCTCGAGCCGCGCGAGCATGCGCGAGAGCGCGCTCGGGTCGATGCGCGCCTCCTCGAGAACTCGCTGCGCGAACGCGTCGGCCTCGCGCTCGAAGCCGCGCGAGTACTGGAGCTGGAGCAGCATCGGCGCCGCCGCGACCAGGCCCGCGCCGTCGAAGTCGCCGAGCGCGCCGTTCGCGAGCACGCCGACGCCCAGCGCCTGCAGCAGCGCGCGCACGCCGTGGCGGTGCTGCAGGTGCCCGAGCTCGTGGGCGAGCACGGCGGCGAGCTCGTCGTCGCTCTGCGCGAGCGCGATCAGCTCGTCGGTCACCACGACGGTGCCGCCCGGCAGCGCGAACGCGTTCGCGCCCATCTCGCCGCCGGCGCGGAACTCGAGCGTCGCGGGCCGGGTGAGATGGGCGTAGGAGGCGGTGCGCTCGAAGCACGCGCGCACACGCTCGCGGTGCGCCTCGTCGAGCGCGCTCGGGCCGAACGATTCGCCCATCGCGCGCAGCACGCCCGTGCCGAGCTTCTCGTCCAGCGAGTACGGCAGCGCGCGCGCCACGAGCCAGGCGAGGCCCGGCACCGCGACCCGCACCACGCCGAACGTCAGCAGCGCCGCGGCCGCGAGCGAGCCGAGCGTGCGCGCGATGCCGCGTAGCCGCGCGCCCGCGAGGCCCTCGCCGCCGCCGCGGTGCCGCTGCAGCCAGCGCTCGAGCTCGTCGCTGCGCGGGATCGCGACGCGCGCCCCGTCCTCCAGCGCGAACGAGCGCGAGCCATCCGCCGCGCGCGGCCCGATGCGTAGCGCGCGCGCCGAGAGCGCGAGCGAGCGTCCGGCGCCTTCGACGTGCAGCTCGCCGTCCGCGAACGCCTGCAGCGTGATCGGCGTGATGCGAGGGCCGTCGGCTTCGCGCAGCTGCGCGTCGAGCTCGATCAAGCGGCGCTCCGGGGTCGCGACGACATGAGCCGCTTCATCGGCGCGCGGCTGCGCGAAGTTCAGGGCTGCGCGGCCCAACAACTTGCGCCCTGGTAGCGTGCGCGGCCCGGAGGCAGCCATGGCCGAGTACTCGACTCTTCTGATCGACGACCCCGCGCCGCGCGTGCGGCGCATCACGCTCAACCGCCCCGACAAGCGCAACGCGATCTCGAACGCGCTGCGAGGCGAGCTGCTGGACGCGCTGCGCGCCGCGGATGGCGACGACGCGGTCTCGGTCTCGATCGTGCGCGGCGCGGGCGTGTGCTTCTCGTCGGGCTACGACCTGAAGAGCGACCTCGGCGCGAACCAGCCTTATTTCACGCCGAACGTCGGCTTGCAGTGGGCGCGCCACGTCTCGGAAGGCTGGATGTCGATCTGGGATCTCGCCAAGCCGGTGATCGCACAGATCCACGGCTTCGCGATGGCGGGCGGCCTCGAGCTCGCCGGCGCCTGCGATCTCGCCTACGCGGCGAGCGACGCCAAGCTCTCGCACCCGGTGCTGCGCATCGCGGGCCTGCCGGATTTCGCGTGGTTCCCGGTGCTCTTGAATCCGCGCCACGCCATGGAGCTGCACCTGACGGGGCGCGTCTACAGCGGCGAGGAGGCGGAGCGCGCCGGGCTCGTGAACCGCGCGTTCGCGCCGGACGAGCTCGAGGCGCGCGTGCTCGAGATCGCGAGCGCGATGGCGCAGACGCCCGTGGCGGTGCTGAGCGTGAACAAGCGCTTCGTCCACACCGCCCTCGAAGCGCGCGGCGCGCGCAGCGTGATCCGCACCGGCGGCGACCTGCAGGCAGGGCCGCACCTTCAGGCGGTGCGCCAGAGCGCGGAGCAGATCATGAGCCGCGTGAAGAGCGGCGCCTGAAGCGCGCGCCTCAGCGCGCCTCGAGCTGGAACACCCACACCTCGCGGTCGGGGTCGATGTCGCCCGCGTCGAGCTCGTACTTCGTTTCGAGCGCGGCGCGAACCGCGGCGACCTCCGCGTCGTCGAGCACGCGCCGCGCGCGCAGCTCGTAGACGGCACCCTCGATCCGCAGCCGCACGTTCTCGTCGGCCTCGACGTCGCGCACCCAGCCGCGCTCGGTCGGCAGCTTCGGACCGAGGATCATCGAGCTCGAGAGGAACAGCGCGCCGTCCTTCACCGCGATCCAGACGTTCACGGAGCGAGGCTTCACGGGATTCGTCTCGAGCTGCGCTTGCTCGACGTTCGCGGCGAATCCCCAATCACTCGGGGCGGGCTTCACGTCGCCGGAGAGCCGGCCGCCGGAGAGCGGCCCGATCGGCCCGCCGCAGCCCGGGAGCAGCAGAGCCATCAGCGAGAGCGTGGCGAGCGGGAGCACGAATCCGCGCTGCATGCAGAGCCTCCTCGGGCGCCGGGCCAGCGTACTCCGCGCGCCCGTCCTTGCGGCGCACATTCCCCGCGGACTACACAGCGCCGCATGAAGCTCGACGTGTTCTGCGAGACGCAGAAGGCCGCGCCGATCCTCGCGGATCACGAGGCGCGCGTGTTCCGCGAGACGCTCGATCAGGCCGTGTTCGCCGACAAGGCAGGCTTCGACTGCTGGTGGGCGGTCGAGCACCACGGGGCGCTCGAATTCAGCTGGAGCGCGGCGCCGGAGATGCTGCTGGCGTGGATCGCGACGCGTACCTCGCGCATCCATCTCGGCCACGCGGGCGTGCTCGCACCCTTCAAGATCAATCACCCGGTCCGAGACCTCGCGCCAACAGCTGATCGAAGCGATGCGCATGATTCCGATGATGTGGACGCAGGACGAGTTCTCATGGGATTCGCCGCTGCTGAAGATGCCGAAGCGCAACATCATTCCGAAGCCGCTGCAGAAACCGCATCCGCGGCTCTGGCAGACGTGCTCGAGCCCCGAGTCGTTCCGGCTCGCGGGCCGCCTCGGCGTCGGCGCGCTCGGCACCACGCTGCTCACCGAGCTCGAGCAGATGGCGGCGCTTCTCAGGGAATACCGCGCTGGCCTCGGTGAGATCGAACAGCCCGCCGGCTTGCGCGAGAACCGCGAGGCCGGCGTGTTCACGTTCGTGCACGCCGCCGAGTCCGAGAAAGCCGCGATCGCGAGCGGCGCCGCGCTCGGCGCGCTCTGGTACGTGGCCGCCGCGCCGCGCGTCTTCCACGCGACGCCCGAGATCTGGTACAGCCAGATCCGCGGCAACTTCCTGCCGAACGATCCGAGCGCGGGCCGCTCGCTCGCGCTCGGCAACGCGCAGGCGACCGAGATTCCCATCGAGCGCGACCACCCGGTAGTGCGGCTGTTACGAAAAATGGCGGCCGGCGAACGCATCTCCAAGGAAGAGGCCCACGAGACGCTCTTGCCAGTGCCTTCCGTGATCATCGGGGATGTCGCGACCTGCAAGCGCAAGATGGACGCGTACCGCGAGATCGGAGCGACGCGCTTGATGTGCATGTTCCAATACGCCGATCTCCCCCACGAGACGGTGATCGCCGGCATGGGCACCGTGGCGAAACACCTGATCCCCGCATTCGCCGCCTGAGAGCTCACTGCGCGACGAATCCGCGTGCGGAATCTGCGCCTCAATGGCGCAGATTCCGCACCCTCCAACAACGATGAGCTTCGGCGCTCGTCCGTCGCCGGCGGCTGAGCACCGCGTCGCTAGCGCCGGGGTGGGACGGGGGTCCTGAAGCGAAGGGCCGGTCCCAGCAGAAGCGACCGCACAGCACCCGTTGCCGTACACACAATCGACTTCCGCGACCACCCAGCGGTTCATCCCCAGCGCGCGTCGAGCAACGCGCATCGTTCACCCAAACGCCCGCCCATCTCCCCCGACGCACGGCAACCGTCGAAGGCCCGCAGCGGAACGGCCCCCCTCCCACCCCAAGCCAGCACCGCCGCTCCCAGCCGCCGGCTACGCCTTCCGGCTTCCTACGACCGCCGGCAACAACAACAAGTCCGCCAACAAGGACGCCCCCACCGCAACCCCCGTAACAAGCCCGAAGCTCGAGAGGCTCTTCCACGGAACGAAGAACAGCACGAG
>DATBRS010000054.1:0-5540 GCA_036560185.1 Myxococcota bacterium
CTCGACCAGCGATTGCGAGAGCATCGGGCTGTTCGACATGGCGCCGCGGATGGCGCCCTTGGTCTTCGCTTCGAGCGCGTCGAGCACGGCCTGTGCACCCTCGGCGCGGCCCGGGCCGTAAGTGATGAAGCCGCAGCGCAGGCCCCACACGAACAGCTCCTTGGTCGCGCCGTCGAGCTTGATCGCGAGCAGATTCGGATGCGCGTTGGCGAGCTTCCCGAACAGCGACTCGGTCATCGACTCGCCGCCGAGGTGATAGAAGAGCCCGAAGTACGCGTCGTCGGTGACGACCACGAGCTTCGTGCCGCGCTGCGCCTGCGCGATCAGCGCCTTGGCGATCGCTTCGCCCTCCGCCGGCGTCGGCATGTAGCCGGTCGGGTTGTTGGGGAAATTCAGCATCACGAGCAGCTTGTCGCGGCCCTCTGCGTGCTTCGCGAGCGCCGCTGCGAAGCCGGCGGTGTTGAAGCCGCTGCCCGCGTAGAACGGGAACGTCACGCACTTGGCGCCGAGGCGGACTTCGTAGGTGAGGCGGTAGTTGCCCCACAGCTGGTCCGGGAGAAGGATCAGATCGCCCGGCGCGACGAACAGATCGCCGACCAGCGCGAGGCCGTGGGTCAGCGCGCTCGTCACGATCGGCAGCGAGACGGCCTTGCCGCGCTGCGCCGGATTCTCCGCGAGCTGCTTCTCGCGCCAGCGCTCGCGCAGCGCCTGCTTGCCGGAAGCCGGCGCGTAGTTGTAGGCCTCGTCGGGCGACACCCCTGATAAGTGGCGCTGCATCGAGGGCAGGTACATTGGCGCTCTGCCCTCCGTCGCGATGCCGATCGTCGCGTTGAAGCGCGTGCCCTTCACTTTCGCTTCCGCGCCCTGCGTGAGGATCCCTCGCGGGAAGTAGAGGCGGCGGCCGAGGGGCGAGAGCATCGCGAGGATCTCGGGCGCGGCGGCGCCGATCTTCTCGTTCAGCTCCTTGGCCAGCGGGTTCAACACTTCGTTCGCGGGAGCGGACATTTCAGGATCTTTCCTTGTTCGAGCCGAGGAAATGGAATAGCTGACTCGCGGCGACCAGGCGCCGGGCGCGGCAGCGCAGATCAGCCGCGCCCATCCGGGCCGCCGGAGCATTGCGAAGCGGACCCGTGAAATCAGCCGTCGGGCCCGCCCTCGGCGCGGTCCGAGGGTCGACCGCGACGCTGAATCGATGGGCTCCTCCTGCTTGCGCCGCGCCAGCGCGCGGCTTGCGCACGGCTTGCGTTTCTGACGAGGTCGGTGCTCGGACGCGATCGAGATGCGAACGCGGCGGATCGCAGCCATCGGGGACACTGGTGGACCGGGAGAGCGGATGGACCTCGCGCTGCACGTTGTTGGCGGGCTCCTCGCGGCGCTCTACGCGGTGCGCTGCGGCGTCTGCGGACGCGGGCTCGTCGAAGTGGCCTGCATGATCATCGCCTTCGGGTTCGTGCGCGAAAGCTGGCAGCACGCGGCGACCCCGCCCTGGGTGTGGAGCGCGCACGTCGTGAACGAAGCGGGAGCGTGGGGCGCCGGAGCCGCCGTCGTCCTCGCGCATCGATTCGCCGGAGTGCGAGGCGCCGCGTTGCTGCCGAAGGACTGGTGGCAGCGCTCGTCTCAGATCCGCCGCGTCACGTCCGGGAAGCTCTTCCACACCGGCACGCCGCAGAAATGATCGCCCTCGGTGCAGCGCGGTGAGACGAGGCCGCTGCGCACGCTGCAGGGCGGGCCGACGTGGCGCGTCAGCTCGGGGTGCACCGCGCGCACCTGCGCGACCTCGTCCATCGACGCGTCGAAGATCTCGCGCTGCGCGTTGAAGCAGGTGCGCATCGTCCACTTGTGCAGCAGGTGCAGCAGCGAGCCCGATTCCTCGAAGCGCACGGCGAGTGCGTTCGGCAGCACGTAGAGCGCGAGCGATGGCGCGACGCCGAGCGCGAGCAGCCGCGCGCGCGCGTGCCACTGCGCCTCCACGCATTCGCGGAACACGGCGCTGCAGCCGGGATCGTCGGCGATCAGGCCCGGCGTGATCACGTCCACGCGCGCCGGAACCGTACGCGTCAGCAGCGGGCGTGAGCCCGGCACCATGCGGTGGCGCTGATCCTGCGAATCCGCGCTGTGCGAGAGCTTCTTGCGGAACGTGTAGTGCGCGTGATTCAGCGCCCGCATCAGGGGCGAGTGGACGCCGACGTTGAGCGTGTCGAGGCGGTAGCTGTTGTGCGCGGGGTCGAGCACCAAGCCGAGCGCTTCCGCGTCGCCGAGATCCGGGCGGCCGAGCAGGTTGCGCACCGCGCCGGCGACGGACGCCGGCCCGTTCATCCCATAGTCGATCAGCCGCGCTCTGCGGCCGTTCAGCGACTTGTCGAACGCCTCGATCCACGCCGGATCGACCGGCCGCACGGCAACGCGATTCTCCGCGAGCGCCTCGGCCGCGAGCGGCCCCTCGCCGATCTCGTCGAAGAAGCCCGGGTCGAAGGCGCGCACCGCAGCGACCATCTTGCCGACCACGTCGCGCGCTTCGTCCGGCGTGTCACACGCCGCAGCCATGCGCTGAAGACGGTGCAGCGTGATGCCCGAGACCGTGTAGACCATCGCGGTGTGGCAAGCGATCGGGATCACGTAGCGCGCCGTCTCGATCGACTTCTTCTCGGCCTCGCGCCGCACGCTGCGCCCGAACGCCTTGCTCTGTCGCTCCTTCAGGCGCCACAGCTCGGAGAGGATCGACAGCACGATCGGCTGCAGGCGCGAGCTCAGCTCGCGATACGCGCGCCAGCCGTGGGCGACCGCGCTCTCGAACACGTCGCGCGCCTCGCCCGCTAGCGCCGGCGGAACGTGGGCGCGGATCGCGTCGAGCCGCACGTAGCGCTGGCTCTGCTGCTCGCTGTTGTAGAAGGGAAAGCTGTGCAGCAACGACCACACGAGCTGCCGCGAGACGCCCTCCAGCGCGAACTCGAAGGTCGCGTGCTGGAAGACGGTGTGGTGGCCACCGGCGTAGGTGAGCCCGCCGATCCGGCCGCGTTGCTCCGGCGTGATCTCGTCGGCGCCGATCACGCGCGGCGAATAACAAGTGCGCGCCGCCGCGATCGCATCGTCGTAGGGCGCGTCGAACCAGTTGCGCAGCCGCACTCGCGCACCGCCGTCGATCACGGCGTCGCCCGCTGCTGTAGGCGCTGACGCCACGCGATCTCCCCCAGGCAAAGCCGCCGGAATCTCGCACCGGCACCGCCCCCGCGCATCTCGCCCGCGCCCCGCGCCGCAGCCCAGCGAAGCAAATCCGCAAGCCGAAGGCCCGCAGCGAGCCCCAGGCGAGCAAAGTCGACCCGCAAGCCGAAGGCGCGCAGCGAGCCGCAGGCGAGCGAAGTCAACCCGCTAGGCGCTCGCATTGCCCATTCCCAGAAGCGCGCGCCTCAGCTGCGCGCGAGGTGCCGCTCGCGGCGCGGCGGGCGAGAATCGCGCCGCGCCGCGCGGCTGCGCGGGCGAGTTGCACGCGCGCGCAGCGGCGGCACGCGACTTGCGCCTCGGGGTGCCGGGCGAGTGCGCCCGTGGGAGCCCAGCAGTGGAGCGAGCGATCTGGATCGTGCACGGCGACGCGCAGGCGCGAACGGTGCTCGCGCGCATGGCCGGCATGCCGGCGCAGAGCGGACCGCCGCGGCTCGACGCGTTTCCGGAGACTCCGGCGCCGGGCGCGATCGTGCTGCACGTCCCGCTCGTCGCGAACGACGCGCTCGCCTTCGCGCACACCACCGCCGCGCGCTACCCGCGCGCGGCCTGGCTGCTGATCGCAGACCCGAGCCTCTCGCGCGACTGGTTGCTCGGCGCCTTTACCGGGCTGCGCACGACGCTCGTGCCCTGGCCGCCGCAGCCGGCCGCGCTCCAGCAGGCACTGCGCCAAGCCCTCGCGGGCGGCGGCGCCACGCGCAGCGCACTGCGCCAGCGCGACGCGCTGGTCGCCCGCTTCGCGCGCACGCTCGGCGATCTCGCCATCCCCGAGCCGGTGCTCGATGCCTCGGGCCACCTCGCGATCACGGGAGAACGCGGCGTCGGCAAGCTGCTGCTCGCGCGCACGCTGCACGCGCTCTGGGACGCGGCGGCGGACGAGGGCCGCGCGGGCTTCGTGCTACTGGCCGGCGATGCGTCCGCGACGGGCGCGAAGCTCGAGGCGCGCCTCGCCGAATCAGCCGAGCGCTGCGAGCGGATCATCGTGTGCGTCGAGGATCCGGCGGCGCTCACGCCCACCGTTCAGCGCGAGGTCGCAACCTGGATCGAGCTCGGGCCGCCGGAAGCGGGCATCGATCCGCTGCGCCTGCTCTGGGTCTTCCTGCGCCCCGAATCCTTCGGCGGCGTCGCGCCGCTCGCGGATGCGCTCGCGGAGCTGTGCGAATCGCCGGCGCTTCGCATCCCACCGCTGCGCGAGCGGCCCGGCGCGGCGCTTCGGCTCGCCGAACAATGGCTGCGCGAGTGGTACGCCGCGAAGGACGAGCCGCTCCGCGCTCTCGCCCCTTCCGCGCGCGACGCGATCGCCGCGGACCCCTGGCCCGATAACGCGCGCGAGCTCGAAGCCGCGCTGCGCCGCGCCGTCGCATCCCCGGGCGCTGCGCCGATCGAAGCGAGCGCGCTCGGACTCGCGGCTCCGGACGCGCGCGACGCCGTATCGGAGGCCCTGCGCAGCGCGGCGAAGGATGTGCCGACCGCTGGCGACGCCCGCGATTTCTCCAGCGTGATCGAGGAGCTCGACGCCGCGCGCGAATCCGAAGCCGCCGGCGAGGGCTACGAGGCCCCGCGCGACGAGCCGGCCGCTGGCACTCGCGTCGGCTCGAACGCCGACCGAGCCGTGCTTCCCGAGGCCCCACCGGTAGTCGCCGAACCCACACCGTCCGCCGCGAGCGCCGATCTGCGCGCCTTCGCGCGCGCCGCCGCCCGCGATCTCGCACCCGCGCGCGAAGCGCTGCGCAGCCGGGGCGACGAGCCTGGCGCCGCGCGCCTCGCCCGCCGCCTCGCGCGCTTCGAACAGTTCGCGAGCCTCGACGCGAAGGACGGCGCCGAGAGCGAGGCCGCCCCGCTGCTCGCCGCGCTGCTCGCCGAGCGCCGCGACGAGCTGCTCGCCAAGCGCCTGCTCGTGCTGCGCGAGCTCGAATCCGACGACACCAAGGTGCGCGCCGACGAGACCGCGCTGCGCTTCGCGCTCGGCGCGCTGCTCGACGCGCTGCTCGAAGCCGCTCCGCACCGCACCGACCTCTACGTCTCGGCCCGCCCGACCATCGTGAACGGCAAGCCGCTCGTCCGCCTCGACCTGCGCCTCCGCAACGCCCACCTCGCCAAGGACCAGCTCGACCTCCTGCTCGCCATCGACGTGCTCGCCAGAATCGGCGCAAAGCTCACCCTCGAACCGAGCGAAACCGAATCCCGCGCCTCAATCGAGCTCCCGCGCTAGCCCATCTCGGAAAGACGAAGCGAGGGCGCCTCGATGGCGCCCTCGCTTCGTCCCTCCCCACCTCCCACCGTTGCCGCCGAGCAACCACCACGACGCGCGCCGAGTCTTCGAG
>DATBRS010000055.1:0-7686 GCA_036560185.1 Myxococcota bacterium
CCGAGGATCGGGAACGGGAGCCTGAGCTCCTCGCGCAGCGCCGCCGAACGTTCAGCGGAATCCACCGAGAGCGCGGCGAGGTCGGCGCCGAGGGCACGGATCTCCTGGATCACGCGAGCGTACTCCGCCAACTGGCGGAGACAGAACGGTCACCAGTGGCCGCGATAGAAGACGAGCACGAGCGGCCGCGCGGCGCACAGCTCGGAGAGACGGCGGCTCACGCCGTCCGCGTCGCTGAGCGTGAAGTCGGGAGCGATTCCCCCAACCGCGAGCGCTAGAAGCTTGGGCATTGGAGAAGGCCTCGGGAGGCCGAGCGGCCGCTGCTCACGACTCGCACTCTCACCCGCCCGAGAGCGCTTGAAAGATGTGCACTTCGTCCCCACTCGCGAGCTTCGTCGCGAGCGCGCGCGTCTCCTGCTTGTTCACGAACATCCGCATGTGCGGCCGCAGGCGATCCTGCTCGTCGATCATGCGGAAGCGGATGCCCGGGAACTGGCGCTCGAGATCGGCGAGCAGCTCGCCGAGGCTCTGGCCGCTGGCCTCGACCTCGCTGCGCTGCTCGGTGTAGGAGCGCAGCGGCGACGGGATCGAGACTTTCACGCCTGGAGCTCCGCGGCCTCGACGGCGTGGATCTGCGGCAGGTTCCGTAACAAGCACTGCCAGCGTGCGCCCTCGTCGAAGCTCGCCCAGAGCTCGCCCTGGGTGGTGCCGAAGTAGAGGCCGACGGGATCGTGGGCGTCGCCGGTCATGCACTGGCGCCGCACGGTCATCCACGCCTGCTCGCGCGGCATGCCCTTGTCGCAGCGCTCCCAGCTCTTGCCGGCGTCGTGCGTGGCGTACACCGCGGGCTTGCCGCCCGGGCTCACGCGCGGCCACACCTCGCTGCCGTCCATCGGGAACACCCACGCGGTCTGCGGATCGCGCGGGTGCAGCACGATCGGGAAGCCGATGTCGCCGACGTCGCGCGGCATGTTGTCGCCGATGCGCTCCCAGCGTCCGTCGGGGCGGTACAGGCGATAGATGCCGACGTGGTTCTGCTGATAGAGCACGTCGGGCGCGAGCGGGTGCAGCCGCACGCAGTGCGGATCCTGGCCGATCTCGGGATAGGGATCGGGCAGGAAGTCGACTCTCACGCCGGCGTTGACGGGCTTCCAGCTCGCGCCGGTGTCGAGGCTCTCGAAGGTGCCGCCGAGCTGGCCGGAGACGGAGAGGTACATGTGCGCCTTGTCGCGCGGATCGATCAGGATCGAGTGCAGCACCGGACCATCGGGCGTGCCGCCGACGCCCGCGACGCCCTGCGAGTACACGGGGTGATCGTTGAAGCCGGGCATCGGCTCCCAGCTCACGCCGCCGTCGCGCGATCGGAACAGGCCCTCGGGCGAGGTGCCCGCGAACCACGTGCCGGGCTCGCTCGCGTGTCCGGGCGAGAGCCAGAACACGTGGTTCACCGCGAGGCCCTTCTCGCCTTCGGGCACCTTCGGGAACGCCGGCGGGCGCGCGGCCTCCTTCCAGGTCGCGCCGAAATCCTGCGAGCGGAACACGGTGGGCCCGAGGTGGCCCGTCTTCGCGGCGACGAGCAGCGTGCGGTCGTCGCGCGGGTCGAGCACGGCGTGGTGGATCTCGTGCCCCAAGAAGTGCGGGCCGTCGAGCTTCCACGCAGAGCGCTTTGCGTCGGCGCGGTAGAACCACAGGCCCTTGCGGGTGGCGATGCTGAGCAGGATCGGGCCGGTCGCGGTGTGCATGTGAGAGCTCCATCGCAGCGGCGGGCGCGGCCGCTGCGAAGCAAGGTAGGGACGGAATTTTCTCACAAGCAAGGACGAACGACGCGGGCGAAGTTCGACAAGGAAGTTCGGGCGGTGCAGAGAAAGCGCCGTCAGCGGCGCGGCCGAGGCATCCCGGGAAATCCCCGGACCCGGGCTCCCCGCGAAACGATCTCTGCTCAGCGCGTTTGCCGAGCCCGCCGCGGCTCGACGCCGCTTCGCACTGGGCTACCTCCGCACGCGAGAGGAGTGCGCCGCGCATGACCGCGCCGAATCGACGCCGCCGCTGGCTGCTCGCCGCCGCCGTGCTGCTCGCGCTCGCCGGAGCGGCGGCTTACCGATTCGCGCCGAGCTTGCTGGCGCGGGCGATCGCCGCGCGCCAGGCGAGCAACGATTCGCTCGTGCGCGAGGAGTATGCGTTCCACGTCGGCACGCTCGCCTACGTCTACGGCTACCCGATCGTCGACATGACGCAGCAGCTGCACAACGAGACGCTGCGCGTCGCGCCCGATCAGCAGGTGTACGCGCCGCTGAATCGCATCTTCAGCTTCGGCGCGCTGGTGACGCCGTCGACTCAGGGCAACCTGCGCCTGCCGAACCACGACACGCTCTACTTCTCGGGCTGGTACGACGTCTCGAAAGAGCCGGTGATCCTGCACGTGCCCGACACCGCGGGGCGCTACTACACGGTCGCGGTCACGAACCTCTACTCCGAGGTCGAGCACCTCGGCCGCCGCACCACCGGCACCGCCGAGCGCGTGTTCGCGCTCGTGCCACGCGGCTACGCGGGCGCATTGCCCGAGGGCGTCACCCCCGTGACGACCGAGTCGCCGTGCGGCTGGCTGCTCGGGAGAATGCTCGTCACCGGCCCCGACGACGCGCCGGCCGGTCTCGCGCTCGTCGACCAGTTCTGGACGGTGCCGCTCAGCGAGTACGTGCCCGGCCGCAAGCCCACGCTCGGCCCCGAGGCGTCGGCCGCACCGATGGACGTGCTCGGCGAGCTCGCCTACTTCGAGGTGTTGAACGCAGCGCTGCGCAAGCTGCCGGCGCGACCGAGCGAGGCCGCCCTAATGGCTCAGCTCGACGCGATCGGCGTCGGCCCGAGCGCGCACTTAGAG
The DNA here is from genome assembly GCA_036560185.1 of Myxococcota bacterium. Classification (GTDB taxonomy): domain Bacteria; phylum Myxococcota_A; class UBA9160; order UBA9160; family UBA6930; genus VGRF01. The sequence continues at coordinate 2,879 of DATBRS010000055.1, forward strand.
CGCGAGCGGCTCGACGTGCCGACGCGGCGCGGCCTCGAGCGCGCGCTGCTCGCCGGCCGCGCGCTGGTGGACGCCGCTTCGCAGCGCACGCGCGCCACCGAGCACGGCTGGATCATCCCGCGCCTGGTCGGCCGCTACGGCCACGACTACCTGGCGCGCGCCGCGGTCGTGAAGGGCGGCTACGGCAACCTGCCCGAGGAGAGCCTGTACGCCGCCGCGCTCACCGATCGCGACGGCCAGATCCTGAGCGGCCGCAGCCGCTACCGCATCCGCTTCGCGAAGGGCGCGCTGCCGCCGGTGAACGCATTCTGGTCGATCGCGGTCTACGACATTCGCAGCGGCAAGCTCGTGGAGAACGAGATTCAGCGATACAGCCTCGGCGATCGCACGCCGGGGCTCGTGTACGCCGACGACGGCTCGCTCACGATCGCGCTGCAGCACGAGCGGCCGGGGGAGCGCACGGCGAACTGGCTGCCGACACCGAGCGGCGCGCTGCCGCTGATCGCCGTGATTCGCATGTACGAGCCGCGCGCCGAGGCGCTGAGTGGCGAGTACGCGCTGCCCGAGGTCGAGCGCCTCGACTGAGCGCGGCGCAGCGGCGCGAGCGCGCGGCGCGCCGTGATAGGCTGCGCGCTTCGCCGGGGGCCGCGCCTGCGGGCGACGCGCGTGAATGAACGTCCCCATCGGGAGGGCTCCATGCAGAAGCGGTCACTCGGGTTCTTCGCGCTCGGCGCGGTGGCGGCGGTCGGCTGCGTCGCGACGGTGGGAGCGCAGCTCCCGCTCGCCAGCTTCGAGCTGCCGGCGTTGCTGGGTGAGACGCCGTGGACCGCCGCGGCGCCGCTGCGCGACGAGCGCGACTTCGACTTCGTCGTCGTCACCGACCGCACCGGCGAGCACCGCGATGGCGTGTTCGAGGACGTGATGCCGCCGCGCGTGAATCTCGTGCGGCCCGAGTTCGTGATGAGCGTCGGCGACTTGATCGAGGGCTACACGGAAGATCGCGCCGAGCTCGGCGCGCAGTGGGACGGCATCGAGGCGACGACGGCGAAGCTCGCGATGCCGTTCTTCTACGTGCCCGGCAATCACGACATGAGCAACGCCGTGATGGCCGAGGTGTGGAAGGAGCGCTTCGGCCCGTCGTACTACCACTTCGTCTACAAGGACGTGCTGTTCCTCGCGCTGAACTCCGAGCTGTTCGGTCTGGTGCACGATCCGAAGACGCAGCTGCCGGGGCCGTGGAAGCAGGCGGAGCAGCTCGCGTACGTCGAGCAGACGTTGCGCGAGAACGCGGGCGTGCGCTGGACCTTCGTGTTCATCCATCAGCCGCTCTGGGACGTGCCGAAGATCCCGCTGCCCGGGCAGGTGACGGCGCCGCAGGTGAAGGAGGACTGGCTGCGGGTCGAGCAGCTGCTCGGCGATCGCCCCTACACCGTGTTCGCGGGCCACTACCACCGCTACACCGAGCACGTCCGTAACAACCGGCAGTTCATCACGCTCGCGACCACGGGCGGCGGCAGCGACCTGCGCGGCACGCCGTTCGGCGAGTTCGACCAAGTCGCCCACGTGTCGATGACGAACGGAGGGCCGGTGATCGCGAACCTGCGCCTCGACGGCATCCTGCCCCACGACGTCGTGACCGAGGCGCAGCGCGCGCGCGTGCTGGCCCTCCCGCGCGCGATCACGCAGGAGCCGCTCACGGGCGACGCGGACGCGTTCCGCAGCGGCGTCGCGCGCTTCTCGATCGCGAACGACGGCGACCGACCGCTCGCGGTCTCGGGCCGCGCGCTCGGCAGCCCGCAGCTCGACGCCGGCGACGTAACGCTGCGCGCGGCGGTCGAGCCCGGAGGCGTCGCGAACCTCACGCTGCCGATCCGCGCGCGCTCTCCGGTCTCGTACGAAGCCGTGCAGCCGGCGCACGTGCAGTGGACGCTCGCCACCATCGGCCCGAACGGCGCGCCGCTCTCGATCGAGACGGAGTCGATCGTGCTGCCGGAGAAGACGTTCGCGCTGAAGCGCGCGGCGACGCCGATCAGCACCGACGCCGATCTCGCGGAGTGGGCGCCGCTGGCGTACGAGGTGCGCGCGCCCGGCGAGCTCGACGGGCACGGCGAGTACGGCGGCCCAGCGGACGCCTCGTTCGCCTTCGACGTGCGCTTCGACGACGCCGGCGTGCACTTCGCCGCCCAGGTTCGCGACGACGACGTGGTGTCGACGCCCACGCGCACGCTGCGCGAGCAGGACCACGTCGTGATCAACATCGACGCGCGACCCGAGGACGCGCGCAACAAGAACATGGACTACCTCGCGGCGCGTCTCTCGGGCGAGCTGGGCAAGCAGATCACGGTGTTCTGCGGCGTGCAGAAGAAGCCGGTCGCGGATCCGATCCTCGCGATGTTCGCGCCCACCACCGGCAAGGCGACCGTCGCCTGCGCCGCGCGCCGCACCAGCGAGGGCTACGCGGTCGAGGTGTCGATCCCGGCGTCGCAGCTCGACGCGCGCCGCGGCGCAGCCTGGGACGCGCTGCGCGTGAACGTCGGCGTCACCGATTTCGACGGCAGCGCGGTGAACCACAACGTCGTCTCCTGGCGGCCCAGCCGCTTCGGCGCGAACGCGGTCGCCGGCGCCGGCACCTTCGTGCGGCAGTAGTCGAGCGCGCACGAGGGAGAGCCGTGAACGGAGCCGAGCCTCAGCATTCGCGCCGCTATGTGAATCTCGTGGTCGCGATGCTGACGGCTGCGGTGTTCGTCGAGTTCTTCCATCGCCAAGTGGTCGCGGTCGCGATGAACGAGATCCGCCGCGAGCTGGCGCTTTCCTACACGCAGCTCGGCTCGCTCACGATGGTGTTCGCCGCCGCCTACGCCGTGAGCGCCCCGATCCTCGGGCGTGTCGTCGACCGTCTCGAACGGCGCGGCGTCTATGCCGCGGGCATCGCGCTGTGGAGCGCGGCGACCGCGCTCAGCGGCCTGGCGGGCGGCTTCGGAATGCTGCTGGCGACGCGCGTGATCGCGGGCGCCGGCCAAGGCGCCGCGGGCGCGACGAACAGTCCGCTGATCGTCGACTACGTGGCGCCGGAACGCCGCGGCGGCGTGTTCGCGCTCGCGTCGATGGGCGCCACGCTCGCTGCGCTCGTCGTGGGCGCGTTCGGCTGGCTGGGCGTGGTCGAGCGCTTCGGCTGGCGCACCTTCTTCATCGGCTCGGGCGTGCTCGGCGTGGTGTTCGCTGCGGCCTTCGCAGCCATCGTGCGCGAGCCGACGCGCGGGTGGTCCGAGGGCCGCGCCCACAGGCCTCCGGAAGAGGCGTCGCCGCGCGAGATCTTCGCGCTCGTCCGCGGGCGCACCGCGCTGCTCAACGCGTTCGCGGGCACCGCCCTCAACAACATCGCGGTCTTCGCGATCGCGCAGTGGGTGGTGGTGTTCTTCGAGCGCGGGCACGGCATGTCGAACGCGAGCGCCTCGGGCGTGCTGATGGGCGTCGCGCTGGCGTGCACGGTGGGGGCGATCGCGGGCGGCGTGCTCGCCAACCGCGCGTGGACGACGCGGCCGCGCGCGGTGCTGCTCGTCCCGGCCGTGTGCTCCGCGCTCGCCGCGCCGATGCTCATCGTGGGCGCGACGGCGAGCTCGAGCGCCGTCGCGATCGCGCTCTATTCAGCCACCGGCGTGCTCGCCCTCGTGCACAGCGCACCCGCTGGCGCGGCCATGCAAGGCATGATCCCCGATCGCATGCGCGGCATCGTGACCGGCGTGATCGCGTCCCTGATGACTCTGATCGGCCTCGGCGGCGGCCCGCTCATCACGGGCATGCTCTCGGATCTGTTCGGCGGCACTGCCGATCCGGAGAGCATCGGGCGCGCGCTCAGCTGCGTGGCGTTGCTGTTCCTCTGGGCAGGCGCGCACTTCGCGCTCGCTGCACGCCACTTGTCGCGCGACCTCGCGAGCACCGCCTCCGAGGCAAGCGAGCGCGCGGCCTGAGGTGTGCGCTCGCGCGAGGGAACATCACTCGCGCCGCAGCTCGCGCAGCCAGATCGGGGCGCACGCCGCGGCGAGCGCGAGGCAGAGTGCGACGAACGCTCCGGAGGGAAGACCGAGCGGCGCGGGTGCGCTCAGCATCCAGGTCGCGAGCCCCAGCAAGCTTCCGTACAGCGTCGCGGCTGCGGCGAGCACGGCGAGTCCGCCGCGCGCGAGCGCAGCGCGCGCGTCCGACGTCCCCCAGAAGCCGGGAGGACGCACCCGCTCGTAGAACGCGTCGAGCAACTCCGCGCGCTCGGGCGGCGTAGCGAGCGAGACGCTGATCGCCGCTGCCGAGCCAGCGCCCGCGATCGCGAGCAGCCGCACGGTCTCCGACGCCTCGGAGCGAAGCATCCAGAACGCCGCGATGCCGGACACGACAATCGCGGCGAGCTCGCCCCATGCGTTCGCCCGCCGCCACAGCCAGCGCAGCAAGAGCGGGATGCCGAGCCCTGCGCCCAGCGAGAGCGTCACGTGCCACGCCTCTTGGATCGACCCGAGTGTTGCCATTACGCCGAGCGCGAGCACCATCAGCAGCGGCGAGGACGCGCGCGCGACCCATACGAGCTCGCGACCGCGCGGCTCGCGACCGAACATTCCGCGCGAGATCGTGCGCGCATAGAGGTCGTTCGTGAGATAGGACGCGCCCCAGTTCAGGTGCGTGTCCAGCGTCGACGCGAGCGCGGCGAGCATGCCGACGAGCATCAAGCCGCGCGCGCCCGGCGGAAGCAGATGCTCCATCCCGCGCACGAAGGTCAGCTCGCGTGCCGCCACGCTCTGGCCGGCGTCGAGTGGAAAGATCAC
>DATBRS010000056.1:0-20084 GCA_036560185.1 Myxococcota bacterium
CACCGCCGCGAGCGCGACAGGCTTCGTGACGTCAGGGAACACGTCGACGAGCACGTGCAGCTCGCGCGCGTAGGCCTCCGCGCGGAGAGCGACCTTGTCCGACGCCCCGAGCGGGCCGGCCCAGCGCACGCCCGGCGCAGCGACGGGATCGATTCCGGCTGGCACCCACGCCGACACGGCGTTGCGTGGCACCGCCTCCAGCACGCGCACGTTCAGCGCGCGCAGACCCGCCAGCGCCTCCGAACGGCGTCCTGTCTCGAACTGGATCAGGAGATGGCGGCCGTGCTTTGCGGTCGCGCCGCGGCGAGAAGCGGCGGGCTCGATCGTACGCGCGCGAAGGAGCAGCTCGTTCTGACTCGGCGGCCGCGGAGGCAGCGCGAGCGCGGCACGCGGGACCGGCATCGCCGCGGCGAGCAAGCCAGCGCACAGCACCCGCGAAGCGAACCCCCGCATCAGAACTCTCCGGCCGGCCCCTATTGGCCACTCTAAACCGGAACTGGCGGAAATGGGGAGGCTCGCGAGAGCCGTGCCGTCCGGCGGCAAGCGCGCTTGCCGCAACAGGGGCGGCGCTGCGTCAAATCCGCGTGCGACGCCTCCGATGAGCGCGGCAGTGGCTGCTCGGCATCTCGTTCCTCAGCTTCAGCACGCTCGGCGTGCCGCTGCTCACGCTGTCGGGCTACGGAGCCGCAACGTGCCGCTGCTCTCGATCGCGCTCGCGCTGCTCGATCTCGGCACCGTGTCCTTCGCCACGTTCGTGGCGCGCGTGTTCCGGCCGAGCTCGCGTGCCGGCGCGCTCGCGATCGGCGCCGCGGCGCTCGCGCTTAGCGCACACGTCGCGCTGGCGACACATCGGGTCGCCTCCGCCGGGCCGGACCTCACGGCGATCCAAGCGATCGGGAGCGCCGAGCTGATCCTGACGTCGGTGATGTCGGCGATCTTCGCGTGGGGCGCCGCCGAGCCGCTCGCCTACTGGACGCAGCTCCGGCGCCGGCACGCGCTCGGCCTCGCCGAGGCGCCGGAGGTGCGGCGCATGCTGCAGTTCGCGCTCGGCTGCAGCGCGCAGCTCGCGATGATGGGCTTCACGATGCTCGCGACCGCGCGCGGCACCAATCCGCTCGGCGACCCGGTTCCCGCTCTCGGAATCGCCGCGACCTCGCTCGCGATCGGCATCGCCTTCGCACTGGCGCTCGGCGCGCCCCGCGCGCAGTGCGCTGCGGCCGCCTAGCCGCCCCGCTCGCTCACGCGCCGCGCCGTCGACGAATGTTGTTGCGTAACGAATTCGTTACGCGTACGCTGGCCCGTGGAGGTAGCCGCCATGGGTCTTCGCATCGGGGCGCTCGCGGTTCGGCGCAGCATCTTCATCCAGGCGCCGCCCGCGCGCGTGTGGCAGGAGTTCGAGACGGCTGAGCGCATCGCGCAGTGGCTCGACCGAGGGCACCGGCTGCACGCGATCGAGCCGCGCGTCGGTGGGCGCGTCGACATGAGCGTCGAGATCGACGGCGAACGGCGGCACTACGGCGGCCCGGTGCTCGTGGTCGAGCGCGAGCGCGAGATGTCCTTCGAGATCCAGTGGGACGCGAGCTGGGCGGCGGCCTACTCGCGATCGCCCGCCACGTACTGGACTCTCCTGCTCACGCCGGTTTACGGCGGCACGCTCGTCGAGCTCTTCCATCACGGCTTCGAGCGCGGCGGCCCGGCGGCCGCCGACGACCTCGAGGGCTACGAGGAAGGCTGGGACGTGAAGCACCTGAAGGCGCTGCGAGGCATCGTTGAGAAATAGGGACGTCTTCGTCGGCCTCGCGGATCCGACCCGGCGCGAGATCCTCGACCTGTTGCGAGCCGCGGGCCCGCTGAACGCCGGCGGCATCGCGTCGCGCTTCGGCGCCGTCACGCGGCCGGGCATCTCGCGGCATCTGCGCGTGCTGCGCGAATGCGGCCTCGTCGAAGCCGAGGGGCAAGGGCGCGAGAATCTCTATCGCCTCGACGCGCGGCCGATCCTGCGCGCACGCGACGGCTGGCTCGCGCGCTTCGGCAGCGCGCACGCCGCGCAACTGAAGGCACTGCGCCGGCGCGCCGAGCGCTAGCGGCCCTGAATTCGCGCGCCGGCGAAAGCCGCTGGTGCGCGGCTCAGCGGCGGCGCAGAGCCAGGGCGATCGCGCCCGCCGCGAGTAGGCCGAGCAGCGACGGCTCCGGCACGCCGGGCGTCCCGGGCGGCCGCGTTCCGATGTTGAAGGCGCCGACCCCGTCGAGCTCCGGGTCCGCGTCAGTCCCACCGCCCGGGATCGTGAGTGACACCTGGCTCGTGCGAATCCCGTAGTAGCGATACGCCTGCCCGAACACGTACTCGCGGGTGTAGGCGTTCAGGCTCGCGAACTCGGCGCTGCCACCGCGGTACACGACGGAGGGCTCCGTGCCGTTGAACGTGTAGGTCGGAAGCCCTGCGCCTCCGCCTGTTAGGTCGATGCCCACGACGTCGGAGAGCAGCACGAAGTGGTCGCCGTCGGCGCTGCCCCAGACGCTGTACTCCATCACGTCTTGGGCGACGAACATGTCCGTGATCGCGCCGCCGCCGTAGTGATCCTGATGCGTGTAGAGGCGGATGCTGTCGTAGTCCTGCCCCATGTCCCAGATCATCATCGCGAAGTCCGTGTCGCCGCGGTTCGCCACGCCATCGGTGAGATCGGCCTGGGCGTTGCGGTCGTAGATGTAGGTGCGGTAGCCGTCCAGAGGCGTGCCCGACGCCGAGATGCCTCCGCCACCGGCGCCCGCCACGGACGGGTGATTCGGGTCGCTGTCGAGAAGATGGGTGCCGAGCGCGACGCCGACGTTCGGATCGCTCGCGAGCGGCGCCGTTCCGGGGTCGTAGAGCGTGACCGCGGCGGCGGGAGCGGCGACGAGCAGCAGCATTCCGAGGCCAAGCGCGAGACGCATTCCGGTTTCCTCTCTTCGGCTCGCTCGGGAAGTGGCCAGAACCGGCCCGTGGTGGCAGCTCGACTCCTCCAACGCGCGGAAGCGCGTGCCACTTTGACGCATATCGAGCCACTTCCACCGAGCGCGCTCGTGCGGGGTCGCCTGGCTCGCCAAGTGGAGGTGGTGCGTGCGGATGCGGGTGGTGTGCTGGCGGCCGATCGTCGTTCTCGCGCTCGTCGCTCTCCTGGCCCTCGGCTGCGATGCCCCGAGGCGCGCGCCGCAGAATCCCGGTCCCTCCGCCGAGCTGACGAAGCGCGCGGTGCTCGCGCTGCTGCCGGGCCTCCAATTCGGGCCGGATCCCGCAGCGCACACGTATCGCGAGATTCGCAGCGTCGACGTGGCGGGCTCGCACTTCGTGCCGGCGGCGGATCGCTGGATCGTGCACTACTGCGTCGAGTACACGAGCTTCGCGAGCGACACGGCGGCACAGCGCTGCGACACGAGCGTCGAGGTGTACGAGCTCGACACGAAGAAGTGGGTGGGCTTCGCCCGCGGCGCGGGCACGCTCTATCGCTGGCGACTGATCGACGAGAAGCCCGCCGCGAGCACGGCGCCGAGCGAGCGAGGCGGCGCGGGCGGCGCCAAGGAGAGCGGCGCTTCGTAGCTGCGCCGCGCCTCAGGCCCCGCGCACGGGCACGAGCCGCACGATGCGCGCGCCGGACGCGTGCTCGAGCAGCAGGTAGAGCTCGCCGTGCGGCCCGACCGCGACGTCGCGGATGCGCGCGAGATCGGTGAGCAGCGTCTCGCTGTGCACGAGCTGGTCGCCATCGATCACGAAGCGATAGAGCTCGGTCGCCTTGAGCGAGCCGACGATGAAGTTGCCCTGCCACTCCGGGAACTCCGCGCCCTGATAGATCACGAAGCTCGAGACGGCGGGAGACGGCGTCAGGTCGACGACGGGCTGCTCGATCGTGCGCAGGTCGAGCGTGATGCCGAGCTCCTTCCCGTAGTCGACGGGCGTGCCGTCGTACTTCAGCCCGCGCGAAGTGAGAGGCCAGCCGTAGTTGCGGCCGGGCCGCAGGTGATTGACCTCGTCCCCGCCCCGCTGTCCCATCTCCGTGCCCCACAGCTCTCCGGTCTGCGGGTCGAGCTCGAGCCCCTGCGGGCTGCGGTGGCCATACGTCCAGATGCTCGGCATCGCGCCCGCGCGTGCGACGAACGGGTTGTCCTCGGGGATGCGGCCGTCGTCGCGGACCCGATGGATCTTCCCGTACGGAGTCGCGAGATCCTGGATGCCGAACTGCTCGCCGGCGCCCTTGATGCCCACGCTCACGAACACGTGCCCGTCGCGCGAGAACGCGAGGCGACCTCCGGCCGCGAGGTCCGGCGTGGGCGTGTAGAACGCCTGCGGAACGCTCCAGATCACCTCCTCGTCCACCCAGCGACCGCCGGCGATCCGCCCCCGAACGAGACGGTTCATCGTCGTCGGGACCAGCTTCCCTCCGTTCCTGCACTCGGCACACAGGTCGGTGTGCACCAAGTAGATCCAGCCGTTCCTCGCGTAGTCGGGATGGGGAGCAACGTCGAGTAACGCGCCGATGCGGTAGTCGAGGCCGCGCACGGTCACGCCGAATCCGCTGGTCTCGGGCGTGCCGATGATCGGCGCCGAGAGCGTCCCGTCCGGCGACACGATGCGGATGCCCTTCGTCTTCTCCGTCACGAGCAGGCTGCCGTCGGGCAGCGGCGCGATCGAGAACGGCTTCGGATCGATCCCGCTCGCGACCGTCTCGATGCGGAAGCGCACGAGCTCTGAATCGACGGCGCCGGTCGGGATCGCGAGCGGCTTGTCGACCTTGAAGTCGGTCATCTCGCGGTGCGCCCGGCGTTCGGCGATCAGGATCGCGAGGCCGCGAACCTGGGATTCGCTCAGCGTGCCCGCCCAGCCCGGCATGCCGCGCTCGGGGAAGCCTTGCCCGATGCTGGCGACGAGCTGCGGGACGGCATCGCCGCTCGCGAGCGTCCGGCTGACGAGCGCGGGGCCTTGGGCCGCGCCCTCGAGCGCTTCGCCGTGGCACACGGCGCAGTTCTCCGCGTAGACCGGCGCGAACGGATCCGCCGGGAGGTTGTAGAGGAACACGCCGATCGCGAGCACGAGGGCGACCACGCCCCCGAGCACGATCGCCGCGATCTTGAGCGCTCGCTTCATACGTTCGCAATCTCCCGGCGCGCCGACGCTTCGTTCGCGCGGCGCGCGGATTCTACGCAGGCAGATCGGCTCCGGTGCGGCGATCGCGTGGGTCCGCGCACCACGCCGTGCTAACCCGCTGCGCAACGCCCGCGGAGGAACGACGCATGGCCCAGCCCGCTCTCGCCTCGCAGCCTCGCTTCGGAACCCTCGGCCGCATCCTGATCGCCGATCTCGGCACGCGCACGAGCCGCGTCGAGACGCTCGACGAATCCGTCTACCGCCAGTTCCTCGGCGGCTACGGCCTCGGCGCCTACTTGATGTGGAAGCACTACCCGGCGGGCGCCGACCCGCTCGCGCCCGAGTCGTGCTTCGCGATCGTGTCGGGGCTGCTGACGGGCGCGCGCACGCCGTTCTCGGGGCGCATCCAGATCGTCGCGAAGTCTCCCCTCTCGGGAACGTGGGCGGACTCGAACTCCGGCGGCAGCGTCGCGAGCCAGCTGCGCCGCGCGGGCTACGACGGCCTGCTCGTGACGGGCCGCGCGAGCGAGCCCACGGTGCTCGTCGTGCGCGACCAACAGGTGACGTTCGAGCCGGCGGGCGATCTCTGGGGCAAGGAGATTCCCCCGGTCTTCGACGCGCTGCGCGCGCGCTACGGGAAGCAATCCGAAGTGGGCGTGAGCGCGATCGGCCCGGCGGGCGAGCAGCAATCGCGCATCGCGAGCGTGATGAACGACCGCTACCACGCCTTCGGCCGCCAAGGCTTCGGCGCGATCTACGGCTCGAAGAACTTGAAGGCGATCGTCGTGCACGGCTCGGGCGAAGTGCCGATCGCGCGGCCCGAGAAGTTCCGCGAGCTGTGCTCGAAGATCACGGCTGACTACAAGCAGGATCTCTCGTGGAAGACGCGGCTGATGGTGTGGTTCGCGAAGGCGAAGCCGATGATGGGCTTCATGTACCGCGCGATGTCGCGCTTCGGCATCAAGGTGGACGCGCCGGTGCAGGCGATGCGCCAGCTCTGGTCGGATCGCGGCACGACGGGCGCGGTGGCGCTCAGCATCGAGAACGGCGACGGGCCGGTGAAGAACTGGAAAGGCGTCGGCTCGCGCGATTTCCCGCTCGCGACGAAGAGCATCAAGCTCGACGGCGACGCGGTGGCGAAGTACGTGACGAAGCGGCTCTCGTGCGGCGACTGCCCGGCGCCGTGCAAGGGCATCGTCGCGGTGAAGAGCCGCGGCCTCTCGGACGTACGCCGGCCCGACTACGAGACGATCGCGGGCTTCGGCGCCGCGATCCTGAACGACGACCTCGAGGTCGTCACCGCCTGCCACGACGCCTGCAATCGTTATGGGATCGATGCGGTGAGCTCGAGCGCGACGATCGCGTGGGTGTGTGAGGCGGTGGAGGAAGGAATCCTCAGCGCGAAGGATCTCGACGGCATCGACATGCGCTGGGGCAACGGCGAGGGCGCGCTCGCGCTGACCGTGAAGATGGGAAGCGGTGAGGGCTGCGGCGCCTGGCTTCGCCACGGCCTCGCGCGCGCGTCGCAGCACGTCGGCAAGGGCAGCGAGCGCTTTGCGGTGCACATCCACGGCGTCGAGCCCGCGTACCACGACTCGCGCTTCACCTCGATGATGGGCGTCAGCTACATCAGCGACCCGACGCCCGGGCGGCACACCACGGGCACGGCCTCTTGGCGCGAGACCTTCAACGTCGCGTTCCCGATTCCGGGCGCAGTCGACGAGAAGGACACGCAGATCGGCTGGCGCACCACGGAGAACAAGGGCGTCGCGCAGGCGGTCTACAGCAATGCGCATCAGGTGATGAACGGCCTCGGGCTGTGCCTGTTCACCAACATGACCGGCGGCCTGCCGTGGCTCGATCTCACCAACGCGCTGACGGGTTGGGACCTCGACGCGAAGGAGCTGCTGCGCTGCGGCGAGCGCATCCAGAACCTGCGCGCCGCCTTCAATCGGCGCGAGGGCATCGTGCCCGCAGACTTCAAGCCGCACGAGCGCATGCTCGGCCAAGGCGACGGCCTGCTCACCGAGGGCCCGCTGCGAGGCATTACGGTTCCGCTCGAGGAGCTGCGCCGCGACTATTACGTCGCGATGCAGTGGAACCCACAGACGGGGCACCTGAAGCCGGAGCACGCGCGCGCGCTCGGGCTCGATGGCCTCCTGGCGGGCTACCTCGACGCATGAGCTGGCTCGAGTCTTTGCGCTCGGTCTTCCAGCGGGAGCCCGCCGGCTCGATCCGCGTGCACGTGATTCTCAAGGGACGCATCGGCGAGGGCTGGTACGACGTGGACCAGCAGATCGCGCTGCCCGCGGGCGCGACGCTCGCGACGCTGATCGAGCGCGCCGAGAAGCGCGGCATCGCGATGCGCCGCGCGATCGCCGAGAGCCCCCACCTGCGCCACACGCTGATGTGGAACGGCGAGCGCGCGCCGGTGGACGAGAACCTCGCCCGCACCCTCGCCGACGGCGATCAGGTCTACCTGCTGGGGCCGCTCGCGGGCGGCTGAGGGGCCGGGGCGGGGCCTCGCTTGAAGTCTCCGCGCTCGTTGAATCGCTCGATCGATCTCTCCGCAAGCTTGTGATGGGCTTGCTCCACTCCCCAGGCGAGTACTCCAGCGGGTATCGCGGAGAAGAGCGAGCCGACGATCAAGGGCAGGACGCTCTTTTCTAGAGGTCGCACGCCTAGTCTCCCCGAATGGCTGTTGCGCACTTGTCAGGCCGAGTCGTCGAGTCGCACGCATCTCGGATCGCCTTCGGATCGCCTAGTTGGAGGCGGCGCGCCTTATCCACGTCGCGCGCGATCTCGATCTGAGTTCCCTGCTCGAAGACGTCACCCCATCCGTAGTCCTTGTGCGCCCAGTGGATGTAGGGCCCCTCGTAGTGCGACGCGCGCCGTCCCGGGCAGCCACCTCTGGACGCGGTCGATCCCGGCAGCGCCCGTCGCGCTACGATGAAACCGTTCGCAAACGAACGGGAGATTCCATGGATCGCAAGCGATGCCTTCGAGTTCTCGTGGCCACGTCCGCACTTGCGGCGTTGTTCGCGCTGAGCGCCGCGCCCAGCGCTTACGCCCAGACAGAGGGGTCGGAGCGGCGCGGGGAACGCCGTGACGATCGCCAAGGCGCCCGCGATACGCGCCAGGAAGGTCGTGAGGAAGCGCGCGAAGAGAAGGCCGAATGCAAAGCCGGCGACGAGAAGACGCGCGCAGAGTGCCGGCAAGACAAGCGCGGCACGAAGCAGGAAGCCCGCGAGGACGCGCGCGAAGAGAAGCGGGGCGACTGACGAAGCGAACCGCGGGCACCTCAGCCCGTCGGGACGAGCCTCACGATCCGCGAGCCCGAGGCGTGCTCGAGCAGCAAGTAGATCACGCCGCCGGGTCCGACCTCGACGTCGCGAATGCGCGCGAGGTCCTTCAGCAGCACCTCGCTGTGCACGAGGACGCCGTCCTGCACGACGAAACGATACAGCTCGGTCGCCTTGAGCGAGCCTGCGATCAGCTGCCCGCGCCACTCTGGGAACGCGTCGCCCTGATAAATCACGAAGCTCGAGATCGCGGGCGACGGTGTTAGGTCGACGATGGGAGGCTCGAGGTCCTTCTCGTCGAACGTGATCCCGAGGTCGGGGCCGTAGGCGACGGGCGTACCGTCGTACTTGAGGCCCTTCGAAACGAGCGGCCATCCATAGTTGCGGCCCGGGCGCAGACGATTCACCTCGTCGCCGCCGCGCTGTCCCATCTCGCTTTCCCACAGCTCGCCCGTGTGCGGATCGAACTCGAGGCCTTGCGGGCTGCGGTGGCCGTAGGTCCAGATGCTCGGCATCGCGCCCGCTCGCGCGACGAACGGGTTGTCCGTGGGAATGCGGCCGTCGTCGTGCACGCGGTGGATCTTTCCATACGGCGCCGCGAGATCCTGGATTCCAACCTGCTCGCCAGCCTTGATCCCGACGCTGACGAACACGTAACCGTCGGGCGAGAACGCGAGCCGGCCGCCCGCCGCCATGTCGGGGACGGCGGTGTAGAAGGACTGCGGGACGCTCCAGATCGCCTGCTCGTCGACCCAGTGGCCGTCGCGAATGCGACCGCGCACGAGTCGGATCATCGTCCGCGGGATGAGCGCGTCGCCGCCGGCCTTGCACTCGGTGCAGAGATCGCCGTGCACGAGGTAGATCCAGCCGTTCTCGGCGTACCGAGGGTGTGGCGCGACGTCGAGCAGCCACCCGATCCCGTACTTGAGCCCGTAGAGCCGCGGCCCCGCCCCGCTCGTTTCCGGCGTGCCCACGATCGGCGCAGAGCGCGTGCCGTCCGGCGCGACGATCGAGATGCCTTTCACCTTCTCGGTGACGAGCGCGCTGCCGTCTGGCATCGGCGCGATCGAGAACACCAAGGGATCGAGGCCAGTCGCGACCGTCTCGATGCGGAAGCGCGCGCGCTCGGAGGTGATCGCGCCCTGCGGAATCGCGAGGGGCTTGTCGATCTTGAAGTCGGCCAGCCGACGCCCGCCGCGCTGCTCGGCCACCAGGATCGCGAGTCCGCGAATCTGCGCTTCGGTCAGCACCGCCGACCACGCCGGCATGCCTCGCTCGGGCACGCCGTTCGCGATGCTCACCGAGAGCTGCGCAACGGAGTCGCCCTGCGCGAGGGCGCGACCGATCAGCGCGGGCCCTTGCGCCGCGCCCTCGAACGACTCGCCGTGGCACACGGCGCACCGTTCCGCGTAGAGCCGGATGAACGGGTCCGGCGGACGCGTGAAGAGGTAGACGGCGACGCCCGCAACGACGAGCGCGATCCCTCCGAGCACGCCTCCCGCGATCTTGAGCGCTCGCTTGAAACGCGTGGCGTGGACCTCCGTCCAGGCTTGTCAGGTAGACGCATGCTGCGCGGGGCTGCGAGCTGGCGCATTCGCCGCCAAGCGCTCGGGGAGTCGTAGGCCAGCAGCCGCGTGCCGCGCTAGGTCCCGAGCCTTACTGCGGTTCGCCGGAGCAGCGCCGCCGGAAGCGGAAACGCCGCGGGCTCCGCGATCTCCGGCAGCTCCTCGATGCGCACCGCGCCGGCTCTCAGCGCGGCGATGCGCGCGACGACCGCCTGGGTGCTCTCCTCCGGAACCGCGGCCCCGGACGCGACGCCGAGGCTCGAGATTCCCTCGATCCAGCGCGCGTCCAGCTCGCTCTCGTTCTCGACGCGCTCGGCCCAGGCGCCGGCCCTTCGCGCGGTCTCGAGCAGCCGCATCCCGTTCGACGATTCGGGCGAGCCGACCACGAGCACGCGCCCCGTCCGCCGCACGAGCTCCCGGACCGCATCCTGGCGATTCTGGGTGGCGTAACAAATGTCGTCCTTGCGCGGCATTCGAAGCAGCGGGAAGCGCTCGCGCAGGATCGCGACGATCTCGCGCGTCTCGTCGACGCTGAGCGTCGTCTGGGTGAGCACGCCGAGCCGCGCCGGATCCCGCACCTGGGCTCGCTCTGCATCGGCGAGCGTCTCGATCACGTGGGTCGCCTGCTCCGCCTCGCCGCGAGTCCCCTTCACCTCCACGTGGTCTGCATGCCCAACGAGCAGGATCTCGGCGCCGTCGCGCGCGAGGCGCCGCGCCTCCTGATGCACCTTCGTGACGAGCGGACAGGTCGCGTCGATCACTCTTTGGCCGCGATCCGCGGCCTCGGCGCGCACGACCGGCGAGACGCCGTGCGCGCTGAAGATCAGCACGGCACCGCGCGGCGCGTCTCCCGGCTCGCCGACGAAGATCGCGCCGCGCGCGCGCAGACGATCCTGCACGGCGCGGTTGTGGACGATCGCGTGCCGCACGTAGACGGGCGCGCCGAAGCGCGCGAGCGCCAGCTCGACGATCTCGACCGCTCGCGACACGCCGGCGCAGAAGCCGCGCGGGCGCGCGAGCACGATCGTGAGGAGCGCTCGTTCCGTCGTCACGCGTCGCGCGCCACGACGAAGCGGGCGAGCTCGCGCAGCACCTCGCCCGCGAGCGGATTGAGCGCGATGCCGTCGAGGCTCTGCAGCGCGCAGTCGAGCTGGCGATCCGCGAACGCGAGCGTGTGCGCCTCGGCGCCGGTGGTGTTCAGGCATGCGAGGCCGCGCGCGAGCTCGCGCTCCGAGAGCGGCTCGCGACCCGCGAGCAGTGCGCGGAGCTCGTCGCCCGCAGCCCCCGCGTCTCCTGCCGCGACCACGATGGGGAGCGAGGCCTTGCGCTGACGCAGGTCGCTCGCGACGGGCTTGCCGGTGCGGCGCGGGTCGCCCCAGATGCCGAGCCAGTCGTCGATCGCTTGGAACGAGAGGCCCAGCGAGCGCCCGAAGCGCGCGAGCGCTTCGACCGACTCCACCGGCCCGCCGACGAGCAGCGCCCCGATCGAAGCGGCGCAGCCGAGCAGCGCGCCGGTCTTCATGCCGGCCATCCGCAGGTACTCGTCGCTGCCGAGGTCGCAGCGCCCCTCGAACGCGAGATCGAGCGCTTGGCCCGCGATCACGGTCGCGGTGGCCTCGCCGAGCGCGCGCAGCGCGGCGACGCGCGCGGCGCTCTCGTCCGCGAGCAGCACGCGCTGCGCGAGCGGTACGAGCGCGTCGCCGGCGCACAGCGCGGGCCCGATGCCGAACACGGCCCACGCGGTCGGCCGCCCGCGCCGCTCGCGGTCGCCGTCCATGACGTCGTCGTGCAGCAGCGTGAAATCGTGAATCAGCTCGACGGCGACCGCGGCCGCGAGCGCGCGCTCGGCCGGCTCGCCCACCGCCTCCGCCGAGAGCAGCGCGAGCGCCGGCCGTAACAACTTTCCGCTGCGGCTGCGCACTGCCGCGCCGCTCGCGTCGAGCCAGCCCCAGTGGTACTCGACGATGCGCCGCAGCTCCGGGCTGAGCGTCGCCGAGGCCGCCGCGAGCGCAGGCCCGACGCGCATGGGAACGCGCGCGAGCGTCTTCGGCAGCTCGCGCGACGGCGCTGCGGTCGCGTTCGTCATGCCGCCTCCATGGCCACGCGGCCCGCGCGCAGCGCGCATGCGCGCAGCGCGGCGTCGGCGGCGGCGAGGCCGCTGCGCACGGCGCCCTCCATCGTCGCGGGCCAGCCCGTGTCGGTGTAGGCGCCCGCGAGGAAGACGCCGCCGATCTCGCGGCCGGGCTCGGGGCGCAAGCGCCGCGCGCCGGGCGTCGCGCGAAACGTCGCCGCCGGCTCGCTCGTGACCGCGAAGCCGAGGACGCGTGCGCCGCGGGCCGCGGGCAAGAGCGCGGCGAGCGCCGGCAAGAAGGTCTCGCGCAACGCCGCCGTCGACTCGGGTAGCCAGCGATCGGCCGCCGAGAGCGGCGCGGTCAGATACTGCCCGCGTTCGAGGCCCGCGCTCTGCGAGCGGTCGAAGATCCACTGGAGCGGGCTCTCCTGCGCGGCGATCAGGGCGTACGGCATCACCCGGCGGTCGAACACGACGTGCAGGTTCACGATGGGTGAGCGGCCGAGCTGCGCGATCTCGCCGAGCGCGCCGCGCGCCCCCAACAAGCGCGCAGTCTCCTCGTGCGGCGTGGCGAGCACGATCGCGTCGGCCATGTGCCGCGCGCCGCGCGACCAGAGCGCGGGCTGCGCCGGGTCGCACTCGATCGCATCCACGCGCGCGCCGAGCTCGACGCGCGCGCTGCAGGCGCGCAGCGCCGCGGCGGCAGGCTCCGCATGCAATGCGGAGAACGGGACCGCCGGCCAGCCGATGTCGGAGTTGCGCGCGCTGTCCAGGAAGCCGGTGCGCAGCACGCGCGCCGCGAGCGCGAGCGAGGCCTCGCGCGCGGCGAGGTTCAGCGTCGGACGGATCAGCAGATCCCAGAGCGCATCGATCGCCGCCTCGCTCTCGCCTTGCTCGCGCAGCCAGGCGCCGAGCGCGATCTCGTCGAGCGCACGCTCATCGGGATCGAGCGCGCCGATGCGGCGGGCGGTGAGCAGCGCGCGCAGCCGCTCGCCGAGACGCAGTGCGGGGAAGCGCAGCAAGCTCGGCGCGAGGTGCGCGGGCGCGGGCAACGGCGCGCGGCGAATCCAGGCGAGCGCGCGCCCCGGCCGCGCGACCGGCACGGCGAGGCGCCGCTGGAGCAGGACGCGGTCGCGCGCACCGATCCGGTCAAGGAAAGCGAGATAGCGATCGCAGCAGCGCAGGAAGACGTGCTGGCCGTTGTCGATCTCGAAGCCGAGGCCGCGGTGGACGTGCGACCAGGTCGCGCCGCCCAGCCAGCGGCGCGCCTCGAGCAGCGTGACGCGCGCGCCGCGATCCGCGCAGGCGAGCGCGGCCTGGATGCCGGCGAGCCCGCCGCCGATGACGATCACGTGCGGCGGCGTCACGGCGCGGCCGTCTCGCGCGCGCTCGCGCGCGCGCAGACGAGCGCGAGCGCGTGGCGCGCGAAGGTGACGCGGCCCGCGCGCACGAGCTTCGCGTTCGGGTCGTACCCGGCGCCCTCGAAGGCGTCGCAACAGGCGAGCCCGCCGGCCGCGAAGCCCGCGACCGCAAAGCGTCCGGCTCCGTCGAGGCGCGCGACCAGCGCTCGCGCCTCCGCGAGCAGCCCCCGTGCGCGCCCGATCTGGAGCGCGACGACGCGGCGCAGCGCAGGCGACGCGGGCGACTCCGCGAGCTCACGCTCGCGACAGCCCGCCTCCGCGAGATCGTCGGCCGGCAAGTACACGCGCCCGCGCGCGACATCCTCGGCCACGTCCTGGCAGTGCTCGATTACTTGGAGCGCGCTGCAGACGGCGTCGGAGCGCCGGACGTTCTTCGGGCTCGCCTGGCCGAGCACGTGGAGCACGAGCTCGCCCACCGGATTCGCCGAGAGCACGCAGTAGTCGAGCAGCTCGCGCCAGCTCGCGATGCGCACGCGGCGCTGATCGAAGCGATTGGCCTCGATCAAGCGGAGGAACGGCGCGCGCGGGAGCCCGCGGCGGCGGATCGTGGGAGCGAGCCGCTGGAGCAGCGGATGCTGCGGCGCACCGGAGAAGGCTCGCTCGAGATCGCGCGCGAGCGCTTCGAGCAGCGCGTGTCGGTCGCCCTCGGCCTCGTCTCCGATCTGGTCGACGAGGCGCGCAAAGCCGTAGAGCGCGAGCAAGTCCTCGCGCAGCTCTCGGCCCAGCCAGCGAAGCGCGACTGGAAAATTCTCGCCGCGCGCGCGCGCGAGGATCGTGTTCGCGTGGAGTGCACGCGTCGAGAGCAAAGAAGCAATGGGGTCTGACCCCCTTGCTTCCTCGTGGCCGGCCGGGCCCGTCACGTCCGCATGTCCGCTCGCGAAGCGCACGCGCCCGCCGCTTCGCTCGCGAGCCACGCGCGGAGCCGCGGCCCGAGCACGCGCGGCGCGCGCGCGAGCTGCGCGACGTCGCGTGCGCCGACCAAGAGCATGAGGGCGCGAAGCGCCTCGTCGAGCTGCTCCGCGAGCGCGAGGACGCCCGCGAGTCCGCCGCGTTCGTGCGCGCGCAGCCACGGCAGCGCCATCCCGGCGAGGCGCGCGCCGAGCGCGAGCGCGCGCACGATGTCGCCGGCGTCGCGCAGTCCGCCCGACGCGATCGTCTCGAGTCCAGACTCGCGCGCGAAGCAGATCGATGCGGCCGTCGGGATGCCCCACTCGCGCAGCGCGCTGCCGAGTTCGCGTTGACGGCCAGAGCCGCGCAGCGCCTCGACGCCCGGCCAGGTGGTGCCGCCCGCGCCTGCAACGTCGACCCACTGCACGCCTACGCCCGCGAGCCGCGCGAGCGTTCGGCGCGAGAGGCCGCAGCCGGTCTCCTTCACGACCACGGGTGCGGGCAACGCCGACACGAGCCGTTCGATCGCGGCCAGGCAGCCGCGGAAATCGCGATCGCCCTCGTCCTGCACGAGCTCTTGCGCCGGGTTCAGGTGGACACAGAGCGCGTCGGCTCCGACGGCGTCGACGAGCTCGGCGGCGGCCGCCGCGCCCACGTCGCGCGCCTGCACGACGCCGAGGTTCGCGAGCAGCAGAACGTCCGGCGCGACCTCGCGCACGCGGTAGCTGCTCGCCAGCTCGGGATCGAGCCACATCGCGCGCTGCGAGCCGAGGCCCAGCGCGAAGCCGTACTTCTGCGCGGCCGTAGCGAGCGCGCGATTGATCTCGCCCGCGCGCTCCGCGCCGCCCGTCATGCCCGAAATCAGGATTGGCGCGCGCAGGCCGCGCCCGAACAGCGAGAGCGAGAGATCGATCTCGCCGGCAGCGAGCTCGGGCAGCGCTTCGTGCGCGAGCTCGACCTCTTCCAGCAGGGTGGTCCGCCGTGCCTCGACGTCGCCGTTCGCGCACAGGTCGAGGTGCTCGAGCTTGCGGCGGGCGACGCGGCTCACGCGCTCGCTCCGGCGCCGAGCCAAACGCGCGCCGCGATCGCGAGCCGCCGGCCGCGCGAGAGCCGCAGCGTGCTCGTCAGGCACGGGAAGCCCGCGCGCTGGAGCAGCTCGAGCTGCTCGCGGTAGATCGCGCCCATCGCGTGCGCCGGCCGCGCGGCGCGGCGCAGCTCCGCGGGCAGCGCGCACGCCGCGCGCTCGTAGCGGATGCGCGCGCGCTCGGCGTAGAGCGCGAGCAGGAGCCGGATCGGCTCGCTCAGCTCGCCGCGCGCGAGCGCTGCCGGCTCGACGCCGAAGCGCGCGAGGTCCTCGGCGGCGAGATAGACGCGGCCCGCGCGCGCGTCGGCGCCGACGTCGCGCAGCACGTTGGTGAGTTGCACCGCGATGCCGAGCGTGTGCGCGTACTCGCGCACGCCGCTGCCCTCGAGCCCGCGCACGGCGACCACGAGCAGGCCGATCGTCGAGGCGACGCAATAACAATAGTGCTCGAGGTCGGCAAAGCGCTCGATCGGCGCACCGCGCAGGTCGGCCTCGACGCCGGAGAGCAGATCCTGGAGCCACTCCTCGCGCAGCCTGAAGCGCAGCGCGGCGTCGCCGAGCGCGATGCCGACCGGGTGATCGGACTTGCCGCGATAGGCGTCCTCGAGCACGCGCCGCCACTCGGCGACGAGCTTCGTGCGGTCGCCGCGCACGCTCTCGTCGTCGGCGATGTCGTCGGCCATGCGACAGAACGCGTAGATCGCGTGCAGCGCGCGCCGCTGCTCGCGCGGGAACATCCAGAACGCCGCGAGGAAGCTCGAGCCGCTGGCGCGCGTGACGTCCGCGCAGTGGCGGTGAGCGGCTTCGAGCGAAGCGGCGCTCATCCGTCGCCCTCCCTCGCGAGCCCGAGCGCGCGCTCCACGATGGCGGCTTCGTCGATCGCGGCCTCGCGCCACTGGGCATCGCACGCGGCGTGGTCGATGAAGCGGTCCGGCAGGCCGAGGCGCGCCACCGTCGCGGCCACGCCGCGATCGGCGAGGCACTCGAGCACGGCGCTGCCGAAGCCGCCGGCGAGCGCGTGATCTTCGACGGTGATCAGGCGCCGCGTGCGCCGCGCGACCGCCTCCAGCAGATCTCCGTCCAGTGGCTTCGCGAAGCGCGCGTCCACCACGCTCGCCTCGACCCCTCGTTCCGCGAGGCGCTCGGCGGCGGCGAGGGCGGGCGCGACGGTGCTGCCGATCGCGACCAGCGCGAGCGCGTCGCCTTCGCGCAGCAGCTCGCCGCGGCCGATCGTGAGCGGCTTCGGGTCGGGATCGAGCGGCGCGCTCACGACCGGGCCGCGCGGGAAGCGCAACGCGAACGGTCCGCCGCGCTCGACACCGGTCGCGAGCAGGTGCTGCAGCTGATTCTCGTCGCGCGGCGCGGCGATCACGAGGTTCGGGATCGCGCGCAGATAGGCGAGATCGAAGGCGCCGTGGTGCGTCGGGCCGTCGGGCCCGACCAGGCCGGCGCGGTCGAGCGCGAACGTCACCGGCAGATCCTGGAGCGCGACGTCGTGCACGATCTGATCGAAGGCGCGCTGCAGGAAGCTCGAATAAATCGCGCAGACCGGGCGGAAGCCCTCCGCGGCGAGTCCCGCGGCGAAGGCCACCGCGTGCTGCTCGGCGATGCCGACGTCGTAGACGCGATCGGGGTGGCGCCGCGCGAAGCGATCGAGCCCGGTGCCGTCGGGCATTGCGGCCGTGATCGCGACCACGCGCGGATCGCGATCGGCCACGCGTTCGAGCGCAGCCGCGAAGGCGTGGGTCCAGCTTTGCGGCGCGGGCGGCTGCGGCTTGCGCTCGCCTCCCGCGATCTCGAACGGCGTCGTTGCGTGCCAGCGGTACGGATCGCGCTCCGCAGGCGCGTAGCCGTTGCCCTTCCGCGTGCGCGCGTGCAGCAGCGCCGGCCCGCTCGCGTCGCGCAGCTCTCGCAGGCCCGTCAGCAGCGCGCCGAGATCGTGCCCGTCGACGGGGCCGAGGTAGCGCCAGCCGAGCGCCTCGACGTATTCGCGCACGCGCCCGCTCCGGTGCAGCCCGCCCACGTTCGGCGCGATCGACATGCCGTTGTCGTTGAAGACGACGCGCAGGTTCGCCTTCAGCTCGCCGGCGTGGTTCAGCGCCTCGAACGACATGCCCGCGGTCGCGGCGCCGTCGCCGATCACCGCGACGGCGCGCCGCGCGCTGCGCTGGCGGGCGAACGCCTCCGCCATGCCGAGCGCGGCAGAGATCGAGGTGCCGGCGTGGCCCGCTCCGAATGCGTCGTACGGGCTCTCGCAGCGCCGCAGGAAGCCGGCTGGGCCGTCCGCGCGCTTCACGCGCCGCAGCGCCTCGCGTCGACCTGTTAGGGCCTTGTGCGCGTACGCCTGGTGCCCGACGTCCCAGATGATGGCGTCGCTCGGCGTATCGAACACCGCGTGCAGCGCGACGCTGAGCTCTACGGCGCCGAGGCTGCCGGCGAAGTGCCCGCCGACCTGCGCGCCGAGCTCGATCAGAAACTCGCGCAGCTCGCTCGCGACGAGCGAGAGCTCCGCGCGAGACATCTGCCGCAACCGCGCCGGATCCCGTACTGACTGCAGCAATCGTGTTCCCCCACGGCGCGGCAGCTTGGCCGCGCGCGCGAGGCGACGCGAAGCGATCCGCTGACCAATCACGCCGAATCGGTCCAAGTGAGCAGCGGTCGCGGTCGCTCGCGCGGAGCGCGCTCTGATAGACGTGCACGCATGGGGCGGGCGCATCTCCGCGGGGCCGAGGCTTGAGCGTTTCACGGCGCGATGGCGGCACGCGCGCGCCCGACTTCGACGTCGCGGTCGTCGGCGCCGGTCCCGTCGGCTGCGCGGCTGCCCTCGCGCACGCGCGGCGCGGCGCGCGGGTGCTCCTGCTCGAGGCGAAGCCGAAGGCGTGTCAGCGGCTCGCCGGCGAATGGCTCCATCCGCGCGGCGTGGCGGCACTCCGAGAGATCGGGGCCGCCCCCGACGCGCTCGCTCCCTATGAGACGGGGCGCGGCTTCGCGGTGCACCCAGGAGATGGCAGCGCGCCGGTGCTGCTCCCGTACGCAGAGGGCGCGCGCGGCTGGTCGGGCGAGCACGCGCGCTTGGTCGAGGCGCTGCGCGACGCCGCCGCCGCGCATTCGAACGTCACGCTCGAGCTCGGCGCGCGCGTGAGCGCGGTCTCCGAGGGCGAGATCGAGATCGCGCGCGCATCGCCGCGCGCGCTCCGCGTGCGCGCCGATTGGATTCTTGGCGCCGACGGGCGCGGCTCGCGCGTGCGCGCCGCGCTCGGCCTCGCCGACGGCCGCGCCGCGCTCTCGCGCATGGCCGGATTGCGCCTCGAGAGCGCGAGCCTGCCCGACGAAGGGTTCGGGCACGTCTTCCTCGGCGCGCCGGGGCCGATGCTCGCCTATCGCATCGCTCCGGATGCGCTGCGGCTCTGCCTCGATGTGCCGCTCGGCGCAGCAGCCGATCGCGCCTGGCTGCGCTCGTCGTATGCGCCCGCACTCCCGGAAGAGCTGCGCGACGCCTTCGAGCGCGCGCTGCGCGATGGCGAGCTCGCGTGGGCGCTGAACCAAGCGCGGCTGCGTACTTGTTACGGCCGGCCCGGCCTCGCGCTGCTCGGCGACGCCGTCGGCTTCCAGCATCCACTCACCGCCGCCGGCATGACGCTCGGCCTGTGCGACGCCACGCTGCTCGCGCGCAGCCCCGACTTCGCGCGCTGGCAGCGCGCGCGCGCGGCGAGCTGCCGCGTTCCCGAGCTGCTCGGCGCTGCGCTCTACGAGGCTTTCTCCGCCGGCGACGACGCGGGGCGCGCGCTCCAGCGCGGCGTGTTCGCGCTCTGGCGACGCAGCGCACGCAGCCGCGAGCGCAGCATGCGGTTCCTCGCCGCCGAAGACGGGCAGAACGCCGCCTTCGTGGCGACGTTCGCGCGCGTCGCAGCGCCGGCGCTCGCCGGCGTGGTCGCGCGCAGCGCGGTCCGAGGCGACGGGCGCGGCGCGCTGGCGGTGCTGCGCACTGCGGCAACGCACGCGGCGGCATTGCTGCGCGGCGCGCCGCGCGCAGCGCGCGAGCTGCCCGCTGCCGAGGGCGCTGAGCGCGCGCCTTCACCGGTGGGCGCGCAGAGCGCCGAGGGCGCGATCGCGCGCGGCGTGCATGCGCTCGCCGCGGCACAGCGCGAAGACGGGCGCTGGGAAGGCGAGGTGATCTGGTGCCCGATGCTCACCGCCCAGTACGTGTTGCTCGCGACCGCAATCGGGCTTCCGCTCACGCCAGAGCGGCGTGCGCGCCTGCTGCTGCAGTTCGAGCGCACGCGGCGCTCCGACGGCCTGTGGGGGCTGCACGCGCGCTCGGAGCCCTACCTGTTCGTGACCGCGCTCGTCTACGTGGCGGCGCGCTTGTTAGGCGAGGCCGCCGATGGCGAGCTGCTCTCGCGGGCGCGAGCGTTCGTCGCGCGCGAGGACGTCGTCGCGATTCCGAGCTGGGGGAAGCTTTGGCTCGCGCTGGTCGGGCTCTACGACTGGCGCGGCGTCCCGCCGACCGTGCCGGAGCTCTGGGCGCTCCCGCGCGCGCTGCCGTTCCACCCGTCGCGCTTCTACTGCCACACGCGCCACATCTACCTCGCGATGTCCGCGCTCTACGCGCGGCGGGTGAGCGCGCTGGACACGCC
>DATBRS010000057.1:0-28416 GCA_036560185.1 Myxococcota bacterium
TTCGGCGTCGCGCACGGGCGCCTGGCGCGTGAGATCGCCGCGCACGGCGCGCTGCTCGGTCTCGACTCCGCGCAATCGCGCGCAGCGCTGGTCGCCGCGCTCGGCCACATCGGCCTCGTGCGCGAGAACTTCCCGCTCGAGCGCTACGCCGCGATGTGCCGCGAAAGTCTGGCCACGTTCGACGCCGCAATCACTTCCTGAGCGCGGCGCGTCGAAGCCATCGCAGCCGAGCGGAGTCGGCGCGGTCGCACTCGCCGCTCGCCTAGGCTGCGCGCATGCCCAGCCTCGCGCCCGCGCTCGCGCCCGGTTGCCCGTGGAGCGGCTTCACGCCACCGAACGTGAACTGGTGCGAGCGCGAGCTGTGCGCGTGGATCGTGAACCCGGCGGATACCTGGTCGAACCTCGCGTACTTGTTGGGGGCGCTCGCGATGTGGCGGCTCGCGCGCCGCACGGGCCGGGCGGATCTCGCGCACTTTGCGCCCGCGAGCGTGGCGGTGGGGGTGTTCTCGTTCGCATACCACGCGTCCTACACGTGGCTGCTGCAGTTCTTCGACTTCGTCGGGATGTTCGTGTTCTGCTTCCTCGTGATCGCGCGCAACGCGGTGCGCCTCGGCTGGATCGCAGCCCGGCGAGAACGCGCGCTCTGGCTCGCGGGCACGCTCGGCGCGAGCGCGTGCGTGCCGCCGCTCTTCCACGCGGGGTTTCCGATCCAGGCGACGGTGTTCGCCCTGATCGTCGCGTCGATCGCGCAGGAGCTCGCGCTCTGGCGCCGCGCGCCCGCGGCGCAGCGCGGGGGCTACGCGAGTTATTGGGGCGCGCTGGCGGCGCTCGCCGTCGCCGCAGCGTTCTCGCTCGCCGACGTGACGCGCGCGTGGTGCGATCCGGGCGCGTGGCTGCAGGGCCACGCGCTCTGGCACGTGCTCTCCGCAGCGGCGCTCGTGCTGCTGCAGCGCTTCTACGCGTCGCACCCTCCGGCGGCGGCATGAACGCGGAGCGCGACGCGTGGCTGCTGATCGCCTCGCGCACGCTGCGCGGCCTGTTCGACGGCGCGCTCGTGATCCTGCTGCCCGCCGCGTGGCTCGCTGCGGGCCGCGGCGGCGACGAGATCAGCGCGCTCAGCACGGCCACGATGCTCGGATCGGCGCTCGCGACGCTCGGCGTGGGGCTCGTCGCGCACCGCGTCGCGCCGCTGCGCGTGCTGTTCGCCGCCTGCGCGCTGCTCACACTGACGGGGCTCGGCTTCGCGTTCGCGCCGAGCCTCGGCTGGCTGCTCGCGATCGCGTTCGTCGGCACGTTCAACCCGTCGGTGGGCGACGTCTCGGTCTTCCTGCCGACCGAGCAGGCGCTCCTCGCCGGCAGCGGTGCGCCCGAGCAGCGCGCGGCGCGCTTTGCCCGATACAACGTTGCGGGCAGCGCAGCCGGTGTGCTCGGCAGCTACGGCGCCGGGCAACTCGCTGCTCTCGGCATCGGGATCGAGGCGGGAGCTCACGGCGCCCTGCTCGCCTACGCCTTGCTGGGAGGCGTGCTGATCGCGCTCTACGCGCCGCTCCGCGCCGGCCGCACGCCTCCGCCGATGACCGCAGCACAGCCGCTCGAGCGCTCGCGCGGCACCGTGATCCGGCTCTCCGCGCTGTTCACGCTGGATTCCTTCGGCGGCGGCTTCGCGGTGCAGACGCTGGTCGTCGCGTGGCTGCTCGAGCGCTGGAGCTTCGGCGTCGAGCAGGTGGGGATCGTGTTCGGCGTCGCGCAGGCTCTCTCCGCGGGCTCACAGCTGGTCGCGCCCCTGCTCGCGCGCCGCATCGGGCTGATCCGCACGATGGTCTTCACACACGTGCCCGCGAACCTGTTCCTGATCGCCACGGGCTTCATGCCGACCGCATCGCTCGTCGTCGCGTGCCTGTGGCTGCGGGCGAGCCTCTCGCAGATGGACGTGCCGGCGCGGCAGGCCTACGTGATGTCGGTGGTGCCCGAGGAAGAGCGGAGCGCCGCGGCCAGCGTGACGAACGTGCCGCGCAGCTTCGGCGGCGCGTTCGGCGTGTGGCTCGCCGGGCCGCTGCTGGCCGCGGGCTCGTTCCCGCTCGCGCTCGCGCTCGGCGGCGGCTGCAAGCTGCTCTACGACGCGCTGCTGCTCATCGGCTTCGGCAGCAAGCCGCCCCCCGGCGAACGCGCGGGCGCTTAGGCGCGCCACCGCGCGCGCCGATAGTGGCGAGATGGAGCCGTCCGAACTCGCCGCCGCACTCGAGCGCGACGCGCTGCGCATCGCAGCCCGAGCGCTCGGAGAGCTCGCGACCGGTCCGGCGCGGCCGAAGCACGACCTGTTGACCGCCGTTCTCGCCGAGCTGTGCGAGCGGCTGGGCGGCGACGCCGGCGTCGCCGCAGAGCAGGTGACGCCGACGCGAGGCGCAGGCGGGCTGCGGGTGGTCGCGACCTTCGGCGGCGCCGCGGCGCGCTTCGCCCGCGGAGACGAGCTGCCCCGCGCGGGCGAGGCGCTCGAGCGCGCGGTCGAGACGCGCCAGCCCGCGCACGCGCCCTCGCACGGCGGCGCCTCCGCGTCGCTCGCACTGCCGCTCTGCGCGCGCGGCAGCTTGCTCGGCGTGCTCACGATCGAGCGGCGCGACGCCGGCTTCGCGGAGAGCTCGGCCGATGCGCTGGCCGCATTCGCGGCCGCCTGCGCCGAGCTGCTGCTCGGCTACGAGCGCGCGAGCAAGCGCGCGCGCGCGGAGCAGGATCTCCTGCGGTCCCAGCGTCACCTGCGCCGCAGCGCGGCGCTCGACGGCCTGACGGGGCTCGCCACGCGCGCGTCGTCGACGCAAGCCCTCGAAGACGCCGTGCTGCGTTCGTTCGACGCGGGCTTGCCGCTGTCGGTCATCACGGTCGACATCGACCACGCGAAGCCGCTCGCGGATCGCATCGGCGCCGCGGCGTTCGACGGCGCGCTCGCGCACACCGCGCGAACGCTGCACGACACGCTGCGCCCGACGGATTGGACGGGGCGCTGGGGCATCGACGCGTTCGTGGTCACGCTGCTCGGCTGCGACGCCGACGCGGCCGCGATCGTCGCCGAGCGCCTGCGCCTCCGAATCGAAGGCGCGAGCTTCCCGGTTTGGGGCGGCGCCGAAATCACGCTGACGGTCAGCGTCGGCGTCGCGAGCACCGGGCTCGCGCGCGAAGAAGGCACCGCGCTCCGACTGCGCGCCGCGCGCGCACTCGAGGAGGCGAAGCGCGCGGGCCGCAACCGCGTGTGCGTGTCGCGGCCCGCGCGGGCCTAATACCCGGGGCTGGGACTAGTAGCGATCGCGATCGCGGTCCCGGCCGCCACCGCCGCCACCGCCGTAGCCGCCGCCACCACCACCGCTGCCGCCACCGCCGTAGCCACCGCGGCCACCACCGCCGCCGCCACTACCGCCGTAGCCACCGCGGCCACCGCCACCGCCGCCGCCATAGCCGCCGCGACCACCGCCGCCGCCGCCGAAGCCGCCGCCACCGCCGCCTTCGCGGCGATCCTGGGCTTCGTTCACGCGCAGGCTGCGGCCGCCCATCTGCGAGCCGTCGAGCGCGCGGATGGCGTTCGCCGCTGCCGTCGCGTCGTCCATCTCGACGAACGCGAAGCCGCGCGAGCGACCCGTCTCACGGTCCGTGATGACCTTGACGGAAGTGACGGCGCCGTGAGGCTCGAACATCGCGCGAAGATCGGCGTCCGTCGTGGTGAAGGGGATGTTTCCTACGTAAAGCTTCTTGGCCAAGAACTCATTTCCTCTGGCGCGCCGCCCTAATAGGCGGAAACGCCCTGCGCGGGTTCGCAGCCGGACTGTCCGGGCAGACGAAACCCCTCGCCATGGGTGACCGCGTGCTGCGCTTGCGCGACCGCGCGGGAAAGGCGCACTCGAGGGGAACTGATCGCGGGCTGACTGAGCCAGTTGCGGGGAACCAATCGGAAGGCCTTTCGGACGGGCAACCTAGACCGGGCTTTGCGGGCCCGCCAGCAAGCGAACGCCTCCGGGCGCCCCCGGGACGCCTCTGGGAGGCCCCGCAGCCGGTTTGCGTATGGCAGATCACCGCGAAATCGCGCCGCCGGGTGAGCCTGGCGCCGAGGCGCGGGCCGCGGAGCCGCGCACCCACCGCCCCGCGCGCCGAGAACGGCCCAGCCGTCGTCCGCGATTGCGCGCCGCTCCTCCGGGGTGGCAGGCTCGCACCTCTCACCGAGGAGCCCCCATGAGCGACCGCATCGAGCCCTTCCGCATCGCGGCGACCGACGACCAGCTCGACGATCTGCGCCGCCGACTGCGCGCGACGCGCTTCCCCGAGCGCGAGTGCGTCGACGATTGGTCTCAAGGCATCCCGCTCGCCTACGTGCAGGATCTCTGCGCCTATTGGGCCGAGAAGTACGACTGGCGCGCGCGCGAGGCGCGGCTGAATCGCTTCGCGCAGTTCAAGACGGAGATCGACGGCGTCGATTTCCATTTCATCCACGCGCGCTCGCCGCACGCGAACGCGATGCCGCTCGTGATCAGCCACGGCTGGCCCGGCTCGATCGTCGAGTTCCACAAGGTGATCGAGCCGCTCACGAACCCCACCGCACATGGCGGAGACGCGCGCGACGCGTTTCACGTCGTCGCGCCCTCGCTGCCCGGCTACGGCTTCTCGGGCAAGCCCACGCGCCACGGCTGGAGCGTGCAGCGCATCGCGCGCGCCTGGTCGCAGCTCATGCCGCGCCTCGGCTACGCGCGTTACGCCGCGCAAGGCGGCGATTGGGGCGCGATGGTGACGACCTGCATCGGCATTCAAGACCCTGATAACTGCCTCGGCATTCACCTCAACATGCCGATCGCGCCGCCCGATCCCGCGACGCTGAGCGATCTCACCGACAAGGAGAAGTCCGCGCTCGCCGGCATGCAGCACTACAACGATTGGGATTCGGGCTACTCGAAGCAGCAGAGCACGCGCCCGCAGACGCTCGGCTACGGCCTGACCGATTCGCCCGCCGGGCAGGCGGCATGGGTGATCGAGAAGTTCTGGTCGTGGACCGACTGCGACGGC
The DNA here is from genome assembly GCA_036560185.1 of Myxococcota bacterium. Classification (GTDB taxonomy): domain Bacteria; phylum Myxococcota_A; class UBA9160; order UBA9160; family UBA6930; genus VGRF01. The sequence goes on from DATBRS010000057.1 coordinate 5,038, forward strand.
CACCCCGAGAACGTGCTCACACGCGACGAGCTGCTCGACAACGTCATGCTCTACTGGCTGCCCGGCAACGCGGCGTCGTCGGCGCGGCTCTATTGGGAGAGCTTCAGCAAGCCGCCGATGGACCCGATCTCGATCCCGGTCGGCTGTTCGATCTTCCCGAGAGAGATCTTCCGCACCTCGCGGCGTTGGGCCGAGAAGCGCTTCTCGAAACTCGTTCACTTCAACGAGCTCGAGAAGGGCGGCCACTTCGCGGCGTTCGAGCAGCCCGAGACGTTCGTGCGCGAAGTGAGGGACTGCTTCCGCAAGCTGCGCTAGCGCGGCGCGAGTTGTTGGGGCGCCCTGGGTGCCGTGCTACGCCGGTGCTCCGAGCGACGCCTCGAGCAGCACCAAGAGTCGGCTCCAAGCCCGCTCCGCCTGCGCCCCGTCGTATACGCGCGAATCCGGCGGGCACCAGCCGTGCAGCGCGCCCTGATAGACCTCGATCTCCGCGGCGAGGCCGCTCTTCGCGAAGGTCTCGCGCAGAACGCCCTTCACCTCGGGCTCGGTCTCGTCGTCGTTCGACGCGATCGCGATCAGGAAGCGCGCTCTCATCTGCGGCACCAAGAGATGAGGGCTGTCGGCCGCCTTCGTGACCAGCCGGCCGCCGTGGAACGACGCGACCGCGCCGACCCGATCCGCGCGCGCCGCCGCCGTGCGCAGCGCGATCGAGCCGCCCATGCAGTAGCCCGTGGTGCCCAGCTTGCGATCGCGCGCGACGGAGGGCTGGGCGTCGAGGTAGTCGACAAAGGCGCGCGCGTCGGCCGTGAGCGTCTGCGTGGAGAGCGAGCTCATCATCGACATGATCTTCTCGCGCGTCTTCGGATCGGCGAAGTCGGCGCCTTCCGGCAGAATCGGCGCCCGCGCCGTCCGGTAGTACGGATTCACGACGAGCACGGAATAGCCTGACGTCGCGAGGCGCGTCGCCATTTGCTTCATCGCCGGCCGCAGGCCGAAGGCATCCGGCCAGATCAGCACGCCGGGATGCGCGCCGCTCGCCGGGTGCACGAAATGACAATCGGCTTTGCCGTCGGGAGTTGCGACCTCGATGTCACGCCCCTGCGTCTCCGCCGCGCTCGCGGACCCCGGCCACAACACCGCAACGCCCGCGCTGACGGAGAGCGCACCGAACTCGCGGCGCGTGAGCTCGCCGGCGCGGCGGACTGCGTCGTCTTGGTCGGCGAAGGTGTTGTCGTCGCACATGGGGGTAGCCTCTGAGGATGAAGCCGCGGCGGTGAGAGCGCCGGGCGGTCGCTTGCAAGCCTACCTCGGCGCGGGTGGGCCTCCTGGATTCGAAACGCGACAACGCCGCGACCCTGATCGGAGTGGCGCACGGGCCGCACTTCCGCTGGTGAGCGAGTCGAACGTCGCGATCTGCGATCGCGGGCCGAGCCGACGCGCACGAGCTCCTCGAGCGGGTGGCGGCACTCAGGCCGAGGCGAAGCGCCGAGCTCAGCGCCGCTCACTCGCGCCAGCCCGTTCGTACAATGTCACGACCCGTGTGCCCGGCACGAGTCGCCGCCGGAAGCGCTCGGCGCCGATCGCGCGATAACCGTCGAGCTGCGGCTGCAACGCCACGACGAACTCGTCATCGACGACCCAGCGAAACTTGGGCCCGAACAGGTACCGCCCACCGAACTCGAAGCCGCCATCGATCCGTTCCGGCGCGACTCCGCGCGCGACCAGCGGCGTGAGCAGCCCCCAGCGCGCGCGCTGGAACGCGAGGTAGTCGGCGAGGCCGAGCGTGCCGAACAGCCCGAACGCCGCGAGCAACAACGCCGCGGCGAGGCGTCGCGCGTGGCTCGGGTGTGCGTGCGAGGCGAGCAGCGCGGCGAGCGGCGCGAGCGGCACGAGCAGATAGCGATCGAAGCACGGGGAGCGGGCGCCGACGACGCCGAGGTAGACGAGCGCGAAGGCGACGATCGCGATGCGCGCGGCATCGCGCTCCGCGACGAATTCACGCGCGCGCTGGGCGGCCAGTGCGCAGCCCGTGAGCCAGAACGCCGACGCCAGCCCGAGGGCGGTGAGCGCCCACCAAAACGCTGCGGGCAGCGGCTCGAGTAGCTCGCGTCCCGAGATCGCGATCGGCCCGACCCCCGCGCCGTGGAGCATGTTGAGTCCGAGCGGCATGCGCAGGCCGGTCGCCGCGAGCGCTGCGAGGCTCGCCAGCGTGGCGGCGAGCCCGAGCATTGCCATTCGCCGCGCTCGCGCGGCGTTCTCCGGGCGCACCATCACCGCGAGCGGCGCGAGGAAGACGCCCAGGTACACGAACGCGACGCTCGCGTGCCGCGCTTCGAAGTACGCGACGTAGGGACCCAATAACTGCTGCGCGAAGCCGATCACGCCGAAGGGAGCCGCTCGGCTCGCGGGGGCAGTCGTTCGCGCAGCCACCCACACGACCGCGGCAGCCGCAACGAGGGTCGAACTCGCGACGAGCCATCGGCGTCGCGTTCGCAGCGCGGGAAGCGCGAGCGAGATCGCGTAGGCGACGACGAGCGCCGCGCCGGGCTGTCGGCTCAGCGTGGCAGCGACCGCGAGCAGCAGCGCGAGAATGCGACCGCCGACTCGACGCTCGGGCGGAGACGCCCAGAAGTAGAGGCTCCACGTGCAGAGCGCGATGAAGGGCACGTCGCTCATGAACGTGAACGCGAGATTCGTGTAGAGCGCGTTCAGCGCGAGCGTCGCGGCTGCGGCGCTCGCGGCGACCGGCTCGGCGCCGAGTCGGCGCGCGAGCGCGAAGACGCCGAACGTCCCCGCGAGTCCGCACAGCCAAGTGAGCACGCGCAGCGTCTCGTACGACGATTCCAGCGGCGAAACCGCGAGCGCCGCCGCGCCCGCCGCGACGTGCGTGTAGCCGAGGGCGTACATCCACGGAACGCGCTCGAAGCGCCCGGTCTCGGCGAGAACTTCGGCGGCGCGAGCGAACGCCCAGTCGTCGTTGAGTGGGAAGTCGCCTCGGAATCCGACACACACGGCAGGTACACACCAGAGCACGGCGAGCGCGACGCACATCAGCACGTCTGCGCGCCGGGCGCAGACACTGCGGTGAAGCGCGGCGCGACTATCCACGCGGACAGAATACGTGCGATCGCGCTCGAGCCGAGCGCGCGAGCGCCGAGCTTCAGCGTCGCTCCGGCTAGCGTTCACCCATGGCCGCCCCTAACGCCCACATGGGCCCGCGCCGCGCCTCCCGAAACGGCAGCGTGGCGCCCACCTTGCGCGACCGGATCAGCGCCCTCCGGTACGTGCCTGGGTTGGTGCGCCTCGTTTGGGAGACGCACCGCGGCTACGCGCTCGCGATGGGCGCCCTCCGCCTGGCGCGCGGCCTGACACCGGTGGCTGCGCTCTGGGTGGGCAAGCTGATCATCGACGGCGTGATCGCTGCGCAGCGCACGAAAGGGGGGTGGGACCCCATCCTGCATCTCGTGCTGATCGAGTTGGCGATCGTCGTCGTCGGCGAGCTGCTCTCTCGGGCGTCGATGGTGGTGGAGAGCCTCCTCTCGGATCTGTTTTCCATCCGCATCAGCGCGCGGCTCATGGAACACGCCGCGACGCTCGACCTCGCGCAGTTCGAGGACCCGAACTTTTACGACCACCTCGAGCGCGCGCGCCGGCAAACCACCGGACGCATCACCCTGCTCACGAACTTGCTCGGGATGGGCCAGAGCTCCGTCACGTTGCTCACGCTGAGCGCAGCGCTGCTCGCGTTCAATCCGTGGCTCATGCTCTTGCTCGCGGTCGCGATCTTGCCAGGGTTCCTCGCAGAGACGCGCTTCGCCGCTTTGCAGTACTCCCTGATGTTTCGGTGGACGCAGGGTCGGCGCGAGCTCGAGTACCTGCGCTACGTCGGCGCCAGCGACGCCACCGCGAAGGAAGTGCAGCTTTTCGGGCTCGCCCCTTGGCTCGTGGCGCGCTTTCGTCGCCTCTCGCGAGCCTGGCACCGCGAGAACCGGACGCTCGCGGTTCGCCGCGCCGGGGTGGGCGCGGGGCTCTCGCTGCTCAGCACGGCGGGTTATTACGGCGCGTACCTGATGATCATCGCGCAGACCGTCCGCGGGGACATCAGCGTCGGATCCCTCACGTTTCTCGCCGCCGTGTTCGCGCGTGGGCGAGATCTCATTCAGGGGCTGCTCGCGACGGCGGGCTCGATCTACGACGAGAGCCTCTATCTGCGGGACCTGTTCGCGTTCTTCGACATGCAGCCGACGATCGCGTCTCGGCCAGGCGCGCCCACGGTTCCGACGCCGATCCGCTCGGGCTTCGCGTTCGAAGACGTGGGGTTTCGCTACGCCGGAAGCGAGCGCTGGGCGATCCGCCACGTGAGCTTTCGCATCGAGCCCGGCGAGCGCATCGCCCTCGTCGGCGAGAACGGGGCGGGCAAGACGACGCTCACCAAGCTGCTCACGCGGCTCTACGAGCCGACCGAGGGGCGGATCCTCCTCGACGGCGTCGACCTGCGCGACTACGACCTGGCGTCCCTCCGGCGCGCAATCGGCGTGATCTTCCAGGACTTCGTGCGTTACGACTTTCGCTTCGACGAGAACATCGGCGTCGGCGAGATCAACCAGACCCGCGAGTATCTGGATGCAGCACGGCCGCCCGATGCCGACATGCTCGTGCCCAGCGTGATCCGCGCCGCGTCCGAGAACTCGCTGGCCTCGTCGCTGCTGCCGCGGCTTCCCGGGCGCTGGGGACAGATGCTCGGCCGGCGCTTCGACGAGGGCGTGGAGCTGTCGGGCGGCGAGTGGCAGAAGATCGCGCTCGCTCGCGCCTACGTGCGGGACGCGCAGGTGCTGATCCTCGACGAACCGACCGCGGCCCTCGATGCGCGCTCCGAATACGAGGCCTTCCTGCGCTTCTCGGAGCTGATGGCGGGGCGCACCGCGGTAATCATCTCGCATCGCTTTTCCACGGTGCGCATGGCCGATCGCATCGTCGTGTTGCGTCACGGCGCGTTGCTCGAGGAGGGCACCCACGACGCTCTCGTGGTGCGCGGAGGCCTCTACGCCGAGCTCTTCGCGATGCAGGCGCAGGGCTATCGCTGAGCCCGCTCCGCCGAGCGTCGCTGTGGCACCGTCCGGGAATGGCGGGAATCGAGCGAACAGCGGGCTGGGTGGCGGGCCTCTGGCCGAAGCGACCCGTGTTGGGATCGACGGTCGTGGGCGTGATGGACCGTGATAGCTGGACGGCCCGCACGGACAACATCGTCGTGGTGGACGGCCGGCGGCGAAGGCTCGTATGGATTCCTCGAGATCTTTGGTGCGAGGTCGTCGGCGATCGCGTGAACGAGGCTTACGGGCGCGGCGGGCCGGAGCTGCTGCACGCGGCGATGCGCGAGCTGGGGATGCCAGTCGAATCGAGCGTCGTGCTGCTGCGCTCTGCAGTCGAGCGCGCGGTGAGCGATCTGTGCATCACGATTCCGGTCGAGCGGAGCAGGCGTTACTGGTATCCGCTCGAGCCGACGAGCCGATTGGAGGACGGCTCCAAGCTCGTCGTGTTCGAGCCTCCGCAGGAGACGCTCGCCGGCGAGCGCATCCATCAGTGGATCGGTGCGCGAAAGAGCGCGGCATCCCAGCCGCCGAGGCTGCCGGACCTCGATCGCATCGAGCGACAACAGATCCTGGTGAGGCGCCTGTTGCAAACAGGCTTCGACTTCTCGAGGACGCTCGATGACCCGGCGCGTTTTGCAGCCTCCGACGCGAGCGCGCTCGCGCTGCTCGCCGCGGTGCGTCCGGACTGGGCGCTGCGCACGCTCGACCGCGTCGAGCCGAAGACGATCGACGGAAAGCAGGTGCTTCGTCGCCGCAGGCTGTTAGGGCTCGGGCTCGCGCGAGGCGCACGATGAGACCGCTGATCGCCGGAGTCGTGATCGCTGCGGTCGTCCTGCTTTCGCTCCGGCGCGCGGCCTTCCTCGTCGCCGCGCTCCTTCCCGCGCGGCCCCAGCCGAAGGACGGCCCGCTGCCCACCGTCACTGTGCTCGTGCCTGCGCGGAACGAACGGACGGTCGCGGAACGGCTGCTCGGATCGCTCGCGCGGCTGGAATACCCGCGCGAGAAGCTCTCGTTCGTGCTGGTTTGCGACGGCTGCACGGACGACACGCCGGCAGCGTTCCGCGCGTGGGCGGGCGCGCGCTCGAACTGCCGCGTGCTCGAGCGGAAGGAGCGCGAAGGCAAGGCCGCCGCGCTGAACGCCGGGCTCGGGCTCGTGAATGCGGAGATCGTCGCAGTGGTCGATGCCGACCTGGCGCCGCAGCCGCAGTTTCTGCGCGAGCTCGTGCGGCCGTTCGCGGACGAAGAGATCGGCGCCGCCGCGGGCTTCCTGCGGCCGGCGAACGCCGATGACAACCTCGTCACGCGCTATGCGGCCGTCACCACCTGGGTGCACCAGCTCGTGACGTCCGCCGGAACGGATCGACTCGGGCTGAGTCCGCCCACGCTCGGCGCCGCAGCGTTCCGCAGAGCTGCGCTCGAGCAGATCGGCGGCTTCCCGGTGGCGCCCGCCGGGGTCGACGTCGCGACGAGCTCCGCCCTGATAAGGGCGGGATGGCGGACGCGGTTCGTCGCATCCGCCGTCGCCGACAACACGGTCGTCTCGAGTGCGCGCGACTACTGGCGCCAGCACGTTCGCTGGTCGCGCGCCGTCTTTCGCGTCCCGAGCGCAGACAAGCGGAAGCCGGCGACCTCGTGGGCGCAGCGCCTCGAGCTGAGCGCGTCGTCGCTCGGCTACGGCGATCGGCTCGTCTTCGCCGTGGCATTGGGCGGCGCCCTCGTCGGCATGCTGTCGCCGTGGGTGCCTGGGCTGTATCTGTCGGTTCCCGGCCTCGGGATCGTGGCCGCGCTGCTCCAAGCCGGTGTCGGCGCCGCGTTGCCGAGGTTCCTGTTCGCGACTGGCTTGTTCTTCGGTGCGGATCTCGCCGGCTCCGTCGCCGCCGTCGTGCAGCACGTCGCAGATCGACCCTATCGCTGGCACAACCCGCGACAGGTGCGCGACGCAAAGGAATGACGACGGCCGAGCTCGCCTGCGCGGTGCTGAGTCATCGGGACCAGCCGTTCTTGGTCGATGCCGTTCGCTCCGTACTCGGCCAAGACGTTCCTGTCGAAGTCGTCGTGGTCAACTCCGGCGGCGGTGACCCCACGCGACGGCTGGCTGCGGCGGGCCTCGATGTCGCGGTTCACAACTTCGCGGAGCGGCTCTACCCCGGCGGAGTGCGCAATGTGGGCATCGATCGAACGCGCGCTCCCTACGTGAGCTTTCTCGCAGCGGATTGCCTCGCGACGCCAGGTTGGGCAGCCTCGCGCCTGCGCGAGCATCGCGCCGGAGCCCCCGCCGTCGCGAGCGCGCTCACCAACGCGTATCCGGAATCACTGACGGCCTGGGCATCGCTGCTGCTCATCCACAATCGTCGCCTCGCTGTGACGCCTCCAAGCCAGCGACTCCTCTACAGCCTCTCTTACGAGCGTGCGCTCTTCGAGCGGTTCGGCCGTTTCCGCGAAGACCTTCGCGCCGGCGAGGACACCGAATTCAACGCTCGATTTCAGGAGCACGTGCGCACCGTGCTCGCGGCCGACGCGATCACCGCGCACCGCTACCCGACCGAGCCGAGCGCGATGCTTCGCGATGCCTTCAGGCGCGGCCGGCTCCAAGCCCGGATGCAGGGCGCGATCGAGGGCCGCGGGCCCCGAAACCTCGAGGTCGCGGTGCGAGGCCCGCTCAGCGTGCCGCGCGCGCTTCTGATTGCGACGCGCAGCCCACGAAGGGAACGCGTCGCGTTGTTGCGCGCGTTTCCACTCCTCGTCGCAGGCAGCCTCGCCTACACGGCCGGCGCGCTGACGGCATCCGACACATCGCAGGTCGATTGATTGCGTCGCCGCGCGCGCGGCTCAGTCCGTGAACGCGCGCCGCGGAGACACTCGGCACAGCGTGAGCCCTCGCGAGTCCGTCAAATACTCGTAACCGATTCGCTGCCAACGGCGCTCCGGATCGGCCTGCTCGTAGCGGCGCCGTCGCGCCACGCGATCTTCCGCCCGCAGCATCGCCAAGTGATAGATCGTTAGGTCTGCGTTCGGAAAGCGGCCGCACCGCCGACTCTGCAGCGGCGCCTTCACCCCGTGGAGGGGCGCCGGGTCGAACTCGTGATCCGCCCGCGCGCGAAACAGCCGCGCGATCCGCTTGCGTCCCCAGATCCCGTCCGCGCGGTACTGATTGGGGTCGTCCCACAGCTCGCGGAGCCGAACTGCGTACGCGGAGTAGCCGAGTAGCGCTCCGCGCGAGATCACCCGTTCCGCGCGCTCGCGGAACTCGCGCTCGAGCCGTTCGTCGGCGTCGATGCACAGAATCCACTCGGCGGAGTGACGCAACGCCGCGGCGACGAGCGCGCGATGGTTCCCGACCTCGTCCCAGGTCGGCCGCTCACGCGGATTGCGGAGCAGCTCGATCACCGCCTCGTGCCGCTCGAGCAGATCGTCGGAGCCGTCGGAGGAGCCATCGTCGAGGGCGATGATGCCGTCGACTTGTGGCGCGACGTTGCGCAGGAAGCCGGGGAGATGCCGGATGCCGTTGCGGACGGCGAGGAGCGCGAGGAGGCGAGTGCGGCGACGGCCGGTACCGGGCAGCCCCCACGAAGGAATCATCAAGGGTGGTATCCGCACTCGTCCCAAGCGTTGGCGCGCTCCATCCGCGCAGAATCATTCGTGCGACACCGTACCGCGCGTTGCGACTCGGGAAGCGTCGCGGCGAGATCGAGGCGAAGCGCGTGGGCCCTCCTGGATTCGAACCAGGGTCTCTCCGGTTATGAGCCGGGTGCTCTCGACCGCTGAGCTAAGGGCCCGCGGGCGCGCAAGATAGGCGCACGCCCGCGCGGCGCGACGCGGCGGTGCACGCACTGGCAGCGCGGCCAGCGCCGCGGTTGTTCGTTCACTCGTGCCTTAGCGCCTCGATCGGATCCAGCTGCGCAGCCTGCCGCGCGGGCCAGTAGCCGAAGGCGATGCCGATCGCGGCGGAGAAGCTGAACGCGATCAGCACCACCGAGAGCTGCGGCACGAACGGCACCTCGAGCGCGTTCGCGCCGGCGGCGGCGGTCGCCAGGCCGAGCGCGATGCCGATCGCGCCGCCGAGCGAGGAGAGCGCGACGGCTTCCACCAGAAACTGCGTGAGCACCTCGCGGCCGAGCGCGCCGATCGCGAGGCGGATGCCGATCTCGCGCGTCCGCTCGGTCACCGAGACGAGCATGATGTTCATGATGCCGATGCCGCCGACGACGAGGCTGACGGCGGCGACTGCCCCTAACAATCCGGTCAGCACGCGCGTGGTGCTGGCGAAGGTGTCGGCGAGCTCCTTCATGTCCCGCACCGAGAAGTCCTCCTCGCCGGCGGTGGTGCGGCGGCGCTCGCGCATCAGGCGCTCGATGTCGCGCTGGATGCGCGCGGTGTCCTCGCCCGGGAATGCGGAGACGAAGATCGTGCCGACGGCGAAGTCGCCGGCGAGGCGGCGATGGAACCAGCGCAGCGGCACGAGCACGAAGTCGTCCTGATCGCTGCCGAACGCGGATTCGCCCTTGGCATCGAGTACGCCGATCACGGTGCACGAGAGCTTGCCGATCCGCAGCCGCTGGCCGAGCGGGTTTTGTGCGCCGAACAGCTCCTCGCGCACGGTGTCGCCGAGCAGGCACACGGCCTTGCCGGCGCGCTCTTCGGCGTCGCTGAAGCTGCGGCCGAGCGCGACACCCCAATTTCGTGTGACGAGGTAGTCGGCGGTGCTGCCGGTGATCGCGGTCGAGCGGTTGCGCGAGCCGGCGATCGCCTGCGCCTGCCGCGACGCGATCGGCGCAGACGCCGCGACGCCAGCCACCTCGCGCGCGATGGCCTGGGCGTCGGCGACTTCGAGCGGAGCGGCCTCACCGCGCGCGCCGCCGCCGCCGTGGAACATCTGCCCGGGCCGCACCATCAGCACGTTGGTGCCGAGCTTCGCGATGTCGTTGGTCACGCGCGCCGTCGCGCCGGCGCCGAGCGTGACCATGATGATCACGGCGGCGACACCGATCACGATACCGAGCACGGTGAGCGAGGAGCGCAGCACGTTGCGCCGGATCGCCTGCAGCGCGAGGCGCAGCATCGGGCCGAGCATCAGGCGGCCTCCATGCCGGGCGCGAGGATGCGGCCGTCGAAGAAGTGGAGAGTGCGCGATGCCCAGCGCGCGATGGCCGCGTCGTGGGTGACGAGCGCGATCGCGATGCCGCGCTCGCGATTGAGCCGCGAGATCAGCTCGAGAATCTCCTTGGCGCGTGCGGAGTCGAGGTTTCCGGTGGGCTCGTCGGCCAATAGCAACGGCGGCGTGGTGACGATCGCGCGCGCGATCGCGACGCGCTGCTGCTGTCCGCCCGAGAGCTGCGCCGGCGTGTGGTCTTCCCAGCCCGTGAGGCCGACCGCGGCGAGCGCCTCGCGCGCGAGTCGCCGGCGCTCGGCTCTCGCGAGGCCGCGGTAGACGAGCGGCAGCTCGACGTTCTCGAGCGCGCTCGTCCTCCCGAGCAAGTTGAAGCCTTGGAACACGAAGCCGATGGCGCGGCGGCGCAAGAGCGCGCGCTCGTCGCGGGAGAGCGAGCCGACGTCGTGGCCCTCGAAGCGGTAGACGCCCGCGCTCGGCGTATCGAGGCAGCCGAGCAGATTCATGCACGTCGACTTGCCCGATCCACTCGGGCCCATCAGCGCGACGAATTCGCCCGGCTCGATGCGCAAGTCGATGCCGCGCAGCGCGTGCACCGCGGTCTCGCCGCTGCCGTAGACCTTCTCCACGGCGAGCAGCTCGGCGAGCGCGGCGCGCGTCACGGCTGCTCGGCTCTCGCGCTCACGACGAGCGCGTCATCCGGAGCGAGCTCGCCGGCGACGATCTCGGTGAAGACGCCGTCGCTCGCGCCGACCGTCACGTCGACGCCCTCGAGCTCGCCGCCGCGCAGTCGATACACGCGCTGTTCTCTCGCGCGCTCGTCACCGCCCGCGGGCTTGGGCTTGCTCGGCGGCCGGCGCATGAAGAGCGAGCTCAGCGGGCTCCGAGTCTCTTCGGCGAGCGCCTGCGGCGGCGCGAAGCGCAGCGCGGCATTCGGCACGAGCAGCGCATCGGCGATGCGCTTCACCTCGACCTCCGCGGTGGCGGTCATGCCGGGGCGCAGCCGGCGCTCGGGGTTCTCCACCCGCAACAACACGCCGTAGGTGACGACGCCCTCGAGCGCGTCGGCGCCGAAGCGCACCTGCGCGACCGTCGCGTCGAAGCGCTCGCCCGGCCACGCGTCCACCGCGAACTTCGCGGTCTGCCCTTCGGCCACGGCCGCGATGTCGGCCTCGTCGACGCTGACGAGCAGCTCCATGCGCGTGAGGTCTTCGGCGAGCGTGAACAGAATGGGCGCCTGCAGCGAGGCGGCGACGGTCTGGCCCGGCTCGATCGTGCGCTTCAGCACGATGCCGTCGATCGGCGAGCGGATCGCGGTCTTCGAGAGGTCGGTGCGCTGCGTCGAGAGCGTCGCGCGCGCTTGGCCCGCCGCGGCCTCGGCGCTCGCGACCTCCGCGCGCCCGCGCTCGGCAGTCGCGCGCGCGGCGTCGAGCTCGGCCGCCGACGGCACCTTGCCACCGCTCATCTCGTGCACGTGCTCGAGCCGCGCGAGCTGTGCCGCAGTCTCGAGCTGGCTGGCTTTCGCCTGTGCGACGCGCGCCAGCGCCGCGTCGAGCGCGGCTTGCGACTGCAGCACCTGCGCCTCGAGTCGCGTGGTGTCGAGGCGTGCGATCTCCTGGCCCTTGCGCACGACGTCGTTGAAGTCGACGAACACGTCGCGCACGAGCCCGGATAGCTCGCTGCCGACGTCGACTTGATTGATCGGCTGCAGCGTGCCGGTCGCCGTCACGTGCACGACCAGCGCGCCGCGCTGCGCCGGCTGCGTCTCGTAGCGGAAATTGCCGGCGCCTCCGCAGTTGCGCGCGACCAGGCCCGCCGCAGCGAGCGCGCACCCGAGCGCGATCCCGCGCCGGCTGCGCGCGAACGCGAGCGCCCGGGCGGCGAGGTTCCGCACCGCTTCGCTCAAGGCGCCTCCTCGCCCGGCCAGCCACCGCCCAGCGCCTTGTAGACCCGCACGAGATCCGTCGCGTATTCGCCCTCGCTCGCCGCGAGCTGATCCTGCGCGTTGAAGAGCGCGCGCTCGGTCACGAGCACGCTCTCGAAATCGATCAGGCCTGCGGCGTACTGGTCGCGCGAGAGCTGCGCGGCGAGCGAGGCCGCATCGGCCGCCGCCGCGAGTGCATCGAGCCGCTGCTCCTCTTGCACGAATGCCACCAGCGCGTTCTCCACTTCCTCGAGCGCCTCGAGCAGGGTCGCCTCGAATTCCGCGAGCGCAGCGTCGCGCACCGCCTCCTGCGCCTCGATCGTCGCGCGCACGCGGCCGAAGTCGAGCACGACCTGCGTGAGGTTTCCCACCAGCGTGTTGGTGTAGGAGGCCGCCGTGAACAGGTCGGAGGTCGCGAGCGACTCGACGCCCACCGAGCCCGAGAGCGAGAGCCGCGGGTACGCCTGCGCCTTCGCGACGCCGATGCGCGCCGTCTCGGCCGCGAGCTGGCGCTCGGCCCGCGCGACGTCCGGGCGGCGCGCGAGCGCCGCGGCGGGCACGCCGACCGCGATGCGCTCCGGCGGAACCGGCACCGGCGCGGGCGGATCGAGCTGGGCGTCGAGCGCGCCGGGCGGCTCGCCCACGAGCACCGCGAGGCGATGCTTGGAGGCCGCGATGCCGGTGCGCAGCTGCGGCAGCGCGGCGCGCGTCTGCTCGAGGTTCGCGCGCGCCTGCTCGACGTCGAGCGCCGTTGTTAGGCCCGCTTGGCTGCGCCAGCCCGTCAGCTCGAGCGTCTCGCTCTGGGCACGCACGTTCTCCTCGGCGAGTGCGAGCCGCTGCTGCAGCGCGCGCAGCTCGACGTAGGCCTGCGCCACCTCGCCCGCGATGCTGACGTGCACCGCGCGCAGGTTCTCGGCACTCGCCGCGAGCTCGGCGCGAGCGGCCTCGACGCCGCGGCGCAGTCCGCCGAACAGGTCGATCTCCCAGCTCGCGTCGAAGCCGACGTCGTAGCGCTCGAGCGATTCCGGGATCGCGCTCTCGGCGTGCGAGCGCGACGCGCCGGCGCGCACGCCGCTCGTCGGCCAGAGGCCCGCGCTGGTGCCCTCTCGGCGCGCGCGCGCCTCGCGCAGCCGCGCCTCGGCGATGGCGATGTCGCGGCTGCCGAGCACCGCGCGGCGCTCGAGCTCGCCGAGCAGCGGATCGCCGAGCGCGTCCCACCAATGCGCGAGGCTCTCGGCTTCGGGCTCCTCCGCGGCGAGCCCGCTCTCGAGCGGTGCGACCCAGCCCGCCGGCGCGGGCACGTCCGGCGGCACGAAGTCGGGGCCGACGAGGCAACCCGACACCGCCAGCGCGAGGCCGCTCGCGAACAGGCGCTGCGTGACGGCGGGGGCTCTCACGCGTTCGTCCGCTCCTGCTGGGGCGCAGGGCTTCGGACACCCACCGCGCGCGATCGGTTTTCCGCGCTCACGGAACTCGCGCGAATGCGCGCACCGCGAAGGTTCCCATGCCCGCGATCTTCGGAGGCACCGCGGAGAAATGGAAGCCGCGCGCGGGGAGCAGCGCGAGGTTGGTGAGATGCTCGACGATGGGGATGCCGGCGCGCAGCAGCAGCGAGTGCGCCGGGCGCTCGCCGCCGGCCGTGTCGTCGATGTTCAGCGAGTCGATGCCGACCAGCGCCGCGCCGCGGCTCACGAGCTCCGCGGCGCCGTCGCTCGAGAGGTGCGGGTGCGCCTCGAAGTAGCGCGGTGTTCCGAAGTGTGCGCTCCAGCCGGTGCGCAGCAGCACGGCGCAGCCTGATAGGTCGTCGCTCGGCAGCGCGCGCGCCGAGAACGCGCGCGCTCCGGCCTCGAGATCGACGACGACGCCGGGCAGATCGGCGAGACGCTCGAGCGCGAGCCCTGACAAGTCGGCGCCGTCCGTGAAGCGGTGCGCCGGCGAGTCGAGATAGGTGCCGGTGTTGGCGACCATCTCGATGCGCGCGATGTGGAACTCGGTGCCCGGCGCGTAGCTCGCGCGCGAGGCCTCGCGCGAGAGGTGGTCGCTGATGCGCGGCGCGGGCAGGCCCGGGTAGGTGACGAGGCCGTCGCGAATTGTGTGACTGAGATCGACAAATTTCATGTGCCTGAGAGTTGCACACCCCCGTCGCGCGCTTGCCCCCGCCGCCGCCGCTGCGCGATCCTCTCGGCATGAGCGATTCGCTTTCGCGCCAGCGCCGCTGGACCTCGCCGCAGCCCGGCGACACGCTCGCGAGCTTGGCGGCGCGCGAGCTTCCGGACGTGCCGGCCGCGGAAGCCGTGAAGCGACTCGGCAGCTGGAACCTGCACATCGTGATCCGTCCGCTCGCGGGCTTGCCGCCCGGCTCGCTGCTCGGAAGCGACGTCGTCTACCTCGAGCCGCCGCTCGCCGCGCCGCGGTGAGCTCGGCCGCGCCGCGCATCACCGAAGCCGTGCTCGCGGCCGGACACGACGGCCGCGCCGAGCTGGTGGTCGAGGTGACCTACGCGAACGGCGCGACGGCGCGCGTGCGGCTCGATGAGGAGGCCGCCGAGCCGGTGCTCGAGGCCGCGGGAATCGCACGCATCGAAGACTTGGTCGGCGCGCCGTGGGATATCTTGGCGGCCGCTCTCCCCGACACCGAACGGTGACGCGCGGCGCACAATCCGCCACCTCCGACCGCAATAACTCGCTCCCTCTCTTCTCAGGAGAACTCGCATGCTCGACCTCGTGATCAAGAACGGCCTCGTCGTGGACGGCTCGGGCCTGCCCGGATTCAAGGGCGACGTCGCGATCGCCGGCGGCAGGATCGCCGCGGTCGGGCACGTCGGCGCGACCTCCGCGCCCACGCTCGACGCGCGCGGCCGCGTGATCGCGCCCGGCTTCGTCGACCCGCACACGCACTTCGACGCGCAGCTGAGCTGGGATCCGCACGCGCAGCCGTCGGTCGAGCACGGCGTCACGACGATCGTGCCCGGCAACTGCTCGCTCTCGCTCGCGCCGCTGCGCGTCGATCAGCGCGACGCGTTCATCCGCATGTTCCGCCAGATCGAGGAGATGCCCGCCGAGGACTTCGGCGTGGGCGTGGACTGGGCGTGGGGCGAGAGCTTTCCCGGCTGGACCGACTATCTCGCCAAGAAGGGGCTCGGCATTCACGTCGCGCCGCTGGTCGGGCACAGCGTGATCCGCATGTTCGTGATGGGAGCGGCCGCGCAGGAGCGGGTCGCCACACCGGACGAGATCGCGGGCATGTGCCGCGTGCTCGACGAATCGCTCGAAGGCGGCGCGGTCGGGCTCAGCACCTCGTTCGTCGACATCGACGAGAGCCTGCGTCCCGTGCCGAGCCGCTGGGGCCACGCCGCCGAGCTCGACGCGCTCTGCGCCGTGCTCGCGAAGCACGGCAAGCTGCTGCAGATCGTGCACGAGTTCTACGACACGGAGCTCACGATCGCGCGCATCGATCAGCTCGCGGCGCTCTCGCTGAAGCACGGCATCACGACCACGCTCTCGCCGCTCTTCCACAACGAGGCGCTGCCCGACATGGTCCCGCGCGTGCTCGGGCGCATCGAAGAGCAGTGGAAGCAGGGCGCGCGCGTGTGGCCGCAGGTGCAGACGCGGCCGATCGACATCAGCTTCACGCTCGGCGGCCGCAGCTTGATCTACCTGTCGATGCCGACCTGGTACGGCGTGTCGCTGCTGCCGAATCGCGCGGCGAAGATGGCGGCGTTCCGAGACCCGGCGACGCGCGCGAAGCTCGTGTTCGAGGCGACGCCGAATCCGGACGATCCGTTCCAGCGCGTCGTGCGCCGCGACTTCGGCGACACGATCGTGCGCCAGGTGATGGACGCCCGTAACAAGTCGTACGAGGGCCGCACGCTGAACGAGGTCGCGGCCGAGCGCGGCCAGGGCGTGCCCGACGCGATGATCGACCTCGCGCTCAGCGAGGACCTACACACCTGGTACGGCCGCATCCACGTCGGCCACCGCAAGGACGACGAGATCGGGCAGATGCTCGCGCATCCGAACGTGCACATCGGCGCGGGCGACGGCGGCGCGCACATCGGCGCCTTCGCGACCTACGGCGACACCGGCTACCTGTTCTCGCGTTTCGTGCGGAAGACCCACGCGCTGCGGCTCGAGGACGCGGTGAAGAAGATCACCTTCGACCCGTGCTCGATCTGGGGCCTCGGCCAGCGCGGCCTGCTGCGCCCCGGCTACGCCGCCGACGTGGTGGTGTTCGACGCCGAGACCATCGATCGCGGCCCCGAGGTCGCCGCGCACGATCTCCCGAGCGGCGGCATGCGCTGGGTGCGCCCCGCCGTGGGCATCGACACCGTCGTGGTCGGAGGCGCCATCGCCTACACCGCCGCCGGCGGCTACACGGCCGCGCGCAAAGGCGAGATCGTCTCGAGACGCTGATCGCTTCCCCACCATCCCGAGTGCGTCGCCCTAGCACGAGCAGCCGGTTCGGGGCGGGGCCGGGGGCGGCGGAGGCGAATGGCTCGCTCCGGCCCCCGTGATCATTAGGGGCAGCGCGGCGAGGCGCTGCTGCGAGCGGACCGCGGTCCTCGGGCGTTGGGGGCCTTCGCTGCGCTTGATTTCGCCTCCGCCGCCCCCGGCCCCGCCCCGAACCGGCTGCGGAGCCCGCTACCGCCGCGCGCTCTTCTCCGCCTTCTTCGCTTCCTTACGCCGCTCCGTCCGATGCTTCGCGGCGACGATGCGCTTGTGGCGGACGCGCTTCTGCTTGTTCTTGCTGCGGGCCATGTCTTCTCCGTGTGTGCGCTCGCCGACGGGGCGCGAGGCGCGCGGCTGTTTAGGCCACGCACTCGCGCGGGTCGAGGCCGCAGCGTCAGATCGAGCCCGGCGCGGCCTTGTCCTTCCCACCGACGTCGCGCCAGTCGACGCTGCGCGTGAGCCACATGACCGCGGCGAGCGCGGCGAACAAGCCGAGGGCGCCGGCAAGCAGGGCATAGTCCTCGTTCGTGAGCAGCACGAAGAGGTAGGCGTACAGCGTCGTCACGATGCCGGCGACGACGCCCGCGCGGCCGAAGCTGCGCAGCACCGCCCAGGCGTAGCCGCCGATCAGGCCGACGATGCCGCCACTCGCGAGCGCGTAGGCGAGCCCGAATCCGAGGTGCTCCGCGAGGGAGAGCTCGAGCAGGAAGAACAGGCACAGCGCCGCGCCCACGAGCAGGTACTGCACCGAGTGCAGCGGCGTCTTTGCGAGCACCTCGAACAGCCAGAGCGTCGCGAATGTGAGCGCGATGAAGAGCACCGCGTACTTCGCGCTGCGCTCGGCCATGCGATAGCTGTCGACGGGCGTCAGCAGCCGCACGCCGAACGTCGTGGGATCGGCAGGCGACTCCGTCACCACCGTGTAGTCCTCGCGATCGCTCTGCTGTGACGCGCGCGCGGCGGTGCGCACCGGCTCGTCGGCGGCGAGCCAGCTCTGCGGGAATCCGCGCCCGAGCGCCGCGACGGTCCAGCGCGCGCTGAAACCTTGCTCGCTCACGCTGCGATCCGCTGGCAGCCACTCGCCGCTGAAGCTCGGCGAGGGCCAGCTCGACTCGAGCTTGGCGGTCGTGCGCTCGCCGAGCGGCGCGATCGCGAGCGACTCGCTGCCGCGCGCCGCGAGCGCTACCGCGAACTTCGCGCCCGCGCTCGCGCGCGCACCGAGCGGCACGTGGATCGCCGACGTGCTCGGCATGCTGCGCCCGCCGCCGGGCTCGAACGCGAGCCTCGCGCCGCCCCAATCGAGTGTGATCTCGTCGATCGCGCGCACTTCGGAGAGATCGATCACGATCTCCGCGCGATGCCACAGCACCTCGCTGGGCACAACGCCCAGCGGCGTGAAATCCGGGGCGGCGAACACGCCGCTGAGCGCGACCTTCGCGTGGTAGACCGGCACCTCGAAGATCCCGCGTTCGAGCGTCTTCGTTTCGAGCGTGCCCGTGACGTCGAGCGTGTCGGGCAGGAACACCGCGACGTCGCGCCGCTCGCGCTCGATCTTCTTGCCGTCCTCGAGCGTGTCCTGCCAGCGCACGACGAACGGAACCACGAGACGCGGACCGGCGATGCGCTGAGCACCGCCCCAGCTCGCCGCGACCTCGCGCACCGCCTCGTCGCGACGCGCGGCGCGATCGAAGATGACGTCGCGCACCATCCCGATCGGAATCAGCAGCAGCAGCGCGAGGAACGAGAGTACGAGCAGGCGCAGACTCTGATTGCTGCGCAGCGAGGCGAATGCTGCAGTCGATTGCAAGGCATCTCCCTCTGCGGATGGGCGCCGGAGGTGGCGCCGCCGCAGCACCGCACAGACTCCGGATGCGGAGCCGCAGTTCCTTGCGTTGTTATTGCCGGCGGCTGAGGAGCGTGCGCATGAACCACTCGCTCGCCGATGCGAGGGCAAGCGTCGCCGCCCACGAACCAACGCCGCGCAGGCCGAGTCTCCTAGAAGCGCGACGCGCTGAGCTTCACATCCGCGAGCTTCCACGCCTGCGCGAAGCCTTGCTCCGTCCACGCGGCCTGCTCGCTCTTGCCCTGCGCGTGCAGCGACTGGGCGAGGCCGTAGAGCGACCAGCCGTTCTTCGGGTGTTGCTCGAGATCCTTGCGATAGACGGCCTCGGCGTCTGCGGCGCGGCCGGCCTGCAGCAGCACGGCCCCGAGCGCTTGGCGCGTCGGCATGAACCACGGCGGCGGCTCGGTGTAGACGAGCCCGTCTTGCCGCTCGACCGCGGCTTCGAGCGCGTCGAGCGCGCCCGCGGTGTCGCCCTTCGCTGCGGCGATCTCGCCTTCGAGCTGCTCCCCAGCGAGCGCGAGCAGCGTCCCCGTCGAGGTCGAGCCGCCGTTCGCCATCAGCTGCGCCGCGCGCGGGTCGGCCGAGGCGCTCTCGACCGCCGCCAGCTCGGCCTCGGCCTCGGCGAGGCGGCCGAGCCGCGCGAACGCCATGCCGCGCGCGAAGTGCCAGATGCCGCCCTGATAAACGCGGCCCTCGGGCGGCGTGGGCTCCGCGAGCACGGCGTCCCACTTGCCGAAGCGCACGAGCATCAGCAGCGGCAGCGTCATGAAATCCTCGACCGGCGGGAACATCTCGAGCTTGTCTCTCACTGCCATCGCGAGCCGGCGCGCCTCGGCGACGGCGCTCTCGCTCTGGCCCTGCGCGGCCGCGGACACCGTGATGAAGTGGACGTTGTGCGGGTAGTAGAGCGCGCCGTAGACGGCGTAGTTGCCCGGACCGCACAGTGCGAACAGCGACTCGTCGGCCTGAGCGCCGCGAAGGTTCGCGGCCACGGCATCCTGGTAGCGCCCAACGCGCCAATAGATGTGGCTCGGCATGTGCACCAGATGGCCCGCGCTCGGCGCGAGCGGCAGCAGCCGATCCGCGGCGGCCTCGGCCTTCTCGGGGGCCGGGAGCTCTTGCAGGTGGATGTAGTAGTGGTTCGCGCCCAAGTGATTGGGCTCTTTCGCGAGCGCCCACTCGAGGTACTCGACGACTCTGGGCGTCAGCTCGCGCGGCTGCAGCTTCTCGTCCCAATAGTTCCACGGCGTCACGTCCATCATCGCCTCGGCGGCGAGCACCGCGACGTCGACGTTCTCGGGATGCTTCGCGCGCAGCGCGATCATCGCGTCGGCGTAGGCGCGATCGAGCGCAGCGCGGTCGGCCGGCGCGTCCGCCGTGTAGCGCGTCGCGAGCGCGGCGATCAGATCCTGCTCGAGCGGGCTCGCGTGCTGCGCGCGCGCTTGCGCCTCCTGCAGCGCCGCCCAGGCGAGCTTCGCCTCGTCCGCGCTCATCGGCAGGTTGATGTTCGGGCCGTGCGCGAGCGCGACGCCCCACGAGCAGATCGCGCAGCGCGGATCCTGTTTCGCGGCGAAGGCGAAATCGCGAATCGCCTTGGCGTGGTTGAAGGCGTAGGTCTCGGCGATGCCTTGGTCGAAGTAGCGCTGTACGAGCGGCACAGCCGACGAGATCGCAAAGTGCTGCGCTCCCAGATCGAGGAGCGGCGGGGCGTCGGCCGGCAGCGCGGCCTCCTTCGCCGCGGCAGGCGCGTCGCCCGATCCGCCGGAGCCGGTGCAGGCCAGCGCGGCGAGCAACGCCGCTAGCGCGAGCCGATTCGTGCGATCTGCGAGTCGATTGCTCATCGAGGCCTCCTCCGAAATCCCGCCCATTCTTGCATCGCGAGGCCCGAGTCGTAGCGGGCATGCGCCGGCCGCGGGGCTTTTTTCGCGCGGCGCGCTCGGCCAAGATACGCGGCATGAGCACGCCCAACGCCCCCGCGCAGCACATCGTTGCCGTGATCGGCGGAGCCACCGCCGGCGCTGAGGTGGCGAGCCGCCTCAGCGAGGCTGGCATCCGCGTCGTCGTCTTCGAGATGAACCCGCGCCCCTTCGGCAAGATCGAGGACGGCCTGCCGCGTTGGCACCACGGCCTGCGGCACAAGGAGTACGAGACGATCGGCGAGAAGCTCGCGCAAGCCGGCGTCGAGTACGTGCCCAACACCAAGATCGGCCGCGACGTCTCCTTCGAGGCGCTCGCGCGCGAATGGGGCTTCTCCGCGGTGATCCTCGCCAACGGCGCCTGGCGCGATCGCCCGCTGCCCGTCGAGGGGGCCGACCAGTACGTCGGGAAGGGCTTGATCTACCAGAACCCGTTCATCATCTGGTTCAACCACTGCGAGGAGAAGGACTACGCGGGCGAGCGCTTCGTCCCCGAGGACGGCGCGCTCGTGGTCGGCGGCGGGCTCGCCTCGATCGATGTGGTGAAGGTGCACATGCTCGAGACCACGCGCGCCAAGCTGCGCGCGCGCGGCATCGAGCAGGACATGATCGAGCTCGAGGTGAAGGGCATCCCGAAGTCGCTCGAGAAGCACGGGATCAAATGGGAGGAGCTGGGCCTCGCGGGCTGCACGCTGTTCTATCGCCGGCGCGCCGAGGACATGCCGCTCGCGGAGATTCCCGACGACGCGGACGAGAAGCGCAAGGAGAAGATCCTCGGCGCGCGTCGACGACTGCTCGAGAAGGCGCAGGAGAAGTACGGCTTCCGCGTGGAGGCGCTGGCTGCGCCGGAGTCGCTGCTCGTCGAGAACGGGCGCGTCGTGGGGCTGCGGCTGCGGCGCACGAAGTTCGAGAACGGCAAGCTCGTCTCGACGGGCGAGCTGTTCGAGCGCCGCGGGCCGTACGTGATCAGCTCGATCGGCAGCATCCCCGAACCGATTCCGGAGATCGCGACGAAAGGTGAGCTGTTCGCGTTCACCGACTGGGAGATCGGGCGGCTCGCCGGCTATCCGAGCGTGTTCTCCGTCGGCAACGTGGTCACGGGGAAGGGCAACATCGTCGCTTCGCGCAAGCATGCGGCGGAGGTGTACGAGGTGGCGCTCGCGTCGTTCCTCGGCGTGAGCGGCGATGGCCACCAGGCCGAGGCGGCGCTCGCGAGCGGGGCGGCGGCTGCGGCGGGAGCCCAGGCCGCGAAGATCGCGGCAGAGATCGGTCGGGCCGCGCCGCCGTCGGGCGCGACGGCCCTGGCGATTCTCGCGCGCGTGCACGAGCGGCAGCGGGCGGTCGGGTACACGGGGGATGTGAAGAGCTGGCTCGAGAGGGTGACGCCGGTGGACTTCTCCTGAGCTTGGCTCCGCAGCCGCGGTGGGGCCGGGGGCGGCGGAGGCGAATGGCTCGCTGCGGCCCCGGTGATCATTAGGGGCGCCGCGGTTGCGCGTTCGCGGGAGTTGACCGCGGTCCTCGGGAGTTGGGGGCCTTCGCTGCGCTTGATTTCGCCTCCGCCGCCCCCGGCCCCGCCGCGGCTGCTCGTGCCCTGCGTCGAAGTACGCCGCTGGGAGGAAGGGCGCGGGTCGGCGCGGCCTCGAGCCGCGCCTCCCGCGTGCGCTTCGCGGGCGTTGACGGAGCGGGCAATGGTTTCGAGTCTCTCGCGATGCATCCGACGGAGCGCTTGTGAAACTCAAGTACGGCTGTAATCCGCATCAGAGCTTCGCGTCGATCGATCCGCTCGATCCGGCGCGGGTGCCGATCCGCGTGCTGAACGGCACGCCGAGCTTCATCAACTTTCTGGATGCGCTGAACGCGTGGCAGCTCGTGCGCGAGGCGCGCATTGCGACGGGGCTCGCGGCGGCGGCGTCGTTCAAGCACGTGTCGCCGGCGGGCGCAGCGGTGGCGGTGCCGCTCACGCCCGAGCTCGCGCGGGCCTACGAGGTCGAGGGCAGAGCGCTGACGCCCGCGGCACTCGCCTACGTGCGCGCGCGCGGCGCGGATCCGAAGTGCTCGTTCGGCGACTTCGCGGCGCTCTCGGACGTCGTCGATGTCGCGACCGCGGAGTTCCTGCGCGGCGTCGTCTCCGACGGCATCGTCGCCCCCGGCTTCGAGCCCGCGGCGCTCGAGGTGCTGAAGCAAAAGAAGAACGGCGCCTTCATCGTGATCGAGGCCGACGCGGCGTTCGTCCCGCCGAAGCGAGAGAGCCGCGAAGTCTTCGGCATGCAGCTGCTGCAGGACCGCAACGACCACCAGGTGACGAGCGCGGAGCTCACCGAAGTGGTGTGCGGCGCGCTCACGCCCGAGGCGACGCGCGATTTGTTACTGGGCCTCGTCGCGATCAAGTACACGCAGTCGAACTCGGTCGGCTACGCGCTCGGCGGGCAGATGATCGGCATCGGCGCGGGCCAGCAGTCGCGCGTCGACTGCACCAAGCTCGCGGGCGCGAAGGCGGACCTGTGGTGGCTGGGAACGCACCCCAGAGTGCTCGCCCTCCGCTTCAAGCGCGGCGTCAAGAAGCAGGACCGCATCAACTGGCGCGTGCGTTACATCGAGGGCGATCTCACGCGCTTCGAGGAAGCGGCGCTGGGCGAAGCGCTCGACGGGCCGCTCGAGCCGCTGACGAGCGACGAGCGGCGCGAATGGCTGCGGCGCATGAGCGGCGTGTCGCTCGTGTCGGACGGGTTCATTCCGTTCCGCGACAACATCGATCACGCGAGCAAGCACGGGGTCTCGTTCATTGCGGAGCCGGGTGGATCGACGCGGGACAAGGACGTGGAGGATGCGTGCCGCGAGTACGGGATTGCGCTCGTGCATACGAAGCTGCGGTTGTTTCATCACTGAGATCGCGAAGAGGCGGATCAGCGCGGCCTCGAAGACTCGGCGCGCTGAGGACTCGGAGCTGCGGGGCGGCGCAGGGGCGGGGCCGGGGGCGGCGGAGGCGAATGGCTCGCTGCGGCCCCGGTGATCATTAGGGACGCACTGCTGGGGCGCACTGCGAGTTGACCGCGG
>DATBRS010000058.1:0-9827 GCA_036560185.1 Myxococcota bacterium
GCCTCGGGAACTGCGGCTGCGACGACTGGCTGCGATGCGCGGCGCTTCGCGCGCACGTTCTCGCGGGGCCTCGCTCCGCTTGATTTCGGCTCCGCAGCCCCCGGCCCGCCGCAAGCCGCTCGTTGGGTTCGAGAGTCCTGAGAGCGGATCCTGAAGCGGATAATTTGATGGGGGAACGCCGCCAGCGCGGCTTCGAGCCGCGCTGGCGGCGCTGCGGACTGGGCCCTTCGCGCACGCGACGAGCAGTGTTCGCGGCGGGCGAAAGCGATGCGTCGCGTCTCCGATAAGCTGCGCAGCACATCGAGCATGACCCACCCCACCCCGCATGTGCGGGGCGGGGTCGTCGTGCATTCTCGGAACGCCGACTTGCCCGATTCCTCTTCGCGCCCTCGCCTGGCTCAGCTCGCGGCGCGCCTCGCCGCGCGCAGGGCGCCGGCTCGGCTCGTCGGCCTGCGTGGGGCGGCGCGCGCGGTCGCGGTCGCGCGGCTGCTGGAGGCGCACTCCGACGCACCCGCGCTGGTGATCGCGATCGGCGCCAAGGCGACTGACGCGCTGCTCGACGATCTGCGCCTCGTGCTCGGCGAGCCGCGGCCCGAGCAGGGCGGCCGCGTGCGCGCGTTCCCAGCCCCCGACACGACGCCGTACGATCGCTTCTCGCCCCAGCCGTTCGTGATCGCGCAGCGCATGGACGTGCTGCACCGCCTCGCCTCGTTCGCGAGCGGCGCGCACGCAGGCGCGCCGCCGGTGATCGTCGCGCCATGGACGGCGCTCGCGCCGCTCGCACCCGCGCGCGCGGCGGTGCTGCACGCCTCGCTCGCGGTGGTGAAGGGCAAGCCGCTCGATCGCGACGCGTTCGTCGCCGCGCTGATCGCGGCCGGCTACTCGCGGCAATCCGTCGTCGAGGAGCGCGGCGAGGTCGCCGTGCGCGGCGGCGTCGTCGATTTCTTCCCGCCGCATCTCGTGAAGCCCGTGCGCATCGAGCTGTTCGGCGACGAGGTCGAATCGCTGCGCGAGTTCGATCCCGCGAGCCAGCGCTCCCAGGCCGAGCTCGAACGCGTCGTCGCGCCGCCGCCGCGCGAGCTGCTCGTGACGCGCGCGCTCGCGATCGAGCGCGGCGACGCGATCCGCGCCGCAGCGCGCGCCCAGGGCGTCGCCGCGCGCGAGGCGGATCTGCTGCTCGACACGCTGCTGCGCGGCAGCCTGCCGGCCGGCGCCGAGTCGCTCGCCCCGCTGCTGCAGCCGGCGCTTGAGTCGTTCCTCGATTTCTTCCCGGAGCGCTCGCTCGTCGTCGTCGACGAGCCCGAGCTCGGGCACGATCGCCTGCTGCGCTTCTCGGCCGAGGTGATCGAGAACCACGACGGCGCGCGCCAGGCCGGCCGCCTGGTGTGTGAGCCGGACGCGCTGTACGTGGGCGCAGACGCGCTGATCGCGCGCGTCCTCGGGCGGCGCGCGATCGCGCTCGAACGCCTCGAAGTGCAGTCGCCCGGCGCGGAGACGGTGAAGGCGTTCGGACACGACGAGCTCGCCGCGGAGCTGCGCGCCGCGCGCGCCGAACCTCAGCCGCTTGCGGGGCTCGTGCGCGCGCTCTCGGGCTTCGCGCGCGAGGGCATGCGCTGCGTCATCACGGCCGGCGCGCTCTCCAGCGCCGAGCGCACGCGCGCGCTGCTCGCCGAGTACGGCCTCGCGGCGACGCTCGCGCGCGAGCCCGCTCCCCACGACGCGTGGTCGGCGCCCGGCGCGATCGAGGTCCGGCTCGCCGATCTCAGCGAAGGCTTCGTGCTGGCGGACGAACGCTTGGTCGTGCTCACCGAGGAGGAGTGCTTCGGCCCGCGCGAGAAGCGGCGCACCTCGCAGGCCCAGGTCGACAGCGTCGCGCTCGAATCGTTGGGGCAGCTCGCTCCCGGAGATTTCCTGGTGCACGCCGAGCACGGCATCGGCGTCTATCGCGGCCTCGTGCTGCTCGACGTCGGCCGCACGCGCGACGAGTTCCTGCGCATCGAGTACGCCGGCAGCGACAAGCTGTTCGTGCCGGTGCATCGCCTCAGCCTCGTCACGCGCTACGTCGGCAACGAGGGCGCGCCGCCGCTGATCGACAAGCTGGGCGGCGCGAGCTGGGAGAAGACCAAGAGCGGCGTGCGCCGCAAGCTGCGCGACATGGCGCGCCAGCTGCTCGCGGTGCACGCGACCCGCGAGCTCGCACAGGGCTTCGCGTTCCCCCCGCGCGACCGCTCGCTCGAAGAGTTCGAAGCGCGCTTCCCGTACGAGGAGACGCCCGACCAAGCCGCCGCGATCGAGGACGTGCTCGCGGATCTCGTGCTGCCGAAGCCGATGGATCGCCTCGTGTGCGGCGACGTCGGCTACGGCAAGACGGAGGTCGCTGCGCGCGCAGCGCACCAGGCCGTGATGGCGGGCAAGCAGGTCGCCCTGCTGGTGCCGACGACCGTGCTCTGCCAGCAGCACGTCGAGACGTTCCAAAAGCGCTTCGAGGGCCAGGCCGTCACGATCGAATCGCTCTCGCGCTTCGATTCGCCGAGAGAATCCGCCGCGACGCTCGAGGGACTGCGCAGCGGGCGCGTCGACATCGTCGTCGGCACGCACCGCTTGCTGCAGAAGAGCGTCGGCTTCCACGATCTCGGGCTGCTCGTGATCGACGAGGAGCACCGCTTCGGCGTCGCGCACAAGGAGCGCATCAAGGAGCTGAAGCAGACGGTGGACGTGCTCACGCTCACCGCGACTCCGATCCCGCGCACGCTGCAGATGTCGTTCAGCGGGCTGCGCGACATGTCGGTGATCCAGACGCCGCCGCCGAACCGCATCGCGATCCGCACGCAGGTGTGCCGCTTCGACGAGTCGCTGATCCGCGAGGCGGTGCTCCGCGAGACGCGGCGCGGCGGCCAGGTGTTCTTCGTGCACAACCGCGTGCAGACGATCGGCAACGTCGCCGAGCTGCTCGCGCGCATCGTGCCCGAAGCGCGCGTGATCGTGGCGCACGGGCAGATGCCCGAGCGCGAGCTCGAAGACAAGACCTACGCGTTCTTCCACGGCAAGGCGGACGTGCTGCTCTCGACCACGATCATCGAGAGCGGCGTCGACGTCCCGCGCGCGAACACGATCCTGATCGACCGTGCCGACGCGCTCGGCCTCGCGCAGCTCTATCAGCTGCGCGGCCGCGTCGGGCGCGGCGGCCAGCGCGCCTACGCCTACCTGCTGATTCCCGGCGACGCCGCGCTCAGCGCGGACGCGCGCCGCCGCCTCGAAGCGATCCAGGATCTCTCCGCACTCGGCTCCGGCTTCCGGCTCGCGAACATGGATCTCGAGATCCGCGGCGCCGGAAACCTGTTAGGGGCCGAACAGTCCGGCAACCTCGGCTCGGTCGGCTACGAGACCTACATGGAGATGCTCGCCGAGGCCGTCGACGAGCTGCGCGGCAAGCAGCGTGAGGCGCAGATCGATCCCGAGATCCGGCTCGGCATCGCCGCGCGCCTGCCCGAGAGCTACGTCGCCGACGTCCAACAGCGGCTCGTGCTCTACAAGCGCCTCGCGAGCGCTCCCGATCGAGCCGAGGCCGACCGCCTGCGCGACGAGCTGCTCGACCGTTTCGGCCCGTTGCCTGCCGAGGCCGAGAACCTGCTGGCGGTGATCGGCCTCAAGATCGCGGCGCGCTCGCTCGGCATCGCGCAGGTGTTGGTCGAGGGCACGGAGCTGGTGTTCACGGCCGCACCCGCGACGCGCGTCGACCCGAGCAAGCTGCACCGCCTCGTGACGCGCATCCGCGCGGACCTGCGCGTGATGCCCGATCAGCGCATTCGCGCCGCGCTGCGCGAGCGCGACCCCGCGAGCCTGTTCGCGCGCGCGAGCGAGGTGCTGGCGGAGCTGGGAGCGGCCTGAGCCGCGACGCGCTCGAGCCGCGGCGCTCGGCACGTATCCCCGCGCCCCTCGCGTTCGTCATGTCAGGATGGAGAGGTGGGCGGAGACTGCATGAAGTTCGTGGTGCTGATGAGCAACGACGAGGCCGCGTGGAACGCGCTCGCGCCGCCCGAACAGGCGCGCGTGCTGGAGGCGCACGCGGCGTGCGAGCGCGAGCTCCGCGCCGGCGGGCATTTCCTCGCGAGCTGGCGGCTGCGGCCTGCCGCGGAAGCGCGCACGGTCGTCCGCGACGCCGCGGGTGCGATCGGCGTCGGGAATCGCGCGAGCGTCGGTGCGCGGCTCGGCGGCGCGTACTTGATCGAGGTGGGTTCGCGCGAGGACGCGGAGCGCTGGGCGCAGCGACTGCGCTTCATCGCGGGCGAGAACGAGGTTCGGGAGCTGTGGGAATGAGCGATGCGATCCGCGCGCCGCATGCGGCGCTCGAGCTGCTCGCGACCGCATTCGGCGAAGCGCATGCCGAGTGACGAGCTTCCGGCCGCGCTGCGCGACGAGCTGCGCGCGGCTTGGCATCGCTACGTCGATCTCACCGCGCCGCTGCGCCCCGCGCTGCACGCCTATTGCCGCAAGCTCACCGGCAACCTGTGGGACGCCGAGGATCTCGCGCAAGAAGCGCTGCTCCGCGCGTTCGCTGCGCTCGGCAGCATCCACCACGAGATCGAGAGCCCGCGCGCGTACTTGTTTCGCGTCGCCTCGAACGCGTGGATCGATGCGGCGCGCAGGCGCGAGGGCGAGGCGAGTGCGCTCGCGGCGCTCGACGCGAGCGCGGCGCCGAGCGAGCCCCCGCCGGGCGCCGTGCGCGACGCGGGCCGCGAGTTGTTCACGCGACTCGCACCCCAGGAGCGCGCGGCGGTCGTGCTGAAGGACGCGTTCGACGCGAGCCTCGAGGAGATCGCCGAGATCCTGAGTACGAGCGTCGGCGCCGTGAAGGCGGCCCTGCACCGCGGACGCGAGCGCCTCCGCGACGAAGCCGCGCCGCGACGGCCGCGCGCATCCGCCGAGCTCGTCGACCGCTTCGTCGCGGCCTACAACGCGCGCGACCTCGCCGCGCTGCTCGCGCTGATGCAGGACGGAAGCCAGGTCGAGAACGTCGGCTGCGGCCTCGAGTACGGGAGCAAGAACTTCCGCACGCGCCAGAGCTGGTTCCATGCTGCGCTGCAGGGCCATCCGGAGTGGCCCGCGGAGCTGCAGTACGAGGCGCCGCGCATGCAGCGCGCGCTCGTCGCCGGCGAGCCCGTCGCGCTCGGCTTCGTCACGCGCCGTGGCCGCGAGGCGCTCGAGCAGGTGATGCGCGTCGACGAGGAGCGCGGCGCGATCGCACGGCTGCGCGGGTACGCGTTCTGCCCGGAGACGATGCGCGCGATCGGCGAGGAGCTGGGAGTGCGCGTGCGCACGGGGCTCTATCGCTACCCGACTGCAGCGCCGGGCAAGAGCTTCGACTGACGGCGAGCCCCCTCGCTCAGCCCACGCTCACCAGCTCCGCGATCGCGTGCACGACGCGATCGGGCTGCGCCGGCGCGCCGCTGGGCACGCCCGCGCGCGCGTGATCTACCCACACGCTTCGAATTCCTGCGCGCTTGGCGCCGAGCACGTCGCTGCGCAGATCGTTGCCGGTCATCAGGGCTTCCTGTGGCTCGGCTGCGAGCGCGCGCAGCGCGCGCTCGAACACGCGGGGATCCGGCTTGCCAAAGCCGAGCTCGCCTTCGACGAGGATCGCGTCGAACAGCGGCGCCAGCGCGAAGCGCTCGATCTTCTCGCGCTGGAAGACCGCGCCTCCGTTCGTGAGCAGCGCGAGCCGGTGGCCGCGCGTGCGCAGCTCGAGCAGCGTCTCGCGCGCGCCGGTGAAGAAGTCCATGCGCTCGTTGCGCGTGCGCGTGAAGGCGTCGCCCAGCGCGTGCGCCGTGGCGAGGTTGCGCAGGCCGAGGCGGCGGAACGCTTCCTCCGCCACCGCGCGCCGCGCCCACGGCATCGCGAGGCGGCCGCGCTTCTCGCGCGCAGGGTCGTCCCAGAACCAATCGCGCGCCGCGAGCACGGCGGCGTGCAACGCGTTCGCTTCGACGCCGGCCCGCGCCGCGAAGGCGTCGCACAGCTCGCCCCACAGATTCTCGGCGCCGGCGCTCTCGCGCACGATCGTGTCGTCGAGGTCGAAGAGCAGCGCGCGCGGCAGCGGGCTCACGGCCGCGTGCCCGCCCACGCCTCGGGCGCGCGCCACGCGGCGAAGCGATCGAGCAGCTGCGCGGCGTCGCGCGCGACCTGCGTGAGCGCGCGGTGCTCGCGCGTGAGGAAGCCCTCCGCGACGGCGCGGTCGAGCATCGCGAGCAGCGGCGCCCAGTAGTCGTTCACGTTCACGAGTCCACACGGCTTCGTGAACAGGCCGAGCTGCGTCCAGGTGAGCACTTCCGTCAGCTCGTCGAGCGTGCCCATGCCGCCGGGCAGCGCGATGAAGGCGTCCGCGAGCTCCATCATGCGGCGCTTGCGTTCGAACATGTCGCGCACGACGACGCGCTCGCTGAGCCGCGCGTGGGCGACCTCGCGCAGGGCGAGCGAGCCAGGGATCACGCCGATCACCTCGGCGCCGCCCGCGAGCGCGGCGTCCGTCACGACGCCCATCAGCCCGAGCGCACCGCCGCCGGTGACGACGCCGAGGCCGCGCGCGGCGAGCAGGGCGCCGAGCGAGCGCGCCGCCTCGGTGTAGGCGGGGCTCGCGCCGGCGCGCGCGCCGCAGAAGACGCAGACGCGCTTCATGGCCGCGGCTCGCGGCGGCGTGTGAACGAACGTCCCCGGCCTTTCGTGAACGATCTCAAGCGGCGGCTCCGGTGAAGCGCGCGACGGCGTCGGCGAGCGAGGCAATCACGCGCACGTCGTCGCGCCCCGATTTCTTGCGGACGTGGAAGGCGTGGTCGGCGTCCTCCTCGAGATGGAGCTGCGCGCGAGCGCCGAGCGACGCGATCACGGGACGCAGCAGGGCGAGATCGGCGAGCGCGTCGCGCGTGCCCTGCGCGAACAGCATCGGCTGCGGGACGTCGCGGAGATGTGCGGCGCGGTCGGTGCTGGGCTTGCCGGCGGGATGCAGCGGGAAGCCGAGGAACACGATGCCGCGCGCGGCGGCGAGCGCGCCGGTAGCGGCGACCTGGGAAGTCATGCGGCCGCCGAACGATTTCCCACCCGCGAAGAGCGGGAGCCCCTCGGCGCACTGCTCGGCCACGGCGAACGCGGCGCGCACGGCGTCGTGCAGCACGGGCGGAGCGTCGAGGCGCTTCTCGCCGCGCTGCATCCACGGGAACTGGAAGCGCAGCGTCGCGATCTGCCGCGCCGCGAGCGCCTCGGCGATCGCCTCCAGGAACGCGTGGCGCATGTCCGCCCCGGCGCCGTGCGCCAGTAACAACAGCGCGCGCGCGTCCGCCGGGCGCAGCGAGATCGCGTCGAGCTCGCCGCCGCGCGCGGCGACCTGCAGCTCGCGCCTAGCGGCGGCGCTCACGGACGGCGGCGCGCCGGCGCAGCGCGATTCCCAGCGCGAGCGCGGCGGCGGCCAGCGCCGGCGCGAGGTGCGCGGGCTCGAGGCCATGAAGCCAGCTCGCGGCGGGGGTCGCGCCGTGGCCCGAATGCGCGAGCGCGGCGCTGGCCTGCAACAGACACGCAACACCGAGAAGCCGCGCCGACATGTGAGCCTCCGAGCCGAGTTGCCGGCGCATGCGCCGGAGCGCGCACTCTACACGAGCCCCGCGCAACCCGCGGCGAGCGCGCGCGTTGAAGGAGTCATCAGGCCCGCCCAAGACGAGCGAGCCGAGCTCACACGAAGGAGACCCGATGAAGACCGTGAAACTCGCAGCGCTGGCTCTCGCGAGCTGCTTCCTGTTCGCCGCCGTTCCGATGGCCGCGCGCGCCGACGCGGGCGACCGCATCGAGCGCCGGCTCGACAGCAAGGGCGATCGCATCGACCGCCGCCTCGACCGACGCTCGGAGGTCGCCGACGCGAACGGCCACGAGCGGCGCGCGGATCGCCTCGACCGCAAAGGCGATCGCATCGACGGCCGCCTCGATCGCCGGGGCCACCGCATCGAGCGCCGCTTCGAGCGCCGCGGCCACTGAGCCCTCGCGCCGCGCGCGGCTCGGCGCGGCGCACAGCTTCTCTTCTTCCCACACTCTCTTCTTCCCTCACGCCCCGGTCGGAGGTCGCCTCCGCCGGGGCGTCGCGCGTTCAGGCGCGGAAATCGGCGCGATCGATCGCGTAGTAGACGGTCGGCAAGCCGTCGCGCACCTCACTGCCGGCGAAGCGCATCCCGAGCTTGCGCATCACGCGCTCCGACGCCTTGTTCTCGAGATCGGTATCCGCGTAGAGGCGCGCTTGTCCGAGCGCGAAGGCGTGCTGCATCACCGCGCGCGAGAGCTCGGTCGCGTAGCCGCGGCCCCAGTGCTCGGGCAAGAAGCCGTAGATCAGCCCGAGCGCGCCGCTCGCGTGCGGGCGCAGCCCGCCGAAGCCGATGATTGGGCTCGCGTCGCCCGCAGCGCGCTCGGTCGCGCTCCACACCCCGAGGCCGCGCTCGCGGAAGCTCGCGGCGCTGGCGGCGATCACCTCGTCCACCTCGGTGTGGGTGACGAGCACCGAGTCCCAGAGGTACCTGCGCACGTAGGGGTCGCGGAAGATCGCGTGCAGGCGATCGCGGTCGCTGGACGCGATCGGCCGCAGCCGCAGGCGCGCGCTGGCGAGGTCGGACATCGCGCCGAGTGTGCGCGAGCCGCGCGTTTCATCGCCACGCACCGAGCGCCGATACGGCGCGCATGCTCGAAGCGCTGCTGGCCCTCGCGTTCGTCGCCGGAGTCGGCGGAGCCGCGCTCGCGTGGAGCGCGTTCGCGACCGAGGCGATCCTGCTGGCGGGCCTCTGGCTGGTCGTCGCGGGCTTCGCGCTCGGGATCCCGACGGGCTTCTGGTACCACGTCGAGCTGCGCCGCGTGCTGCTCGATGAGGGAGCGCTGCCCGCGCGCTGGTGGCTGCATCCGACGCGGCTGCACGGCGCGATTCCGCCGCAGCGCTGGTGGCGCGTGATGGGCTGGTGTTATGCCGGAGCGTTCGGCTGGCTCGTTTCGTTCGCGGGCTGTTGCGTGTTCGCGCTGGGCTCGGCCAAGCTGCTGCTCGCGAGCTGAGCCCGCTCCGTAGAGTCGCGGTGGTGGCCTCGCGCGCTCACGGCGCCGCAGCGAGCTCGTTCACCAGGCGACGCAGGAACTCGAGCCCGTCGTAGAACTGCGCAACGCCGATGCGCTCGTCGCGGCCGTGGGCGCGGTAGTCGTCGATGTCGTCGAACAAGCCCGACACGCCGTAGGCGGGAATGCCCGCGAGCCGGAAGTAGGTCGAGTCGGTCGCGCCCGTGCCCATGGTCGGGATGACGGGCACGCCCGGCCACAAGGACTCGGAGACGCGCGTGACCGTCGCCAAGAACTCCGCGTCGACGCGCGCAGGCGGCGAGCTCTCGCGCTCGTTCGTCGCGCGCACCTCGACGCTCGCGTCGCCCACCGCGGCGACGAGCGCCGCCAGCACGTCGCGCTGCGCGTGGCCTGGCAGCGCGCGGCAGTTCACCAGCGCGCGCGCTTCCTGGGGCAGCGCGTTGGGCGCGTGTCCGCCGCTGATCTGCGTCGCAGTGCAGGTCGTGCGCAGCGTCGCGTTGAACGTGGGCGACGCGGAGAGCTGCGCGGCGGCGCGCGCGTCGCTCGGGTCGCGCGCGATCGCCGCGAGCGCGAGCCCGAGCTCGCCGCGCTCCACGCGCGCGAGCCGCTCGAAGTACGCGCGCGTCACCTCGTTCAGCTGCACCGGGAACACCAGCCGCTCGACGCGCCCGAGCGCGGCGGCGAGCCGGTAGATCGGGTTGCCCGGCGCCGGCCGCGAGCTGTGCCCGCCCTTGTCGCGCGCG
>DATBRS010000059.1:0-9135 GCA_036560185.1 Myxococcota bacterium
GCATCTGCCTGCCGTACCCGACCGATTGTCGAGCCGGCGACGACCGTGCCACCCGGCCTCACGAGCGATCAGGTCAAGCACGGAATCCTCATGGCGTCGTCTCGGAGACACTGGATGGCAAGAGAGACCGGCGAGGGGAAGATTCGAGCGCTGATCGAAGTTCGCGGAAAACACTCGGCCGAGACCGAGATCACGTACGACGCGCGGACATATCAAATTCGTTACGTGAGTAGCGAGCATCTCATGCACTCGGAGAGCGGCAAGATTCACAAGGGATACAACGGTTGGGTCATCAAGCTCGACAGAACGATTCGCCAGGAACTATTGCGCGCCGCTCGCAAGGACGAACAGTGACGGAGGAGCGATGTCCGATCCGCAGCTGAAATCCCTTGGGCTCTCGCCGGAGCTCCACGCCTACCTCGTCGCGCACGGCTCGCCGCCCGACGCGGTGCAGCGTGAGCTGATCGCCGAGACCGCGAAGCTGGGGCCGATCGCGGTGATGCAGGTCGCGCCCGAGCAGGGCGCGTTCCTCACCCTGATCGCGCGCCTGATCGGCGCGCGCGAGGCCGTCGAGGTAGGCACCTTCACGGGCTACTCGTCGCTCGCGCTCGCGCGGGGCCTCGCGCCGGGCGGGCGCCTCTTGTGCTGCGACGTCTCGGCGGAGTGGACCGCGATCGCGCGGCGCGCGTGGGAGCGCGCGGGCGTGGCGGATCGCATCGAGCTGCGCATCGCGCCGGCGGCCGAGACGCTGCGCGCGCTGCCGGAGACGCCGCGCTTCGACCTCGCCTTCATCGACGCCGACAAGACGAACTACGGCACCTATTACGAAGAGATCCTGAGGCGCACGCGACCGGGCGGATTGATCCTCGTCGACAACGTGCTGTGGAGCGGCAGCGTGATCGACGCCTCGGTGCAAGACGACAACACGCGCGCGATCCGGGCCTTCAACGACGCCGTCGCCGCCGACGCGCGCGTCGACTGCGTGATGACGCCGATCTCGGACGGCCTGACGCTGCTGCGCAAGCGCTGAGCGAAAAAGAGAGAGCCGCTGCCGGGTTGCGCCCGGCAGCGGCTCTCGAGATCGATCGAGCGCTCAGAAGCGGAAGAACGCGCCCCAACCGAGCGTCATGTAGTTGAAGTCGTCGAGGTCGCCGGTCGCGAGGTTGTACGCGAACTCGCCGGTGAGGCCCCACGACTCCGAGAAGTAGTAGTCGAGGCCGAGACCGAAGCGAGCGACGAAGCCGCTCTCGTCCGACGTCACATTCGTGCTCGCAAAGCCCCAGCCGACGCCCGACGTGAGGTACGGCTGCACGCGGTTGGTCATCAGGTAGTACCGCGCGTTGGCGCCGATCAGCGTCGAGCTCAGGTCGACGCCGCCGAACTCCTTCACGAAGTCGCCGCTGTACTCGACCATGCCTTCCACCGCGAACTGCGGCGACATGCGGAAGCCGAAGCGGCCGCTCGCGCCGATGCCGGTGTCGAACAGCCCGCTCGGTGCGTTGTCGAAGCTCTCGAAGCTCGCGACGCCGTTGAGCTGCGCGTACATGCCCGAGCGATCGTAATCCTGGGCGAACGCCGCCGAGGCGCCGAGTACGAGCAGCGCCGAGATCGCAAAACGCAGAGCCTTCATGAGTCCCCCCTGATATGCCGCGTGACGCGGCGTTGTGTCGGCTTCCATTGCGGCAAGCCGAGCGCGTGAGCTGACCTCTATCTCACGGGCACAGTTCGCGCTCGCACTTCGCTAGACCGGCGAGTCGTCGGCGGCGTGGCTGATCCCCCGCACGCGGAGAATCAACGCCCCAGTAACACCGCGACGAGCTCTGCTTGGCGATGGACGCCCGCCTTCGCGAACGCCTGCTTGAGATGACAGCGCACGGTCTCGATCGAGATGCCGAGCTGAAGTGCGATCTCCGCGACGGAGTGACCGTTCGCGAGGCGCTCTGCGACGTGACTCTCGGTGGGCGTGAAGCGGAATCGCTTGCGCGGCGCATGCGCTTCGCGCACCGCACAGCGCCGCACGATCACCAGCGCGCGATCGTGCGTCGGGCCGAGCGGGCAAATGCGAATCGCGAACTTCACCGACGGAGAGATCGGCAGCACGAGCTCCGGCGCGCCGCGCTGCTCGCGAATCGTGCTCTCGATCTGCGCCCGGACGCTGCGCAGTACGTTGCTCGAGCTCTTGACGAGACGCTCCGCCAGCGCGCGCGGCCCACGCGCTTCGGCGATGAGCAGGCGCGCCGCGCGGTTCGAGGCCACGACCTCGAATCCCGAATCGACGATCAGCTGCGCATCCGGATGCGCTTCGAAGCAGGCGGCCTCGAGGCTGCCAGCCGCGCTCCACGCCGGGGCGACCGCGGCGGCACTTTGGCGGGGGACTGGCCAGCGAGGGCGGAGATCATTCGCGGGTTGGGCCATGCAAGCGAGATTGCGCCCCGGCCGCTCGCGCGTGCAGTGAAATGTTTCACAGCGAATGCGAAAGCCGTCAGCCCGGCACCCCCCGCTGCCAGCGGGCGGTCCATTCCGCCACGTTGCGCCCGTGCGCCCGCGCCGCCTCGAGGTGCGCAGGCAGGGGGCCCGCTTGGCCGGCGCGCGGATTCGTCCACGCGAGCGGGCCCCAATGGCAGCCGGCATCGAGGTATTGCGGCAGGCGGTTGTGCATCGGCACGAGCAGCATCCCGTGCTCGGCGAGATTCGCGAGCAGCGAGATCAGCGTGAGCTCGCCGCCGCCGCGGCCCCCGTTGCCCGCGCTCGCGAACACCGCGCCGACCTTCCCGATCAGCGCGCCGCTGAGCCAGAGCGGCGCGAGCCGCTCGCAGTACGCGCGCATCGCCGACTCCATGCCCGCCATGTGCACGCCGCTGCCGAGGATCAGCGCGTCGGCCGCGAGCGCCTGGGCGGCCGTCGCGTCCTCCGCACGGGCGAGCTCCACTTCCGCGCCCGCGCTGCGCGCGCCCTCGACAACCGCTTCGCCGAGCTTCCAGGTGCGGCCCGTCTGCGACGCCACGACGATCAGGATGCGCATCGCGCGACGCTAACGCGCAGCGCGCTCGAGATTCACGCCAGCGCCGCCAGCGCCGCCGCGAAATCCGCGGCGTCGGGGCTCTCGGCCTCGACATCGCGATAGCCGACGTAGGCGGCGTGCAGCAGATGGCGCTGCGCGAGCGGCGAGGGGGGCGCGCCGTAGGCGGCGTCGCCGAAGACCGGGTGCCCGAGGTGCGCGAGGCTGGCGCGAATCTGGTGCAGGAAGCCGGTCGCGGGGCGCGCTTCGACGAGGGTCGCGTCGCGCAGCTGCGCGAGCGCGCGCCACGTCATCAGCGTGCGCCGCGAGCGCGGGTCGCTGGCCTCGACGACGCGCACGCGCGCGGGCCGATGCTGCGCGACCGCGAGCTGGAGCGCGAGCTCGCCGCCACCTGTTAGGCGCCCGTGCACCAGAGCGCGGTACAGCTTCTCGACGCGGTGCGCGCGAAAGCCGCCGCGCAGCTGCTCCCAGCGCCCCTGCTCCGTCGCGAACAGCAGCGCGCCCGAGGTGTCGACGTCGAGCCGATGCACGATGCCGCTGCGCAGCCCCGCTTCGCCGACGCCTGCGATTTCCGGAGAGTGCGCGACGACGAAGTTGAGCGCGGTGCCGGTCTCGCTGGGATCGAGCGGGTGCACCGGAACGCCCGCAGGCTTGTCGATCGCGAGCCAGCCCGGGCCGCGCGCGAGAATCCGGAGCGCCAGCTCCGGCTGCGCGATCGGCTCGGCGCTCTCACGCGTCGGCAGGCGCTGCACCGCGAGCGTCTGTCCAGCCGCGACCTCGGCGCCCTTCTCGGCGAGCGCCACGGCGCGGCCGTCGAGCGCGACCGCCCCGCGCTCGAGCAGGCGCCGTGCCTCGGAACGCGAGACGCGCAGCTCGTCCGCGAGGAACGCGTCCAGCCGGGCACCCGCGCGCTCGGCCGAGACGACGAGGGTGCGCGGCGCGGGCATGGAGGCTGTGTACCGAACTTGCGTTGGGGACGTACTTGCGTTTCCGACGCAGCGAGCCCGCAACGCAAGTACGTCCCCAACGCAAACCGCGTGGCACCCCCACCCCCTCGCGATACGCTGCCTCGCTTCCCGCACGCCGAGGCTCTTCGATGCCCAGCTCCGCCCGCACCCGCATCCAGGTGATGGACACGACCCTGCGCGACGGGGAGCAGACGCCGGAGATCTCGTACACCCCGGCCGAGAAGCTGCAGCTCGCGCAGATGCTGCTCGAAGAGGTCGGAGTCGATCGGATCGAGGTGGTCGGCACGCGCGTCTCCGAGGGCGAGCGCGAGGCGGCGCGTCAAATCTGCGCGTGGGCGCGCAAGAAGGACCTGCTGCCGCGCATCGAGATGCTCGGCTACGTCGACGGCACGCAGTCGGTCGACTGGCTCGAGAGCACCGGCGGCAAGGTGCTGAACTTGCTGACGAAAGGCTCCGAGCGGCACTGCCTGAACCAGCTCCGCATGCCGCCCGAGCAGCACCGCAAGCGCGTCGCCGACGTGCTCGCCTACGCGCGCAAGCGCAAGGTAAAGGTGAACGTCTACCTCGAGGACTGGTCGCAGGGCGTGAAGGAATCGCCCGACTACGTGTTCGCGATGATGCGCACCCTCACCGAGAACCCGGTCGAGCGCGTCTACCTCGCCGACACGCTCGGCATCCAGTCGCCGAAGGACACCGCGCGCTACGTCGACCTGATGGTCGCGAGCTGGCCGAACACCCACTTCGAGTTCCACTGCCACAACGACTACGGCCTCGCGAACGCCAACTGCCTCGCCGCGGTCGAGGCCGGCGCGCGCGGCGTGCACACCAGCGTGAACGGCCTCGGCGAGCGCGCGGGCAACACGCGGCTCGCGGAGGTGATCGCGGCGCTGCACGACCACGGCCCGTGGCGCACCGGTGTGAACGAAAAGAAGCTGGTCGCGGTCTCACGACTCGTGGAGATCGCCACGGGCAAGGAAGTCTCGGCGAACGCGCCGATCGTGGGCGCCGACGTGTTCACGCAGACCGCCGGCATCCACGCCGACGGCGACGCGAAGGGCGATCTCTACGAGTCGCGCCTCGCGCCGGCGCGCTTCGGGCGCCAGCGCCGCTACGCGCTCGGCAAGCTCTCGGGCAAGGCGTCGATCGACCAGAACCTCGCGAAGCTCGGCATCGAGCTCGCGAGCGATGTGCGCGACCAAGTGCTCGCCCGCGTCGTGGAGCTCGGGGACAAGAAGCACACCGTCATGCCGGAAGACTTGCGTTTCATCATCGCCGACGTGCTGAAGACGCCGCGCGAGCAGCTGATGCGCGTCGAATCGTACGAGGTGACCGTCGGCAGCGGCGTGGCGCCGACCGCGCAGCTGACGCTCAGCTACGGCAAGCAGCGCGCGAGCGCGAGCGCCAGCGGCGACGGCGGCTACGACGCGTTCATGCGCGCACTCGCGAAGGCCGCGAAGAAGTTCGCGCTCGAGCTGCCGGAGCTGCGCGACTTCCGCGTGCGCATCCCTCCCGGCGGTCGCACCAGCGCGCTGGTCGAGACGATCATCAGCTGGCGCGGCGAGGACGGCGCGGAGAACTGGTCGACGATGGGCGTGGACTCGGACCAGCTCGCCGCGGCCGTGACCGCCACCGAGAAGATGCTGAACGAGCTCGTCGCGCGAGGCAGAGCGCGCTCGTGACGGGGCCGGCGTCGCGCTGCGCCGCGGCTGACTCGCTCTGACGCGCGGCCGCTCGAGCTTGCGTCGCGCGGTGTGGGCCGGTGCCTGCAGCGCGCTGCTCGCGCTGGCGGGCGGCGCGCAGGCGAAGCCGATGGAGCCGGATCCCCGCTACCAGCCGACGCAGTCGCTGCTCGAGATCAACGCCGTGCTGCGGCGCCACATCCCTGACGACACCTACCGCTTCGCGCCCGCGCGCGACTTCACCGGCCGCAACGTCTACCGCTCGTCGCTGCTGCGGCTCGAGAACCTCGAGCAGGCGCACGAGGCGGCGCTGCGCGCGGGCACGTGGGCGGAGCTGCTGCCCTTCGCGAAGGGGCGCGCGCTCGAGCGGCTGCGCGCGTACCAGGTCGCGGCGGCGAGCTATCGGCGCGCGGCCGCCGCGGAAGGCGAGCTCGCGGAAGAAGCGCTGCGCAGCGCCGCGCTCTGTGACGCGCTCGCGGCGGCGACGAAGCGCGCGCCGCCCGCGAAGAGCGACGGCGAGGGCGCGTCGCTCGCGCCGAGCGACGCGCTGCTCGCCGCGCGCGAGGCGCTCTTCGAGGAGATCGGCGCGCGGCGCACGCGCCTCGAGGAGCTGCTCGCGAGCGTGACCGGCACGCACTACGCCGCGGTCGTGCGCGAGGAGCTCGAGCGCAACGATCGCGAGCGCGCGCGCCTGCTCGTCTCCACGCGCGCGCTCTTCCCCGACGGCAGCGTGCGCGCGCTCGCCGCGCTGCAGCGCATCGCGGTCGAGCATCGCGAGAGCAAGTACGCGAACGCCCACGTGCTCGAGCTCGCGGATCTGTACGCGCAGCTCGCGCGCGAGTACGTGGAAGAGTACCCGCCCGAGTCGCCGGATTTCGAGCCGGAGCGCTTCGAGGAGCTGGTGAGCTCGGCGGCGCGGCTGTACGAGACCGTCTCGAATCAAGACGGCGCGACGGAGAAGCTCGAGGCCGCGCGGCGCCTCGAAGCGTTCCTCGCATTCACCCTGAGAGTGGACCGTGATCGCTTCACGCCGTGACTGTTTGGGCTCCGCTCGGCTTCGCCTCGCTGCGCGCGGTCTGCGCCGCTTTGCGGCGCGGGCCGCTTGCGGCTTCTCGAGCTGCGTTCGGTCGAGACTCGGTGAGGATTCCGCGTGCTCGCGGCTCTCGTTGCTTGGGTGGGCCCTGATCGCGTTGCCGTTGCTGCTCGGCGCGTGCGCTTCGCCGGGCGCGCCGCCGGTTGGGCGGCCGATGGAATCGGCGCCGCGGCTGTCGGCGCCGCTGCCGGACGACGCGGACCGCGCCGCGCGCGACGCCGCGGTCGCGCTCTGGCGCAGCGACGCGGCGGCGCTCGCCCGCGCGGCCGACACGCTCGAGCGGATCGAGGCCGCGCGCGCCGCGGAGCATCTCGCTCCGACCGGGCTGGCCGCCTACGCGCGCGACGCCGAGACCGCGCTGCTGCCCGCGGGCCCCGCGCGCCGCACGGCACAAGCTCGCGTGCTGAAGCGCGACGACGTGCCGCCCGAGCTCGCGACGCGCCTCGAGCAAGACGTCGCGGACGATCCGCTGGCGCTCGCGCGCAAACGGCTGCGCGAGGATCGCGTGATCCGTTGGGGCGGCGCGGCGAACGAAGTCTCCGAGGGTCTGGGCGGCTCGATCGCGACGCCGCTCTTCCTCCCGGTGCGACTCGTGCAGTCGGTCGTGCGCGTCGCGCTGCAGCTCTACGACGAAGAGACGATGACGACCCGCGAGCGGCAGGCGCTGAAGCACTGGAAGGATTTCGTCGAGACGAACCCGAATGCGCCCGAGGCGGCGGAGCTGATCGACAAGATCGACGCGGCTCAGCTGCGCTGGATCGAGATGCAGGTCGAGCATGCCGTCAAGCAGGGCGAGGCCGCGCTCGAGGCGAACGAGCCGATCCTCGCCGCGTTCCTCGCGGAGCGCGCGCTGCGCTACCGCAGCGAGGACGCACGCGCGCTCGCGCTGCAAGAGCACGCGACGCTCGAAGGCCGCGCCTGGAACGAGAATCGCGCGCGCACGCTGACGGCCGCCGCGGCGGTGGCGCCGCTCGACGAGGCTTCGCTCCGGCTCGCGCGGGCGCTGCTCGACCCGCGCACGGACCTGGCAGCCGCCGCGCAGCCGCTGCTCGATGCGCCCGCGGCGAGCGCGCACGCGCGCGGCGCCGCCGAGCTCGCGCTCGCGCTCGCGGCGCGCGAAGCGGGGCGCGAGGTCGAGAGCTGGGATCGTCTCGCCGCGATCGCCGAGCGCGACGACGCGATCGGACGGCACGCGCTCGCGATGTCGAGCGATTTCGATGCGAACCCGTATCGCGCCTTCCGGCTCGCGCGCGCGCAGAAGGCGAAGGAGAGCACGCGACAGCTGCTGCTCGGGCCGCTCGCCTACGGCCCCCGAGACCACGATCTGCCGTGGCCCGTGGAGTGGATCGCGGAAGTGCCGACCTTGACGAGCGTGGTGCTGGGCTTGCCTTCGCGCCTGCTCGCCTTCCCGTACGGAAAGTCCGAGAAGCGCGCGGCCGCCGCGCTCGGCCGCCGCTACCTCGAGCGCACGCCGGACGGCGCGCACGCCGACGAGGTGCGGAGCTGGCTGCGCAACTACGAAGAGTCGCGCGGAAACTACGTCGCGGCCGTCGCGTTCTCGGAGGGCGCGAGCGATCTCGACGCGAAGGAGCTCGCGAAGCTGCGCGAGGAAGCTGCCAAGCAGGTGGTCAAGGCGGCGGAGCGCGAACGCACGCGCGTCGGACGCGTGCGGCTGCTCGCGCGCGCCGCCGAGCTGTTCCCCGAGACGGAAGCGGCGAGGGGTGCGCGCGACGTCGTAGCTCGCGAGGTCGAGCGCGCGACTCCGCAGCGCATCCGCGTGAGCCGGCAGTACCTGATCGAGAACCCGCGCGTCGCGGGACCGGAGGGCTTCGCGCTGCAAGCGAGCCTGCTCGACGACGAGGCCACGAACGGCGAGCTGCACGCAGACGGCGTCACGCTGATCGGCGGGCGCTGGATCGAGCTCGCCTACGTGGGCGCCAAGGGGAAGGACGCCGCGCCCGAGACGCGGCGCGTGCTCGTGAGCGACGCGCATCTCGCGCGCATCGCGGCGGCGCTCGAGGAGAGCGCGCTGCACCGCGCGCGCGTCGACCGCGACGCGACCTTCGCCGCGGACGCGGGCCGCGAGACCTTCTTCGAGCGCGCGCGGCTCGGGCTCGCCGACGAGGCGCTGCGCACGGGCGGCGACAGCGAGTTCGCGTTCCGCGGCATGCGCGAGATGTACGGAATCGTGCGCGGGCGAGAGTCGATTCTGCCCGTGGAGCTGGTCGTGCAGAGCGGGCTCGAGGATTTTGGCTTCGGGGCGTTTCCGAGGATTCGGATGCCGAAGGAGACGCCGGACCAGATCCTGTATCGGTAGGTTGTTATTGCGCTTGGTGGGTGCACGGTCGGGGCTGCGCGCTGCGGCGGGGCCGGGGG
>DATBRS010000060.1:0-23150 GCA_036560185.1 Myxococcota bacterium
TCTCCTTCGAGGCTCGGTCCTTCGCCTGCTGGCGCAGGAAGTCGTAGGTCTTCCCGTGGTCGGTGATCGGAAAGCCGAGCATCAGGTCGACGATCGGGATTCCCTTCGGCATCGGCATGGCGGCCTCCTTCGCGAGCGAGCCATGTTGCTGCGCGCGCGCGAGCGTCGCCACGGGCCCTGGCTAGCTTGCGGCGCCGCACGCCCGCTGGAGATCGCGATGAAAGCCGAGCCCGTCACGTTGGAAGGCGCGCACGTGCGCCTCGAGCCGATGCGCGAGGCGCACGCGGATGGGCTCGTCGCGGCGGGAGTCGGCCACGGCTTGTTTCGCTTCTTTCCGTTCGTGCTCGACAACGAAGAGGCGATGCGCGGCTACGTGAAGCTCAACGCGGCAGCCGTAGGGAGCGGCACGGTGCTGCCGTTCGTGACGATCGAGCGCGCGACGAATCGAGTCGTCGGTGCGACTTCGTTTCTCGCGATCGACCCAGCCAACAAGAAGCTCGAGATCGGCGCGACTTGGATCACGCCGTCGCATCAGCGCAGCCCGGTGAACACCGAGGCGAAGCTGCTCCAGCTCACACACTGCTTCGAGGTGCTCGGCTGCAACCGCGTCGAATTCAAGACCGACGAGCGCAATGAGAAATCGCGCAATGCGCTCGCGCGCATCGGCGCGCGCGAAGAGGGCCGCTTCCGCGCGCACTACGTGATGCCCGATGGGCACCTGCGCACGTCGGTGTGGTTCAGCGTGATCGCGCCCGAATGGCCCGGCGTGAAGCGCGCGCTCGAGGCGAGACTGCACGTTTAGGCGCTGCGCGATCGGGCGCGGGCACGAGCAGCGCGAACGCGAAGCCGCGCGCCGTCAGCGTCGCGAGCGCGCGCCAGAGCGGGTGCAGCGCCGGCGGCAGCGCACGGGGGGTGCGCGCGCTCGCGCCAGGGCGCAGCACGAACGCGCGCATCGGCCGCGCGCGCGCCGCGAGCCACACGCGCGCGTCCCCGTTCGCCGCGAGGTTGCGCGCCCAGAGCGAGCGCTCGCCGCGCACGGTGCCGATCAGCAGGTGCCGCCCGAGGCGCAATGCGGCGAGCGGAACGCGCCGGCGCTCGCCGCTCTTGCGCCCGATCATCTCGACCACGACGACGCCGGCGGGTGTGAACAGCGGCGCGCCGAGGCCGCGACGAATCGCGGGCTCGAACAGCGCGTTCACGCTCCGGTAGAGCTGCGCTTCCAGGGAATCTCCGTTCGGGCTTCGCGCCGTGCAGCGCGCGAGCTTCGCGTTCGCGAGCGCGCTTGCCAAACCGCCGGCGCGGTGAGAGGGT
The DNA here is from genome assembly GCA_036560185.1 of Myxococcota bacterium. Classification (GTDB taxonomy): domain Bacteria; phylum Myxococcota_A; class UBA9160; order UBA9160; family UBA6930; genus VGRF01. The sequence continues at coordinate 1,312 of DATBRS010000060.1, forward strand.
GAAGTCGCCGGTGAGTTCCACCGGCCCGTGCGCGGTTCGCCCGCACGTGAAACGCCGCTGGGCGCACGAGCCCCAGCGAGTGGAGGCAACATGCATCCTGGCTTCATTCATCATTGGAGACGACGACAACGCGCCGCGGGCGCTCACGACAGCTCGGCTCACTCCGGTTGTTACGGAGGGCCCGAGCTGGGCGGCTCCGCCCGCTGGGCGTGGATGGCGAGCGGCCGCTACGGCGACGCCGCCTTCGGAGGCAGCTTCGGCACGCGCCGGCCGGTGCGCTTCCTCGCGCTGCGCCTCGACCTGAACGAAGTGCAGGTCGCGAAGCTGGCGAAGATCGTCGACCGCCTGCGCGTGGAGCGCGAGCAGGGCGCCGTCGACGTGCGCCGCGCGGCGGGCACGCTGGCCGACGCGCTCGAGGGCGACGCGCTCGACGCGGCGCGGCTCGAGGACTCGGCGCGGCTTCGCGTCGAGGCCGCGAAGCGCGTGCAGGACGCGGTCACCCACGCGCTGCGCGAGCTGCACGAGCTGCTCGACGCCGAGCAGCGCGAGGAGCTCGCGTCGCTGATTCGCAGCGGCGCGCTGCAGCTCTAAGGGAGACGTCCGCGCAGCGCGCCTCGGCGCGCTGCGCGGCGTCGCCGCTCAGGCCAGCTGCCGCGCGATCGTCGCGCTGTCCCAGTACACGCGTTCGCACACGAGCTTGTCGCCGCCGGCCTCGAACAAGAACAGCACCATCATCCGGCACCGGAACGGCTTGTTGCTCGGCTTCGGGCCGCCGGTCTGCGTTCCGAGCAGCCAGAACTCGACGGCGATCGCGTCGTCGCCGGCGTGTCGGAGCGAGAGGATCTCGTTGCGTTGATCTGGCACCACCGCGCGCCCGGCGCGGAAGTACTCGCGCACCGCGGTCTCGCCGTCGTGCACGACGCCCGTCGCCATCAGCTCGTAACGCGGGTGCGCGAAAGTCGCGATCACCGCGTCCCAGTCGTGCACGATCTCGCGCTCCATGTGCGTGCGCACAGTGGCCTCGCGCCGCGCGCGCAGATCGGCCGAGGGCGCGGCGCTCATTCGATGTCTTCCTGATCGATCGCGTCGGAGTCCGCGGGCAGCGTGATCAGCATCCCGTCGTCCGCCAGCACCCAGCCGCTAGGCCGCACGTCGTCGACGCCGCGCACGAAGATGCGCTCGATCAGCGCGTTCGGCGGCGGCGGCGTCAGATGGCTCATCACCAGCAGCCGCACGTTCGCCTCGTTCGCCACCTCCGCCGCCTGCACCGGCGTCGTGTGATAGCTCGGGATGTCCTCCATGATCTTCTTGACGCGCGGACGATCCGCGCCAGCGGCTTCGCCGAGAAGCTTCACGAGGTGGTTCGCCTGCGCCTCGTGCACGAGCACATCGGCGTCCTTCGCGACGCGGATCAGGTTCGCGTCCATCACCGTGTCGCCGCTCACGACCACCGAGCGCCCGCGCCAATCGAAGCGGTAGCCGACCGCGGGCGCGATCGGCGCGTGCTCGACGAGGAAGGCCGTGATGCGCAGGCCATCGGCGTCGTAGACGATCGCGTCGGTCGCGCCGTTCTCGAAACGGATCGTCGCCGCCTCCATCAGGCCGAGCGCGGGCACGTTGAAGTCCGCGCCGTGGTGCGCGACGCGGTAGCCGCGATCGAGCGCGTACGCCTCGTTGAAACCCGCGACGACGCGCTCGACGCCCTCCGGCCCGATCACGCGCAGCGGCGCCGGCCGGCCCGCTACCCACGTCTGCAGGTTCCACTCGCCGAGCTCGCCGATGTGGTCGCTGTGGAAGTGCGTGAGCAGCACCGCGCCGATGCGCTCTCCGGGGATGCGCCAGCCGCCGACGTGATTCCACGAGCCGGGGCCCACGTCGACGACCCACAGCTTGCCCGCCGCGAACACGGCCGCGCACGGGCGCGCGCGCGTCGGGTGCGGAAGGGGCGAGGCGCTGCCGCAGATCAGCACGCGCATCGCATCGTCGGCGAAGACGTCCGTGCGCGGCGCGGCGAGACGCGCGATGGCGCGGCGCACGAACGAATCCTCGGCGTCGGCACAGCTCGTGAGCGCGCAGACGGCGCCGAGGGCGAGGGCGGCGATGCGGAGCGAGGCCATGGCGGAACTCCCGATGCGCGCGAATTGAGACACGCAGCATGCCACAAGATGCGGCGCGAAAGCGGCGTATCTTGGCGGCTCCGCAAGGAGGCCGAAGTGATGAAGCTCTACACGTTCCCGGGCGCGCCGAACCCGCGTCGCGTCCACATCTTCCTGGCCGAGAAGGGCACCTCCGTGCCGTTCGAGACCGTCGACATCATGAAGCGCGCGAACCGCACGCCCGACTTTCTGGCGAATGTGAACCCGCTCGGCGGCCTCCCCGTGCTGGAGCTCGACGATGGCACGCACATCGCCGAGTCCGTCGCGATCTGCCGCTACTTCGAGGCGCTGCATCCCGAGCCGAGCCTGTTCGGGCGCACCGCCGCGGAGATCGGGCGCATCGACATGTGGAACCGGCGGGTCGAGATGACCTTCATGCAAGCGGTCGGCATGGTGTGGATCCACGGCTCGCCGCTCACGAAGGCGGTGGTGAAGCAGCAGATTCCCGAGATGGCCGAGCAAGCGCGCGCGCTCGTGCGCAACGCGTTCGCCTTCTTCGACGGGGTGCTCGCCAAGAGCGCGTTCATCGCCGGAGGCGCCTACTCGATGGCCGACATCCTCGCGCTCACGACGTTCGATTTCGCGGGACAGCTGAACCAACTGCATCCCGAGCCCGAGCAGAAGCACCTGCTGCGCTGGCACGCGGAGGTGAGCGCGCGTCCGAGCGCGAAGGCGTAGCCTGGCGGCCATCCGGAGGAGACGACATGACGCGATCCACTGCTGCGGACGCCGCGCTGCGCGAGCGCGCGGCCGCCGTGATTCCCGGCGGCATGTACGGCCACGAATCGACGGCGCTGTTGCCCCCCGAGTTCCCGCAGTTCTTCGCGCGCGCGAAGGGCGCGCGACTGTGGGATGTCGACGGCAACGAGTACCTCGACCTGATGTGCGCCTACGGGCCGAACTTATTGGGGTACGCGGACGCAGAGGTCGACGCCGCCTACGCCGCGCAGCTCGCGCGCGGCGACACGATGACGGGGCCGTCGCCGCTACTGGTCGACCTCGCCGAGCAGCTCGTGGCGATGGTCGCGCACGCGCGCTGGGCGATCTTCTGCAAGAACGGCACGGACGCGACCTCGATGGCCGTCACGGTTGCGCGCGCCCACACCAAGCGGCGCAAGATCCTCGTCGCCAAGGGCGCTTATCACGGCGCCGCCGCGTGGTGCACGCCGAACCCGATCGGCACGCTGCCCGACGACCGCGCACACCTCGTGCCGTTCACGTACAACGACGTCGCCAGCCTCGAGCGCGCTGCGCGCGAAGCCGGCGACGACCTCGCGGGCGTGCTCGTCTCGCCGTTCAAGCACGACGGCTTCGTCGACCAGGAGCTGCCGACGCGCGAGTTCGCGCACGCCGCGCGCGGCCTGTGCGACCAAGCGAAGGCGCTGCTCATCATGGACGAGGTGCGCGGCGGCTTCCGCCTCTCGCGCACCGGCTCGTGGACGCAGCTCGGCGTCGAGCCCGACCTGAGTGCATGGGGCAAGTGCCTCGCGAACGGCCACCCCCTGTCGGCGCTGCTCGGCAGCGACGTCGCGCGCGTCGCCGCCTCGCGCATCTACACAACGGGAAGCTTCTGGTTCGCCGCGGCACCGATGGCCGCCGCGCTCGCGACCCTGCGCCGCATCCGCGACAGCGACTACCTCGAGCGCACGCAGCGCCTCGGCGCCCAGCTGCGCGAGGGGCTCGCCAAGGCGAGCGCCGCGCACGGCTACACGCTGCGCCAGACCGGTCCGCCGCAAATGCCGCAGATCCTGTTCGCCGACGATCCCGACTTCCGGCGCGGCTTCGCGTTCGCGACGGAGATGCTCCAGCGCGGCGCGTACCTGCATCCGTGGCACAACAACTTCGTGTGCGCGGCCCTCGCGGACGCGGACATCGCGCTGGCGGTGAGCGCGGCGAGCGAGGCGTTCGCGGCGCTACGGAAGCGCGAGGGGACGCTCGTGCCTCACGCGCGGGTGGCTGCGATGGTGGCCCATTGAGAAGCGGCACCTGCGCTGGCTCCACCGCATCAAGCTGTTTCGGGGGGCAAGGGGCAGCAGAGCGTCAAACCGGTAGACGGCGCCACGAGGTTTCCAGCGTTGACGGATGAAGGCATGGTCATTCTCGGCCTTCCCATCCCTTCTTCCTCGCCGCTCTTCCTCATCACTCTCGCCGCGCACGTCGTCGCCGGACTCCTCTGCGTCATCGCGGGCGGCGTCGCCATGCTCAGCCCCAAGCGAGTGGGCCGGCATCCTTCCGCCGGAGCGATCTACTACTGGAGTCTCGTGGTCGTTTTCGCGTCGATGATGGTCCTCTCCGTCATGCGCTGGCCCCACGACATTCACCTGGTCATCCTCGGCATGCTGTCTCTCGTCGCGGGCTTCATCGGGCGCGCGGCGCGGCGCCAGCTCTGGGTTGGCTGGACTCGCATTCACATCACCGGGATGGCTCTTTCTTACATCCTTCTCCTCACCGCCTTCTACGTGGACAACGGCCCGAATCTTCCCGTGTGGCGGCACTTCCCAGCACTCGCCTACTGGCTTGCGCCAAGTCTCGCCGGGCTTCCGATTCTGGCCTGGGCTCTGGTGCGGCGTCGATCAGGGCGCTGATCGAAACTGCGTACATCGATATGAAAAGTCGTCTGCACGCGGAATAATCGCTTCCTGCACGGAGAGCCCAGAGCATGCCCGCCCCGCGACGCATCGACGTGCACCACCACATGGTGCCGGCCTCCTACGCGCGCTGGCTCGCGGGGCTCTACGAGGGCTTCGCAATCCCGGACGCGCAGCGCGCGTCGATCGATCGAGGCGCGGCGGAGCAGCTCTTCCCGCGGCTCAGGAGGACTGGATGACGCGCTTCGCGAACGCCTTCGGCCCGCATCGTCCCGAGGCGACGTACGTCCCGCACGCCTTTCCCGAGCAGAGCTTCGACACCGGCGAGGTGTCGATGAACTACGCGGTCGCGGGATCGCCTAACAAGCCCGCGTTGCTCCTAATCCCCGGCCAGTCGGAGTCGTGGTGGGGCTACGAGCAGGCGCTGCCGCTGCTCGCCGAGCACTTCCAAGCATTCGCAGTCGACCTGCGCGGGCAAGGCCGCTCGTCACGCACGCCCGGCCGCTACACGCTCGACAACATCGGCAACGACCTGGTGCGCTTTCTCGACGGCGCAATCGGGCGGCCCGCGATCGTGAGCGGCCTCTCGTCGGGCGGCGTGCTCGCGGCGTGGCTATCGGCGTACGCAAAGCCCGGCCAAGTGATCGGCGCGCTCTACGAGGATCCGCCGCTCTTCGCCTCGCAGGTGAATCCCGCGTGCGGCCCATCGATCCGCCAGACCATCGGCCCGATGTTCGCGCTCTGGAGCAAGTATCTCGGCGATCAGTGGAGCATCGGCGACTGGGACGGCATGGCGGCGGCGGCTCCGCGCGAGCTGCCAGCGTGGCTCGCTGGAATCTTCTCCGCCGTAGCGAGCCCCGAGCCTCCGCAGAACCTGAAGGAGTACGACCCCGAGTGGGCGCGTGCGTTCTGGAGCGGCACGGTGGCCGCGAGCTGCGACCACGCCCGGATGCTCGCGAGCGTGAAAGTGCCCGTACTCATGACGCATCACTTCCGGAGGGTCGACCCCGCGACCGGCGATCTCCTCGGCGCGCTCTCCGACACGCAGGCCGCGCGCGTGCGCGCGCTGCTCGAACCCGCGGGCGGCAGCGTCGACTATCAGTCGTTCCCGACGATGGGCCACTCGATGCACGGCCAGGATCCTCGGCTCTTCACGGACACGCTCGTGCGCTGGGCCGAGAAGCTTCCGCGATAGGTGGCGATGAAGAAGGGAGGGCCGAGTGCCTTCCACGACCCGAATGGTCACGGGCGCGATCGTGTACGGCCTTCTCGTATTCCTCGGAGCCGCCGGCCTCGGCTTCCTCGCGGTCCCGGCCATCGCATACGCCGCGGGCCTCTTCACGATCGATACCGAAGCGCGAGCGACGTTCTCATTCATCACGCTCGAGGCGCTTCCATTTCTCTGGGGCCTCAGTGTGCCCGCGGCCTTCTCGTACGAGTGGATCATGCGGCTCTCGATCGCGGGGCGCGCCGCGGCCTACCTCGGCACTGCCATGGTCACTTGGGTCGCGGGCGCGGCAATCGCGGTGTTCATCCTAGGATGAGCGCATGAAGAAGTCGGGCGCGAACCGGGACGACTCCGCAGCGGAGCTCATCTCGAAGCGAATCGCCGAGCTCGGGGACTGGCGCGGGGAAACGCTCGGCAGAATGCGCAAGCTCATCCACGAGGCGTGCCCAGAGGTCGTCGAGGAGAGGAAGTGGATGGGCACTCCGGTGTGGTCGCACGGCGGCATCCTCTGCACCGGCGAGTCCTACAAGAGCGTCGTGAAGCTCACCTTCGCCAAGGGCGCGTCTCTGAAGGATCCGGCGCGCCTCTTCAACTCGAGCCTCGACGGGAACGTGCGCCGCGCGATCGACATTCACGCGGGAGAAGAAGTCGACGGCGCCGCTTTCAAGACGCTCGTTCGCCAAGCGGTCGCTCTCAACGGTTCTGCCAAGTCGAAGTCTTCGAAGAGAGCAAAGTCCTGAGGTCGAGCTCGTGAGCGCGCGCCCCTTGCAGATCGATCCGACGGGCATCCCCATTCGCGAAACCGTCGGCGCAGGCATGCCGTGAGCGGCGGAGCAGCGCGTTCGCGCGCGCTTTCCATCGCAGGAGCGAGCGGCGTCGGGGCTGCGGCGCTCGCGCTCGTCGTTCCGCTCTTAGGCGGCATGGCGCGCCCGGGGTACAACGCCTGCGCGCAATACATCAGCGAGCTCGGGGAATCCGGTGCAGCGGATGCTGCGTGGGTGAACCTCGGCGGCTTCCTTCCGATCGGCGTGCTCAGCGTCGGGTTCGCGTGCATCGCCGCACGCTTCGCCGACGGCTGGCGCGCGCGCGTCGGTTTGTCGCTCGCGTCCGGCGTCGGGTTCGCGTACCTGCTCGCCGCATTCTTCCCCTGCGATCCGGGCTGCCCGAGCCCCGGTTCCGCGACGCAGCAGATTCACAGCAGCGGCGCGCTTGCGGAGTATCTCGGCGGTGGCGCCGGGATCTTGCTCGCGAGCGGCGCGCGTGTTCGCGGCGCGGCGCTCGCGCCGCGCTGGCTCGCGTTCACCGCCTCGGCGATCGCGCTCGCCGCGTTCGCGGGCATGCTCGCGCCCGCGCTCCAGCCCGCGCGCGGCCTCGTGCAGCGCAGCGCAGAGCTCGCGCTATTCGCGTGGCTGTTCGTCGCCGCGCGGAATCTGCAGCGCGCGGTGCGGCGGCAAGCCTCACCCGGATGAGCTCGAGCGAGGACTGGCTGGACGCGCGTCCGCTGAGGAGGTGGCGCTCCGCTCGCCCTTCACTTCCCCTCGAACTTCGCCTTGTCCTTCGCCGCCATCGCCTTGTAGCCGAGCTGCATGTCGTCGCTCACGAAGTTCACGCTGGCGGCGGCGGCTTCGAAGCGCAGCGCTTCGGCCATGCCGCGCTCGGCCCAGTTGTTGATGGTGCGCTTGATGGTCTGCACCGCGAGTGGCGCGTTCTCGGCGATCTCGCCCGCGAGTGCACGCACGTGCGCGAGCAGCTGATCGCGCGGCACGACCTCCTGCACGATGCCGATGCGCAGGGCGGTCTGCGCGTCGATGCGCCGGCCCGTGAACGCGAGCAGGCGCGTCCAGCCCGCGCCGAGCTCGGTGACGAGGCGCATGTCGCCGCCGGCATCGATGCCGACGCCGACGCGCGGCTCGGGCAGCGCGAACATCGCGTCGTCGGCGGCGATGCGGATGTCGCCCATCATCGCGACCTCGAGCCCCGCGCCGAGGCAGTAGCCGTGCACCGCCATGATCACGGGCTGCGGCAGGTTCGCGAACACGTGGAAGCGCTCGTGCACCCAGCGGAACTTCTCGTAGTAATTACGGACCTTCTCGGCGGGCGAGCGGCCGGTGATGCGGTCCTCTGGCATGCCGAGATCGACGCCCGCGCAGAACGCGCGGCCCTCGGCGCGCACGATCACGGCGCGCACGTCGTTGTCGAAGCGCAGCTCGTCGGCGCGCGCCGCGAGCTGCCGCGCGCTCTCCCAGCTCCACGCGTTCAGCTTGTCAGGGCGGTTCAGCACGATCGTCGCGATCGGGCCGTCCTTCTCGAGCTGGACGTAGGTCTCCATTTTGTTTGGGCTCCGTTCGCCTTCGGCTCACTGCGCGCGATCTGCGCCGCTGTGCGGCGCGGATCGCTTGCGGCCTCTCGAGCCGCGTCCGTTCGGGCGTCTCTTTGGTTCTCGGACCTCGAATCGCTCACTTCAGCTCGAAGGGGCCCTTGCCCATCTGCTCGCGGATCGGGACGAAGTCGGGCTGGCGCATCGCGCGGCGCTGCCAGTTCGCGCCGTCGACGACCAGGGTGTGGCCGCTGATGTAGCTCGCGTACGGCGACCCGAGGAACGTCGCCGCCCAGCCGAGCTCGCGCAGGCGGCCCGTGCGCAGCGCCGGGCAGCTCGCTTCCTCGCTCGCGCGATCGCCGCGCCCGGGCGTCGCCTTGATCGCGGCGACCTCGTCCTCGTGCGGGAACAAGCCGGGCACGAGGCCGTTCACGCGAATGCCGTACGGGCCCCACTCGACCGCGAGCGTCTCCGTCATGTTCTTCACGCCCGCCTTCGCGGCGGCGGAGTGTGCGAAGCCGGGGCCGCCGGTCCACGCGTACGAGGCGCCGACGTTGATGATCGCGCCGCTCGTGCCGGCGGCGATGTGCCGCCGCCCGAACTCGCGCGAGCAGAAGAACGTGCCGTTGAGCACGATGTCGACGACGGTGCGCCAGCCGTTCGGGCTGAGATCTTCGGCAGGCACGGGGAAATTCCCGGCGGCGTTGTTCACGAGCACGCTCGGGTGCGAGAACTTCAGCGCGACCTGATCGAACGCGGTCGCGACCTGATCGGGTTGGCGGATGTCGCAAGCGACCGCGAGTGCGCTCGCGCCGACCGCCTCGATCGCGGCGACGCCCGCGGCGCGATGCTCTTCGCCGCGCGACAGGATCGCGACGTTCGCGCCGAGCCGCGCGAACTCGAGCGCGATCGCCTTACCGAGGCCCGTGCCACCGCCCGTCACCGCGACGGTCTGCCCGGCGTAAGCGCCGGCCGGAAGTGCGTGCGCGCCGAGCGGCGGCGGTTCGGGCAGGCCCATCGTTCGCTCCAGAGTGAGGCGCGCAGTATTTCGCAGCGCCCGCGTCCGCGCCGCGCGATTCGCGCGCGCTCCACGGCCACGCGCGCTTCCGTATGCTGCGTCATCTCACCGCACGCAAGACACCGGAGCCCGCTGTGACCGCCGCCGCCCTCAGCCTCGAAACCGGCACCGCCGAAGTGCTTTGCCGCATCGAGCAGCGTGTCGGCGTCGTCACGCTGAATCGTCCCGACGCGAAGAACGCGCTCACGATGGAGATGAAGCGCGCGCTGCATCGCCTGATCCCCGAGCTCGGCGCGAACGCCGAGGTCGGCTGCGTGCTGCTCACCGGCGCGGGCGGCGCTTTCTGTGCGGGCGGCGACACGAAGCGCATGGCGAGCGAGGGCAGGCCGCAATCGCCCGAGGACCGCAAGCGCCAGCTGCGCTGGGAGCACGAGATCCCGCGCGCGCTGCACCGGCTCGAGAAGCCGACCGTCGCCGCGCTTCCGGGCCCGGCGGCCGGCGCGGGCTTCGCGCTCGCGCTCGCCTGCGATCTGCGGCTCATGGCCGAGAGCGCGTTCGCGACCACCGCCTACGCGCGGCTCGGCCTCTCCGGCGACTACGGCGCGAGCTGGTTCCTGACGCGGCTGTTAGGCCCGGCGCGCGCGCGCGAGCTGATGTTCCTGGGCGAGCGGCTCTCCGCCTCCGACTGCGAGCGCCTCGGCCTCGCGAATCGCGTGCTGCCCGACGCCGGCTTCGCCGAAGCGGCGTGCGATTTCGCGCGCCGCATCGCCGCCGGCCCTCCGATCGCGCTGCGGTACATGAAAGACAACCTGAACCGCGCGCTCACCGATTCGCTGGAAGCGGTGCTCGACAGCGAGGCCGAGCGCATGGTGCAGGGCGCCGGCACCGAGGACTACGAGGAAGCGGTGAAGGCCTTCGCGGAGAAGCGAGCGCCGGTGTTCAAGGGGCGCTGATTGCGTAGGGGACGCACTTGCGTAGCCGCCATGCGCGAGCGAGCCCGAAGCAGCTATGCAAGTACGTCCCCTACGCAATCTGCGGGAGCTCACTTCATGCCCGATGGCGCAGACGCAGTTCGCCTCTCCTACGACGGCCCGATCGCGATCGTCTCTTACGACCGGCCCGAGAAGCACAACGCGGCGAACGACGCGATGGATCAGCGCCTGTTCGCGATCCTCGCCGAGCTCCATGGCAAGCCTGGCCTGCGCGCTGTGATCTGGAGAGGCGAGGGCGCATCGTTCTCCTCGGGGCGCGACACGTCGCAGCTCGGCGTGCGCAGCGAGGACATCAGCGACTTCGCGTTCATCGAGCGCGGGCACGCGGGCACGCAAGCGTTCTTCACGCTGCCGGTGCCGACGATCGCAGCGCTCAAGGGCTGGGTGATCGGCGGCAGCTTCGAGCGCGCGCTGCTCTGCGACCTGCGTATCGCGGGCGAGAGCGCACGCATGCGGTTGCCGGAGATCGCGCACGGCGTCGTGCCCGATTCCGGCGGCAGCGCGCGGCTCTTTCAGATCGCGGGCCCTGGGCTCGTCGCCGATCTCGCCTTGACTGGGCGCGTGCTCGACGCACAGGAGGCGCTGCGCCACGGCGTCGTCTCGCGCGTCGTGCCCGATGCCGAGCTCGATGCCGCGGCGCTCGAGATGGCGCGCGCGATCGCGAGCGCGCCGGAGTTCACGGTGACGATGTTCCTGCGCACGCTGCGCCGCATCGCGAATCCGCTCGTGCAGCAATCGATGCAAGAGGAGTCGGTCGCGCAGTCGATGGTGTTCGCGTCGCAGGACTACGCGGAGTTCAAGGCCGCGCGCGCGGAGAAGCGCACGCCGAAGTATCGCGGACGCTGAGGGCCGAGGACGCGATGCGGCTCCCGGCGTCGCTGAGCGCAGCGCAGCGCGAGACGTTGTCCGAGCTCGTCGCGGAGCTCGCGGCGTGCCCTGGCGTCGTCGCGGTCGCGCTCGGCGGCTCGCACGCGCGCGGGCGCGCCAACACAGCGTCCGACGTCGACCTCGGCGTGCTCTATGACGAGCGCTCGCCGTTCGCGGTGGAGGCGCTGCGCGCGTTCTGCGCACGGCTGGACGACACGCGCGCTCCCGTCGTCGCCGGTTTCGGCGAGTGGGGCGCATGGGTCGACGGCGGCGCCTGGCTCACAATCCGCGGCGCGCGCTTCGACTTGCTCTACCGCAGCGTGCAGCGACTCGAGCGCGCTCTCGACGACGCGCACGCTGGCCGCTGGCAGCTGGACTTCGCCCAACAAGCACCGTTCGGCTTCTTCAGCGCGACGCTCTGCGGCGAGCTCGCGCGCTGTATTCCGCTGCACGATCCGCGCGGCGCGCTCTCCGGGCTGAAGGCGCGCACCGCGCACTATCCGGATCCACTGCGCAGCGCCGTCGTGCAGGACGCACTGTGGCAGGTGGAGTTCGGGCTGAGCGCGTTCGCTCCGAAGCTCGTCGCGAACGGCGACGTGGTCGGCGCCGTCGGCTGCATGACGCGCTTCGCGGCGTACCTGATGCTCGCGCTGTTCGCGCTGAACCGCGCGTGGTGGCTGAACGACAAGACGGCGCTCGCCGAGATCGCGGAGTTCGCGCTCGTACCCCACGCCTTCGCCGCGCGCCTCGGTGCTGCGCTCGCCGCGCCCGGCGCGACGCCTGCCGCCCTCGGCGCAGCGCTCGCCGAGATCGACGCGCTGTTCGCAGAGACGGTCGCCCTCGCCGGAACGCTTTACGCGCCGAAGTACCCGCAGAGGCGATGAACTAAGGACGCACCGCCGCCGCGACCGCGGAAGTGAGGCGCACCAGCAGCATCCCGTCCGCGGCGAGCACGGGCTCGAAGCCGGTCGCCTCGCCGCCGTGCGCCGCCTCGCGCTGCAGCTCCGTCTTCACGCGGGCGAGCAGCTCGGGCCGCGCCGTTGCGCTCTGATGCTCGAACACCTCGAACGCGAGCGGCGCGGAGCGGCTGCGGCGCGAGCTCGCGCGTGCCCCGACGCAGCGCGTGAGCAGCCCGGCGAGCTCTTCCTCGAGCAGGCAGCTCGCGTGCGATGGATCGATCTCGCGGTGCAGCGCGTCGAAGCGTGCGCGCACGCTCGCGCCGGGCGCGATCATGTCGAGCAGCACGACGCGCCCGCCGGGCCGGCACACCCGCGCCATCTCGCTCACCTGCGCCGCGGGCTCGGCGAAGTGATGCACGGCGGCGCGGCAGAACACGAGGTCGAAGGATGCGTCGGCGAACGGCAGCCGCGCGGCGTTCGCCTCCTGCAGCAGCACGTTGCGCACGCCGCGCTCGCGCAGCCGCTTCGCGCCCGCGTCGAGCAGCGCCGGCGTGAGGTCTACGCCGACGACTTGCCGCACGCGCGCCGCCACGGCCTCGGACGCGTGGGCCGCGCCGCAGGCGACGTCGAGCGCGATGGCGTCGCGCTCCAGCGGCTGCAGCGCTGCGACGGTGCCGGCGCCGAGCGACGCGTAGTACGCGTCTGCGCGCGAGAAGCTCGGCTCTTGGCGCGTGAACTCTCGCCGCACCACGTCGTCGTGTGAATCGCTCATCCGTGTCCCTCGATCGCTCGCGCGCATCGAGCGCGCGGAGCTGCGCACACTAGCGCCGATGCGGGCGCAGAGCGGCCTAATCACTCGCGCAGCGGCCGCTCGGCGCGTGTGGCCGGTGCTCGGCCAGCGAGCACGCCGCGCTCGGTCGCGCGGCAGCGCGAGGCGCGAGCGCGCGGCGCGTTGCAGCGCGCGGTTGGCACGCGGCTTGAAGCAGGGGAGACGGCTGCTCCGCGGCGGGCGCAGGAACTCCTTCGGATCTGGAGACACGCATGCGGGTGCAGGGATCGGGACTGGGGCTGGCCGGCGTCGCGCTCACGGCGGCGCTCGCCGCGAGCGCCGGGGCCGCCGAGCTCGAGAAGGACGAGCTGAAGCTCGGCTTCATCAAGCTCACCGACTGCGCGCCGCTCGTGATGGCGTACGAGCTCCACTACTTCGAAGACGAGGGCTTGTTCGTCACGCTCGAAGCGCAGGCGAACTGGAAGATCCTGCTCGACCGCGTGATCACGGGTGAGCTCGACGGCGCCCACATGCTCGCGGGACAGCCGATCGGCGCGACGATCGGCATCGGCACGAAAGCCGACGTGGTGACGGCGCTGAGCCTCGACCTGAACGGCAACGCGATCACCGTCTCCAACGAGATCTGGAAGCGCATGCAAGCCGCGACGCCGGCGCTCGCGGCCGCGAAGCCGCCGCATCCCATCTCGGCGAGAGCGCTGCGCCCCGTCGTGCAAGCGATGAAGTCGGCCGGCACGCCGCTCAAGATGGGAATGGTCTTCCCGGTCTCCACGCACAACTACGAGCTGCGCTACTGGCTCGCCGCCGGCGGAATTCATCCGGGCTACTACACGCCGACCGACACGACCGGAACGCGCGACGCGGACGTGCTGATCTCCGTCACGCCGCCGCCGCAAATGCCCGCGACCCTCGAGCAGGGAACGATCCACGGCTACAGCGTCGGCGAGCCGTGGAATCAGCAGGCGGTCGCGAAGGGCATCGGCGTGCCGGTGATTACGGACGCCGAGATCTGGCAGAGCAACCCTGAGAAGGTGTTTGGCGTGACGGCGGCGTGGGCGAAGCAGAACGCCGAGACCCACATCGCCGTGGTGAAGGCGCTGATCCGCGCCGGTCAATGGCTCGACGCCAGCCCCGCGAACCGCAAGCAAGCGGTCGCCACGCTGGCGCGCCCCGAATACGTCGGAGCGGACGCCGGCGTGATCGCGAACAGCATGACGGGCACCTTCGAGTACGCGAAGGGCGACAAGCGCCCGGCGCCCGACTTCAACGTCTTTTTCCGCGACTTCGCGACCTACCCGTACTACAGCGATGCCGTCTGGTTCCTCACGCAGATGCGCCGCTGGGGGCAGATCCCCGAAGCGAAGCCCGACAGCTGGTATCACGAGGCCGCGAAGCGCGTGTATCGCCCCGACGTCTGGCGCGAGGCCGCGATGCGCCTCGTCGCCGAGGGCAAGCTGCGCGCTGCGGACATTCCGCAGACGGACGGCTTCGCGCCCCTCGATCGGGCCTTCATCGACGGCATCGCCTACGACGGCCGCACGCCGAACGCCTATCTCCGCAGCCTCGCGATCGGCCTGAAGGATTAGGGCGATGGCGGGGAAGGATCGCCTCGTCCACGGCCTCGAGCTCTGCGGCCTCGAGGTGCTGGCTCCGTTCGTGCGGCTCGCTGCGCGCGAGGAGCCGGCGGAGCAGGCGCGGCAGATCGCGCGCTCGCTCGGCGCGCCGGCGGTGGCGATCGCGCTGTTTCTGCTCGCGTGGGGCAGCGTCGCCGCGCGGCTCGAGACGAGCATCGGCGCCGTGCCCGGGCCCGCGCAGGTCGCGACCGCCGCGCGCGAGCTCGCCGCGGAGCATCGCGCCGAGCGCGAGCGCGAGGCCGCGTTCTACGCGCGCATGGCGGAGCGCAAAGCGGACGCGCTCTCCGCGGGTCGTCCCTGGAAGGAGCGCCGCTACTCGGGTAGCCCGACCTACCTCGATCAGATCGAGACGAGCCTGAAGACCGTGTTCGCGGGCTTCCTGATCGCGTCGTTGGTGGCGATCCCGCTCGGCATCCTGTGCGGCACGAGCGCCACGGTCTACGCCGCGGTGAACCCGCTGATCCAGCTCTTCCGCCCGGTTTCGCCGCTGGCGTGGCTGCCGATCGTGATGATCGTCGTGTCGGCGACCTATACGTCGAGCGACCCCTGGTTCGAGAAGTCGTTCGTCAGCTCGGCGATCACGGTCGCGCTCTGCTCGCTCTGGCCGACGCTCGTCAACACGGCGGTGGGTGTCGCCGCGATCGACAAGGACCATCTGAACGTCGCGCGCGTGCTGCAGCTCTCGTTCGCGACGCGCGTGCGCAAGATCGTGATCCCGGCGTCGCTGCCGTACATCTTCACCGGCCTGCGGCTCTCGCTCGGGGTCGGCTGGATGGTGCTGATCGCGGCGGAGATGCTCGCCCAGAACCCGGGCCTCGGGAAATTCGTCTGGGACATGTTCCAGAACGGCAGCGCCGAGACGCTGGCGCGCATCGCGGTCGCGGTCTTCACGATCGGCGGCATCGGCTTCGCGCTCGATCGCTGCATGATCGCGCTGCAACGGCTGGCGAGTCGCGATGTCGCGATCGCCTAGCGGAGCGACTTCGCCGCTGCTCGAGCTGCGCGGCGTCGCGAAGCATTACGGCGCAGGCGCGCGGCGCTGCGCCGTGCTGGCCGACGTCTCGCTCGCGGTCGCGGAAGGCGAGTTCGTCGCCGTCGTCGGCTTCTCGGGCACGGGCAAGACGACCCTCGTGAGCCTCCTCGCCGGCCTGATCGCCCCGGATGCCGGCGAAGTCTTGCTGCGCGGCAAGCCCATGCGTGGGCCGGGGCCGGATCGCGGCGTGGTGTTCCAGAGCTACGCGCTGCTGCCGTGGCTGACGGTGCTCGAGAACGTTCGCCTCGCGGTCGACGCCGTCGGCGCGGGCCGCCATCCCGGCGAGCGCGAGCTGCGCGCGCGCGAGATCGTCGCGCTGGTCGGTCTCTCCCACGCGAGCGACAAGCGCCCGCGCGAGCTCTCGGGGGGAATGCGGCAGCGCGTCGCGCTGGCGCGCGCGCTCGCACAGGATCCCGCGATCCTGCTGCTCGACGAGCCGCTCGGCGCGCTCGATGCGCTCACGCGCGCGAACCTGCAGCGCGAGCTCGCGAGCATCGCGCTGCGCCAGCGCAAGACGGTCGTGCTCGTGACGAACGACATCGACGAGGCGCTGCTGCTCTCCGATCGCGTGCTGCCGCTCGAGCCCGCCGCCGAGCCTGGAGCCGGCGCGCGGATTCGCGCGAGCTTCCCCGTCGCGATCGCGCGCCCGCGCGACCGCGCGGCGCTGAACCACGACATCGAGTTCCGCAAGCTGCGCAACGAGCTCACGGGGCACCTGATCGCGCTCGGCGCGCGGCGGCGCGCGCAGCGCACGGCGACTGCGCCGCCCCTTCCGGCGCTCGAGCCGCGACTGCGACACAGCGGCCTACCGCGCGTGCTGCGATGAGTCGCCACCTCGAGATCGCGCGGCTCGGCAAGTCGTTCGCGACGCCGCGCGGCCCGTTCGTGGCGGTCGAGGCGTTCGACCTCACGCTCGCGACCGGCGAGTTCGTCGCGCTGATCGGCCACTCGGGCTGCGGGAAGTCGACGGTGCTCTCGATGGTCGCCGGCCTCACGCAGCCCTCCACGGGCGGCATCGCGCTCGCCGGCCGCGAGATCGACGGCCCGGGCCCCGATCGCGGCGTCGTGTTCCAGTCTCCCGCGCTGCTGCCGTGGCTGAGCGTGCTCGAGAACGTGCTGCTCGGCGTCGACCGGGTATTCGCGCACGGGACGTCCGCCGAGCGGCGCGCGATCGCGGAGCATCACCTGTGCAGCGTCGGCCTCGGCGACATGCTCGCGAAGTCGCCGCGCGAGATCTCCCAGGGCGAGCGGCAGCGCGTCGGCATCGCGCGCGCGCTCGCGCTCGCACCGAAGCTGCTGCTGCTCGATGAGCCGTTCGGAATGCTCGACTCGCTGACGCGCCTCGAGCTGCAGGACATGCTGGCGGCCCTGCTCGCGCGCACGCGCACGACGGCGCTGATGGTCACCCACGACGTCGACGAGGCGCTGTTCCTCGCCGACCGCGTCGCGATGATGACGAAGGGCCCACGCGCGCGAATCGGCGCGCTGCTCGAGGTGCGCATCCCGCGGCCGCGCGTGCGCGAGGCCGTGCTCGAGCACCCCGACTACTACGGGCTGCGCGAGGAGCTGATCTCGTTCCTCGAGCACCAGGACGCGAGCGCCGAGGCGCGCGCGGAGCGCGGGCTCGCCGCGGCGGAGGCGTCGCCGCTCGCCGCAGCCGCGCCCCAGTGACGCGGCCCATTTCCCCAACTCCCAGACAGGAGAACCTTCGATGAGAGCGCTCCGAGGCATCGGTCTGCTGGCCGCACTGTTCGCCGCGAGCGCCGGCGCGCAGACGGCGCCGGCCGCCGCGCCCGCGGCACCGCCCCCAGCGCCGGTCGCGCAAGACGGCGCGCACGCGACGCCGTCGCTCTATTGGAAGGACGGCCCCCACCGCCTCGACCTCGCCACGGCCGTGCGACTCCGCGTCGAGGGTTGGGACACGTTCTCGCCTGCGAGCCCGGATTGGGATTGGTTCGCCGGCACGCGCCTGCGGCTCTCCCTCCGCTACGCGTACGCGGACAAGCTGGCGTTCTTCGTCGAAGGGCAGCACGTGATGATCGACGGCCTCGACGCCGATTCCGCGCCGCCCGCCCGTAACTACTTCACGGCAGGAGGCCTACACGCGAACACGCACGGCACGAGTCTGCGGCAGGCGTTCCTCGAGCTTCGCCCCGACGACGGGATCGCGCTGCGCGCCGGCCGGCAAGACATCAAGCTCGGCAGCGAGGTCGGCTACGCCGAGCCGAACTGGAAGTATCTGAAGGCGGCGCGGATCGGCGAACGCCTCGTCGGCACGGTGGGCTGGAGCCAGGTCGAGCGCAGCAACGACGCGGGCACGCTGCTCGTCGACACCGGCTCGCTGGCCTTCTACGCGTTCGCCGCGCGCCCGACCACGGGCGTGTTCGACGCAGACTCCGCCTACCACCCGCAGCACGATCTCGTCTACGGCGGCGCCGCGTTCACGGCAAAGCGCGGCGAGTGGCTCCCCAACACGGAGCTCGGCGCGTTCGTGATCGCCTACGACGACGCGCGCGCGACGGCCGACGGCGGCATCCCGGGCGGCGTCGAGGTCTACACGCTCGGCGCGTCGTGGCTCGGCGTCTATCCGCTCGGGCCCGGCCAGCTCGATGCGATCGGCTGGGTCGCCGGCCAGACGGGTGATTATGGCGGCGACGAGCACGGCGCTCACGCGGGCATCTTCGAGGCCGGCTACCAGCTGCCGAAGCTGTGGGCGAAGCCGTGGCTGCGGGTCGGCATGAACTACGCGTCGGGCGACTCCGATCCGGCGGATTCGCAGCACGACACGTTCTTCAACCTGCTGCCGACGAATCACTTGTACTACGGCTTCGCCGATCAGCTCGCGTTCCAGAACCTGAAGGACCTGTTCGCGCAGCTGCGCCTCTTCCCCCACGAGAAGCTCCAGCTGAACGCCTTCGTCCACTACTTCTCGCTGATGGAGTCGGACGACGCGCGCTATGCCGGTACCGGCGCGTTCAATCGCAAGACCTTCGGCTACGTGGCGTCGCCCTCCGGCGGCGCCAGCACGGTCGGCGTCGAGTACGACCTCGTGGCGACGGCCCTGCTGCACCGGAGCCTCACGCTGGAGCTCGGCGTCGCGCACCTCGACGCGGGAAGCGTGATGCCGGGCGACGTCGACTTCGCGTACCTGAGCATGGAGCTGAAGTACTGAGCCGTTTCGGGCGGAGCGGTGCGGACGGGGCGCTCGGCTGCATATGCTGCCGGTCGCCCAGGAGCCGCGCATGTCCGCTTCGCACGAGCCGCTCGCTCTCGCCCGCACGCTCGCGCCGCACGCCTACACGAGCGCGGAGGTCCACGCGCGCGAGACGGACGCCATCTTCCGCCGCAGCTGGATCTGCTTCGGGCGCGAGGATTGGCTCCCGGCTGCGGGCGACTATTTCGCGTTCGAGCGCTTCGGCGAGCCGCTCGTCGCGCTTCGCGACGACGCAGGCATCGTGCACGTGTTCTCGAACGTGTGCCGGCACCGCTGGCACCGCGTCGCGGAGGGGCGCGGCAACCGCCGCTCGCTGCAGTGCAAGTACCACCTGTGGAGCTACGGCCTCGACGGGCGGCTGTTAGGGGCGCCGCAGATGGAGCGCGCCGAGGGCTTCGAGCGCGCGAGCTGCCGGCTGCCCGAGCTGCGCGTCGAGCGCTGGCGCGGCTGGCTGTTCCTCAGCTTCGACGCGAACGCGGCGCCGCTCGCGCCGCAGCTCGCGGGCCTCGATCGTCACGTCGCACCGTATCAGCCGGAGCGCATGCGCTCGCTCGCGCCGCTCGAGTACGACTCGCCGTGGAACTGGAAGGTGATGATCGAGAACTTCATGGAGAGCTATCACGTCGCGAGCATCCATCCCGAGACGCTCGAGCCGGGCTTCCCCGGCGCCGTCACCTGGGCGGAGGACAGCGACGGCCCGTGGGCCGTGCTGCACAACCCGACGCGCAGCGGGCAGGCGAGCCCGAGCCTGTTCCGCGTGACGCCCGGCCTCTCGGAGGCGCAGCGCGCGGATTTCCTGGTGTGCTGCGCGTTTCCCTCGCACCTGTTCGCAGCAAACCCCGATTCCGCGGTGTGGTACGAGATCCTCCCCCACGGCCCCGAGCGCTTCACGCTGCGCGTGCACGTGTGCGTGCCGCAGGAGGCGGCGGACGCGCAGGGCGCGCTGCTGTGCTCGTTCGTCGACGCCGTGCACCGCGAGGACATGGTGGCCTGCGCGAGCGTGCAGGAGGGGCTGCGCAGCCGGCTCGCGGAGCGCGGGCGGCTCTCGCACCTCGAGAAGGCGAATTGGCAATTCCATCGCTGGATCGCGGGGCGCATGGGCGCCGCGTGATTCGCAGCGAGCACCGGGAGCGACGATGAACAAGACGGCGGCCAGCTTGGTGATGCACGGCGTGATCGTGGTGCTGCTCGGGCTGCTCGTGGGCTTTCCCTACGCGAGCGCGATCACCGAGGGCTGGGGCGCGGAGGCGGAGCGCGCGTGGCGCACCGCGCATCTCGAGGGCGTGCTGAACGGCATGCTCGTGATCGTGCTCGGCGCGGCGGCGCCGCTGCTCGAGTTATCAGGCATGCAGCAGCGTTGGTTCCGCCTCGCCGCGCTCGCGACCGGCTACGGCAACGTGCTCGCAGCGGCCCTCGGCGCCGCCTCGGGCGCGCGCGGCCTCGCACCGGGCGGCCCGCTCGCGAACTGGCTGGTGTTCGCGCTCTTCAGCGTCGCGATCGCGGGCGTGCTCGCGGCCCTCGCGCTCGCGCTCGTCGGCGCGCACAAGGCCGCCGCGCGCGGCGCGTGAGCCGCTACGCCCGCTGCGGCGTCAGTGCGCGCAGCAGCCAGATCTCGGCGTGCCCGCGCGGGTAGTCGTTCAAGCGGAACAGCTCGCGGAAGCCGAGCTTCGCGTAGAAGGCCGGCGCCTGGAAGCTGTGCGTCGCCAATAACAGCTGCGTGCAGCCGCGCGCCTCGGCGGTGGCGATCGCGCGCAGCAGCAGCGCGCGGCCGAGGCCTGCGCGGCGCAGCGGCTCGTCCACCCAGACCGTCTTCAGCTCGCAGGTGTCGCCCCAGGTCGAGCCGACCACGGCCGCGAGCGCGCGGCCGCTCTCGTCGCGAACGGTGAGCGCGAGCCCGCGGCCGTCCGCGATGCCGGTGGTCGCCGCGTTGAAGGCATAGATGCGGTCCTCGAGATCGTCGGCGAGCGCGACGCTCCAGGCCTCCTCGCGGATCTCGAGCGGTGCATTCGGCTGCGGCACGGGGACCTCCTCACGCGCTTCGCGTCAACATGCCACGAGCGCGGCCGGCGCGTTGCCGCGCTCGCGCGCCGCGCGTCACGGCCCCAGGGCGCCCGCGCGCAGCGGCCCCGCGGTGTGCTCGAAATGCCCATTGCGCAGGAACGCGATCACCTGGGCGTGCACCTCCGGCTTCCGCCGGATCGAGGAGTGCGTGGCGTCCACGCTGAGGAAGTCCGTCATGCCGGGCAAGCGCGTGCTCGCGACCGAGACCGCGCCGTCGCTCGCGCCGCGCACGACGAGCGGATCGAGCGGGTTCACGGTGCGCGTGCCAGCGATCACGCCCAGCTCGTAGCGCGGTGGTGGGAGCGTGCGCGCGAAGCTCGCGGGGTCGGTGCCGAGCGCGGCAATCGCGGGCGCGAGCTGCGTCGCGTCCAGCCCGGCTTCTCGCGCGAGGTCTCCGTACTCGCTGCCGTTGTTGGGCGGAGCCAGCATCACCACGCGCCCGAGGTTGGCGCGCGGCCGCTGCGCGAGCGTCGCGCGCGCGAGCAGCCCGCCCAGCGAGTGCGTGACGAAGTGCAGCTTCTCGGCGCGCGCGCAGCAGGCGTCGATCTGGTCGCCCACGAGCGCGACCAGCTGCGCGGGCTCCAGCGCGAGCGACGGGTAAGCGAGGTTGTGCACGCGGTAGCCCGCGGCCACGAGCGCGTCCTCGAGCGGACGCATCGCGCGGTCCGTGCGGCCGAGGCCGTGCAGCAGCACGACGTCCTCGACGCCGCGTGCGTCCGGCGGCGGCGGCGTGGGCTCTACGCGAAGCAGCGCGGCGAGGCCCGCGAGCGCCGCGAGCACGACGAACGCCGTGGCCGCGCTGCGCCTCACGGGCGATGGCCGCAGTGCGGGCAGCTCTCCGCCTCGACGGCGACCGCGAGGCCGCAGGCCGGACAGCCGACTTCGAGCGGGAGGATCGCGAGCCCGCACGACGGGCATTCTGCGACGTTCTCCGGCAGCGGCTCGTTGCAGCCCGAACAATGGCCCTCGAGCAGCTCGCCCACTCCGAGCTCGCTGCCGGGCATGCTGCTCACGAGCCACTGCGCCTGCACCGCGGAGGCGGCCT
>DATBRS010000061.1:0-4156 GCA_036560185.1 Myxococcota bacterium
AGCCGAAGCTTCCCGGCGTCGAGGCGGCGGCGCTCGCCGAGGCGATTCGCCAGCGCGGCCGCGGCGACGTGCGCTTCATCGGCGAGCTCGACGCGATCGCACCCGCGCTGGCGCCGCTTCTGAAGGATGGGGATCTGGTGCTCACGCTCGGCGCCGGCTCCATCACGAAGCTCGGCCCGCAGCTGCTCGCTGCGCTGGAGGCTCGGCCGTGATCCCCGACGCCGCACGCGCCGAGCTGTCCGCGGCCCTCGGCCGCGCGGTCCAGTTCGACGTGTCCACCGCGAAGCTGACCTCGCTGCGCGTGGGCGGGGTCGCGGACGCGCTCGCCACGCCGCCGGACCGCCGCGCGCTCGGAACCCTGCTGCGGCTGTGCGCGAAGCATCGGCTGCCGCGCCGCGTGATCGGCCGCGGCTTCAACACGATCGTGCGCGACGAAGGCGTGGACGGCGTGCTGATCCAGCTCGCGGCGCTGAAGCGCCTCGACGAGCGGCCGGGCTCGCTGCTGCGCGTCGAAGCCGGCGTCTCTCACGCGACGCTCACCCGGCATTGCCGCGAGCGCGGGCTCGCGGGCCTCGAGTTCGGGGTGGGGATTCCGGGGACCCTGGGCGGTTGGATCGCGATGAACGCGGGCATTGGTTCGCGCGAGCTGAAGGACGTGGTGCGCGAGGTCGAGCTGATGAGCCCGGCCGGAAGAATTCTGCGCAGCTTCCCTCGCGATGCGCTGCGCTTCCGCTATCGAGCACTTGTTGGGTTCGCCGAGGGCTCCGTAGTGGTTTCTGCGCTGCTCGCGATCGAGATCGCGGATCGGAAGCGGGTCGAAGACGAGAGCGAGCGCTTGCTCGCGCGCCGCCGCGCGACCCAGCCGGTGGACCAGCCGTCGTGCGGCTCGGTGTTCAAGAACCCGCGCGGCCACTTCGCCGGGCAACTGATCGAGGCGGCCGGGCTGAAGGGCGAGACGCGCGGCGGGGCGATGATCTCGCCGCTCCACGCGAACTTCATCGTGAACACGGGCGGCGCCAGCGCGAGCGACGTGCTCGCACTGATCGGGCACGCGCGTGCGCTGGTGCGCCTCAAGACCGGCATTCAGCTCGAGCCGGAGGTCCGCATCTGGGGGCGCAGCGCGCCCGAGGAGCGTGCGCCGTGAAGAAGCGCCTCGCGATCCGCTGGCCGTGGAAGCGCAGCGCCAACCGGCTCGGCCTCACGCGCGGCGGCTTCGCGCCGGTGCGGCCGGAGCGCCGCCTCGTGAAGCAGGCGCTCGTGGCGGGCTCCGGGGTCGCCGGCGTCGCGATCGGCTCGCTGTTCGGAGATCTGCTGCTCGCGAGGTTCGCCCCGGGCGCCGCACAGCTCGTGTCGCTCGAGGTCGCCGGCAACGTCCACACCGAGCCGCGCACGCTGGCGCTGGCGAGCGGCCTCGGCGCGGACCTGACGCTCGCGCAGATCGACCCCGAGGACGTCTCGCGCGCGCTCGAGCTGCTGCCCTGGGTGCGCGAGGCGCGCACGACCAAGCTGCGGCCGAATCGCGTGGTGGTGTCGATCGAGGAGCGCGTTCCGGTCGCGGTCGCGCGCCTCGCGGACGGGACGCGGCTGCTGGTCGACGCGAGCGGCGTGGCCTTCGCGCCGGCGCCGCCCGAGACGCGCGGGCCCGAGTTGTTGGGGCTCGGCAGCGTGCCCGTCGCCAGCGCGCCGCATCCGGGCCTCGCGGGGGGCGTCGCGCTGCTAGCCGCGTGGAACGCAGCGGGCCTCCCCGCCGCGCGCGCGGTCGAGATCGCGGGCGAGCTCGGCGACGATGCGCCGGCCGTGCTGATCGCGGGCCGCGAGCTGCGCGTCGTGCTCGGCGGCGGCGACCCGAGCGAGAAGCTCGCGCGGCTCGTGCGCGTGCTCGCGCTGCGCGAGCCCGAGCTCGCGCGCGCGGTCGCGATCGATCTGCGTTTCCCGGGCCAGGGCGTGCTGCGCTTCGCGGCGCCGTGCCGGCCGCGGGAGCAGTCGTTGGGGGGAGGCGCGGCGTCCGAGACGGTCCCGGGCGGCGCGGCTTCGTTGGGGGGTGAAGAGCAGTGTCACGCAAAGACAACCTGATCGTCGGACTCGACATCGGGACGACCAAGATCTGCGCCATCGTCGCGGAGGTGACGGAGGCCGGCGTCGACATCGTCGGCATCGGCACGCATCCGTCGAAGGGGCTGCGCAAGGGTGTCGTCGTCGACATCGACGCCACCGTCGACTCGATCAAGCACGCCGTCGAAGAGGCGGAGCTGATGGCCGACTGCGAGATCACGTCGGTCTACGCCGGCATCGCCGGTGGCCACATCGACGGCTTCAACTCCCACGGCATCGTGGCGGTGAAGAACCAGGAGGTCACGGACAGCGACGTGCGGCGCGTGATCGACGCGGCCAAGGCCGTGGCGATCCCGATGGATCGCGAGGTCATTCACGTGATCCCGCAAGAGTTCATCATCGACGAGCAGGACGGCATTCGCGAGCCGATCGGCATGAGCGGCGTGCGGCTCGAGGCCAAGATCCACATCGTCACGGCGGCGGTGACGAGCGCGCAGAACATCGTGAAGTGCGCGAACCGCGCCGGCCTCAACGTGATGGACATCGTGCTCGAGCCGCTCGCCTCGGCGGAGGCGGTGCTCGCCCAGGACGAGCGCGAGCTCGGCGTGTGCCTGATCGACATCGGCGGCGGCACCACCGACATCGCGGTGTTCGTCGACGGCTCGATCAAGCACACCTCGGTGCTCAGCATCGGCGGCTACCACCTCTCGAACGACATCGCCGTCGGGCTGCGCACGCCCTTCGACGAGGCCGAGCGCATCAAGAAGCGCTTCGGCGTGGCGAGCGCGCGCTTCCTCGGCAGCGACGACATCATCACCGTGCCGAGCGTCGGCGGCCGCCGGCCGCGCGAGGTCTCGCGCAAGATCCTGTGCGAGATCATCGAGCCGCGCATGGAGGAGATCCTCGGCCTCGCGCATCAGGAGATCGTGAAGAGCGGGCTCGACGCGCGCATTCCGTCGGGCGTCGTCCTAACAGGTGGCTGCGCCGCGCTGGCCGGCGTCGCGGAGCTCGCGGAAGAGATCTTCGAGTCGCAGGTAAGGCTCGGCATGCCCGCGAACATCGGCGGGCTGCAGGACGTGGTGCGCGACCCGATGTACGCCACCGGCGTCGGCCTGATCCTGTTCGGGTACTCGCAGGCCAAGGGCAAGAGCCCGAGCCGCTTCCGGATCCGCGACGAGGGCATCTTCCGGCGCGTGAAGCAGCGCATGCGCGACTGGTTCTACGGCGACCTCGAATGAGCCGACCGGGTCCGGGGGCGGACCATTCGCTTCTCGCAAAATTGGCTGCAAGGTCGCGGATTTCCTGAAAAACCTGGGTATGTTGCAACGCGTCGCGTGGATGGGACGCGCAGGGGGGTGAGATGCCGAACGATCGAGATCGGCGGGACGACGTACGCCCGCTGGGAAGGCCGAGTGGCGGGATCGACTTGCTCGAGGTCGGGCCCGAGGACGACACCAACGATGATCTGCTCGAGTTCGAAGACGCTGGCGAGCTGAAGGCGAAGATTCGCGTGATCGGCGTCGGCGGCGCCGGCGGGAACGCGCTCGACACGATGATCCGCTCCGGCCTGGCGGGCGTGGAGTTCATCGCGGCGAACACGGACGCGCAGGCGCTCACGCACAAGCTGGCGGCGACCAAGGTGCAGCTGGGCACGCAGGTGACGCGCGGCCTCGGCTGCGGCGCGAATCCAGAGCGCGGGCGCGCCGCAGCGATCGAGGATCGCGAGAAGCTGCGCGACCTGCTGATCGGCTCCGACATGGTGTTCGTGACGGCCGGCATGGGCGGCGGGACCGGCACCGGCGCCTCGCCCGTCGTCGCGGAGGCTGCCCGCTCGATCGGGGCGCTGACGGTTGGGGTGGTGACGCTGCCGTTCGGCTTCGAGGGGAACCGCCGGATGCAGAACGCGCTGCGGGGCGTCGAGGAGCTCCGCGCGAACGTCGATGCGCTGGTGGTGATCCCGAACGACCGGCTGCTCAAGATGGCTGACAACCAGATGACGGTGGTGGACGCGTTCCGGATGGCGGACGACATTCTGCGCCAGGGTGTCCAGGGCATTTCGGATCTGGTGACCCAGACCG
The DNA here is from genome assembly GCA_036560185.1 of Myxococcota bacterium. Classification (GTDB taxonomy): domain Bacteria; phylum Myxococcota_A; class UBA9160; order UBA9160; family UBA6930; genus VGRF01. The sequence goes on from DATBRS010000061.1 coordinate 4,131, forward strand.
GCCTCATCAACCTCGACTTTGCGGAC
>DATBRS010000062.1:0-5348 GCA_036560185.1 Myxococcota bacterium
GCACCGCCTCGGCGCGCGGCGACGCCGGCACCGCGCCGCTCCCGCTGGCCGGCGCGGCGTCGGACAACGGCTTCGCCACGGCCCCGAGTCCGAGCAGCACGTGCTTGCCGAGCGCGCGCACCTCCGTCACGACGCCGCCGGGCAGCACGCCGCGCCCGCGGATCCAGAGCGCGTCGAGCGCGCGGCCGGCGAGCTCGCCGTCGAGCCAGCGCGCGGCTCGATAGAGCGTGTCGCCCTCGGGCACTAGGGCGCGCTCGCGGCGCTGCGCTCCAGCTCGAGGCCGCGATAGCCGCGCCGGAAGCCGGCGCGCACGAGCGCTACGGCGAGCGCGGACTCGGGCGCGGACTCGCCGTCGATCTCCTCGAGGCGCAGCTGCGAGACGCTGCGGTCCGCGAACAGCGCACGCAGCGCGCGCGCGATCAGCTCGGGCGCGGGCGCGCCGTCCACGGCGCGGAAGGTCCAGAGCTTGCGCGCGCCCCGCTCGATGAACGCCACGAGGCGGCCGTCCGCTAGCGCGACGCGCGCGCCGGCCGAGCGCCGCGGCCGGGCGAGCGGCGACGTCGGCGTCGGCCACGGCAGCAGCGTGCCGAAGGGCACCGCGGGATCGCAGGCCGCGAGCACGATCAGCGAAGCCACCTCCGCGGGAGTCGAGGCGAGCTCGATCGCACCGCCGCGCTCGGCGCTACGCGCCGCGCGCAAGCGATCCACGGCCCCCGCATACGCGAACTGCGCGCCCTGATAACCGGCGACGAAGTGGCCGCGCCGCACCTTGCCGGCGTCCTCCATCGCACGCAGCACCGGGTAAACGCCGCCGAAGCCGCCGCGCCAATGCTCCTGCGCGAACGCCTCGCGCGCGAGCACGCCGTAGCGCTCGAGCAGGACGGCGGTGCGCGCGTGCGCACGCTGCGTGTCGGCGATCGCGGCGCCCGCGCTCGCGAGCAGGCGCGCGACGCTCGACCAACGCCCCGCGGCGCCGCCCGGCTGCGCGCCGCGGCGGGTCGGCGCGCGCGCGCCGAGTCCGCGCAGCGGCGCGAAGGTGTCGTTGGTCGCGAGGCCCGCCCACACCAGCTCGAACATGGCGTCGAGCGCGTCCTTGGCCGAGGCGCCGCCGCTCGCCGCGAGCAGCTCGCCGAAGAACAGCGCGCCGCGTGCTTCGAGCTGCGCGAGCAGGGCCTGCGCGAGCGACGAGAGCGCATCCGGCGCGAGCGGCGGATCCGCGAGCAGCGCCGCGCGCTCTCGGCGATAGAGAGCGACGCGGCCGTCGCGATCTCCGAGCGCACCCGCGCCGATCCATACGATCGCGCCCAGCGCCGACAGCTCATCGAGCGCGCGCGGGTCGAAGTGCTTCACGCGCGCCGGCAGGATCGCGCGCTCGAGCTCGCTCCATGGCAGCGGCATGCCCTCGAGGCGGTCGAGCGCATCGGCGAGCGAGCCGCCGGCGCCCACGCCCTGCCACTCGGGCAAGAAGCGCACGAGCGCCTCGGATTCGACCGGCGCCACCTCGCCGCGCAGCCGCGCCAGCGAACGACGGCGCAGGCGCTGCAACACCTCGGCGTCGCACCACTCGCGCGCGCTGCCGCCGGGACGGAAGTCGCCGGCGACGAGCTTGCCGCGCGCCTCGAGGCTCGCGAGCGCGAGCTCCGCCTGTGCGCTCGGCAGCTCGTAGCGCCGCGCCAGGTCGTCCGTCACGAACGGGCCGCGGCGCCGCGCGAAGCGCGCGACCACGCTCGCGATCGCATCGGGCGCGGGCTCGAGGTACTCGGCGGGTAGGCCAGCGGGCGGCGAGACGCCGAACGCGTCGCGGTAGAGGCCAGCCTCGTGGGCGACGATCCAGCGCTCTTCGCCGGCGATGCGAATGCGCACCGCGCGGCGCTCTGCCGCGAGCGTCGCGAGCCACGCGCTCGCGTCTCCCTCCGCGCGCTCGGCGAGCTCCGCCTCCGTCGAGTCGCCGGCCCGTCGCAGCGCGTCGAACAGCTGCTCCGCATCCCGCGCCTGGTACTCGGGCGCGCGGCCCGCGAGCTCTGCCTCCGTCTCCTCCACGACCGCGAGGTCGAGCAGCTCGCGCAGCTCCTCGTGCCCGAGCAGCTCGCGCAGCATCGCGCGATCGAGCGAGAGCGCGTGGGCGCGCCGCTCGGCGACGGGGTTGTCGTACTCGTAGAGGAACGCCGCCGTGTAGGCGAAGACCAGGTTGCGCGCGAACGGCGACGCCGCGCGCGTCTCGACGTCGTCCACGCGCAGCTCGCGCCGGCGCACGCGCGCGAGCAGATCCTCCAGCGCGGGCAGATCGAACACGTCCTGGAGGCAAGAGCGGTAGGTCTCGAGCAGAATCGGAAACGACGGGAAGCCGCGCGCGATCGAGAGCAGCGTCTGCGCGCGCAGGCGCTGCGCCCAGAGCGGCGTGCGCCCGCCCGGCCGCCAGCGCGGCAGCAAGAGCGCCCGCGCGGCGTTCTCGCGGAACTGGCCGGAGAAGAGCGCCGAGCGGTCGAGCTGCTCGACGATCTGGTCGCGCACCTCTTCCGGCTCCGGCAGGAACAGCGAGGTCGGCGGCGGCTCGTCGGCGTCGGGGAAGCGCAGCGCGATGCCGTCGTCGTTCCACAGCGCGTGCACCTCGGTCGCCTTCTCCGCGGCGAGCCGCGCCTGGATCGCGAGCGCCCACGGCCCGTGCACGCGCGCACCGAAGGGCGTGAGGATGCAGACGCGCCAGTCGCCGAGCTCGTCGCGGAAGCGCTCGACCGTAATCGCTCGGTCGCTGGGCAGACAGCCGGCGGCTTCGCGCTGCTCGAGCACGTACTCGACGAGATTGCGCGCGGCGTAGCCGTCGAGGTCCCAGTGCGCAGCCAGCCAGGCCTCGGCGCGCGCGCGGCCGGCTTCCGGATCGCCGCCTTCTGCCTGGCACTCCGCCTCGAGCTCGCGCAGGAACGCGCCGAGCGCGCGGCCCAGCTCGAGCGGGCGCCCGGGGCCATCGCCGCGCCAGAACGGCAGCTTGCCCATTTCGCCCGGCGCGGGGTTCACGATCACGCGATCGCGCGTGATCTCTGCGACGCGCCAGCTCGACGCGCCGAGCGTGATGATCTCGCCCGCGCGCGTCTCGTGCACCATCTCCTCGTCGAGCTCGCCGACGCGCGGACCGTCGGCGCCCAGGTGCACGCCGTACAGACCGCGATCCGGGATCGTGCCGCCGGAGAGCAGCGCGATCTTGCTCGCGCCGGGCCTCGCCTCGATGCGGTCGCGCTCGCGGTCCCAGGTGATGCGCGGGCGCAGCTCCGCGAAGTCCGCGCTCGGATAGCGGCCCGCGAGCATGTCGAGCACCGAGCCGAGCACCTCGCGCGAGAGCTCGGCGAAGCTCGCGCTGCGCCGCACCAGCACGTGTAGCGCATCGACGTCCCACGGACCTTGCGCGGCCATGGCAACGACTTGTTGGGCGAGCACGTCGAGCGGCGAGCGCGGTACGCGCAGCGCCTCGACCTCGCCGCGGCGCATGCCGCGCGCCACCACCGTCGCCTCGAGCAGGTCGCTGCGATGCTTCGGGAAGATCAGGCCGCGGCTCGCGGCGCCGACCTGATGCCCCGCGCGCCCGACGCGCTGCAGCCCGCGCGACACCGCTCCGGGCGACTCCACCATCAGCACGAGGTCGACCGCGCCCATGTCGATGCCCAGCTCGAGCGAGCTGGTAGCGACGATCGCGCGCAGCCGCCCCGCCTTGAGCTCTTCCTCGATCAGGCGCCGCTGCTCGTGGGCGATCGAGCCGTGGTGCGCGCGCACCAGCTCTTCTTCCGCGAGCTCGTTCAGCCGCCGCGCGAGGCGCTCGCACAGGCCGCGGCTGTTCACGAACAGGATCGTGCTGCGATGCGCGCGGATCGCTTCGATCAGCTTTGGGTAGATCGCCGGCCAGAGGCTCGTATCGGGGTCTTCGCCGCCGCCCACCGGTGCGCGCGACTTGAACGGCGCCAGCAGGTCGGAGGCGGCGCCCGCGTCGCCGCCGGGCAGCGCGATCTCGTGCAGCGCGGGCTCGCGCGGCGCGCGGCGCGCGGCGAACGCGCCGCGCGCGCCGCCGCCCGGCCGCGTCATGTCCGACACGGGCACCGAGATCGTCAGATCGAGCCGCGGCGGTCCGGTGGCGTCGACGATCGCGACCGCGCGGCTGCCGCCGAGGTAGCGCGCGATCTCGCTCACCGGCCGCGCCGTCGCCGAGAGCCCGATGCGCTGCGGATCGCGCGCTCCGCACAGCGCGGCGACGCGCTCGAGCGAGAGCGCGAGATGCGCTCCGCGCTTCGTCGCCGCCAGCGCGTGCACCTCGTCCACCACGATCCAGCGCACGCTGCGTAGGGTCTCGCGCTGCGCGGAGCCGAGGATCAGGTAGAGCGACTCGGGAGTCGTGACGAGGATCTGCGCCGGATCGCGCGCCTGGGCGCGGCGCTCGCGGGCGGGCGTATCGCCCGTGCGCAGGGCAACGCGCGGCGCCGCGAAGCGCGCACCGAGCGTCTGCGCCGCGCGCGTCACGCCGACCAGCGGCGCGCGCAGATTGCGCTCGATGTCCGCGACCAGCGCCTTCAGCGGCGAGACGTAGAGCAGGTACACGCCGCGCTCGGCGTCGCCGTCGCTGCCGAGCTGATCGATCGCGTACAAGAACGCCGCGAGCGTCTTGCCACTCCCTGTCGGCGCGAGCAGCAGCGCATGCTCCCCCGCCGCGATGCGCGCCCATCCGTCGCGCTGCACGGGCGTCGCCTCCAAGAACGCGCCCGAAAACCAAGCCCGCGCCGCAGCGCCGAACGGAGCAAGAGCCTCGAGGGAAGACGACACGCGACAAGCCTACCCCGCCCCCCGACCAGATCCGGTCACCAGAAACCACGTGCACTCCACCGCTCCCCGAGCCACGCGAAGCGCGCGGGAGGAGCGGCTCAAAGCCGCGCCGACCCGCGCCCTCCCCCAACTCCACCGAACGCGCGGCCGCGGCCAGCACGAGCAGCCGCGGAGGGGCCGGGGGCGGCTGCGGCCGAATCAAGCACAGGCCGGCCCCGAGCATCCGGCAACGCAGCACCGCAAAGCAACGCGATCTCCGCAGCGCAGCGGGCCGCCCCGCAGAGAGGGGCCGAAGCCGAGCCATCGGCCGCAGCCGCCCTCGGCCCCGCCGCGGCTGCGGAGCCGCGGTCAGCGCGCCTTCGCCGCCGGCCCCGCAATCTCCATCGCCCGCGCATACGCCGGCCGTTCAGCAATTCGCTTCACGTAGGCGCCCACGTTCGGCAAGTCGGTGATCGCGCGCCCGCCGAACAGCGACAGCGACGTCAGATTGAAGGTCACCATGATGTCCGCGCAGGTGAGCTCGGGGCCTGCGACATACGGCACCTCGG
>DATBRS010000063.1:0-6769 GCA_036560185.1 Myxococcota bacterium
GGAGAAAACCCCGAGTCCGCGCGCTGCAGGTGTAGACTCCGCGCCGTTCCGACGCGCGGGGTGATCGTGAGCGCTCCTCTCTCGATTCTGAACGAAGACGGCAGCTGCGCCCCCGAGTTCGCGCGCCTGATCTCGGACGAAGATCTCGCCGCGGTACTGGACGCGTTCGTGCTGAATCGCGTGCTCGACCGGCGCCTCCAGATGCTGCAGCGTCAAGGCCGCCTCGGCTTCTACATGACCAGCCGCGGCGAGGAAGCGACGATTCTCGGCGTGGCGATGACGCTGAACGCCGACGACCCGATCTTCCTGTCGTACCGCGAGCTCGGCTGCTTGTTATGGCGCCGCGTCCCGCTCGCGCTGATCTTCAATCAGCTGATCGGCAACAGCCAGGATCTCTGCCGCGGGCGCCAGATGCCGGTGCACTACTGCTACCGCGAGTGGGGCATTCCCTCCGTGAGCAGCCCCGTCGGCACGCAGCTTCCTCACGCCACCGGCTTCGGCTACGCGGCGAGGGTCCGGCGCACGGGTCAGGTCGCGGTCGCGTTCTGTGGCGAGGGCACCGCCTCGCAGGGCGACTTCCACACCGCGCTCAACTTCGCAGGGGTGTTCCGCACGCCCTCGATCTTCGTGATCCGTAACAACGGCTACGCGATCTCGACGCCGGAGTCGGTGCAGACCGCGGCCAAGAGCCTCGCCGCGCGCGGCGAGGGCTACGGCGTGCCGGGCATCCAGCTCGACGGCAACGACCTGCTCGCGGTCGTGCGCACCATGCGCGAGGCCGTCGCGCGCGCGCGCGCGGGCGGCGGCCCCACGCTGATCGAGGCGATGACGTATCGCGTCGGCGCGCACTCGACCGCGGACGACCCGAGCGCGTATCGCACCGACGAAGAGGCCAAGGAGTGGGAGCGCCTCGATCCCTTCGAACGCCTGAAGCGGCACGGGAAGTGGCGCGGTGCCTGGGACGACGCGCGCGAGGAGGCGGCGCGCGCCGCGTGGGAGACGCGCGTGACCGAGACGCTCGCGCAGTGCGAGAAGCACCCGCCGCCGCCGGTCGAGAGCCTGTTCGAAGACGTGCTCGCGACGCCGGGTGCCCAGCTCGCCGAGCAGCGCGACGAGTACCTCGCCTGGCATCGCAGGCGCCCACGCGAAAAATTCGAGGTGCCGTGATGCGGAGCGACGGAACCGCCGAGGTCGTGTCGAGCACTGAGGTGAGTCGTGCCGGCAAGCGGGCCAGCGCCGGCTTTGCTGGCGTAGCCCGCGCGCAGCGAGCCGCCGGCGAGCGGAGCTCGTAAAGGATGGCCGAGACCGAGACCATGAACATGCTGCAAGCGCTGAATCAGGCGCTCGATCTCTACATGGAGCGCGACGAGCGCGCGGTGATCCTCGGCGAAGACGTCGGCCACTTCGGCGGCGTGTTCCGGGTGACCCAGGGTCTGCAGGAGAAGTACGGCGAGGAGCGCGTCTTCGACACGCCGCTCGCGGAGGCGGGCATCGCGGGCATGGCGATCGGCATGGCGCTCGGCGGGCTGCGGCCGATCGTCGAGATCCAATTCGCGGATTTCGTGTTCCCCGCGTTCGACCAAATCGTCAGCGAGCTCGCCAAGTACCGGTATCGCTGCGGCGCGCAGTACGCCCCCAAAGTGCTGATCCGCATGCCCTACGGCGGCGGCATTCGCGGCGGGCACTACCACTCGCAGAGCCCCGAGGCGTACTTCGCACACACGCCCGGGCTGCGCGTCGTCGCGGTCTCGGGCCCCTACGAGGCGAAGGGGTTGTTACTGGCGTCGCTCGAATGCGACGACCCGGTGATCTTCCTCGAGCCGAAGCGCATCTACCGCTCGGCCAAGGACGAGATTCCGACCGACTACTACACGCTGCCGCTCGAGCGCGCGCGCGTCGTACGCAAGGGCGAGGACGCGACGCTCGTCGCGTGGGGCGCGATGCTCGGCATCTGCCGCGAGGCGGCAGCGCGCGCCGAGGGCGAGGGCTACGACGTCGAGCTGATCGACCTGCTCTCGATCACGCCCTACGACGCGCGCACGCTCGTGCGCTCGGTCGAACGCACGGGCCGTATGGTCGTGGCGCACGAAGCGCCCGTCACGGCAGGCTTCGGCGCCGAGCTCGCTGCGTGCGTGCAGGCCAAGGCGTTCGCGAGCCTCGAGGCGCCGATCGAGCGCGTGTGCGGCTTCGACACGCCGTTCCCGTACACGCTGGAAGAGCACTACCTGCCGAACGCAGAGCGCATCCTCGATGCGCTGGTGAGAACCATCGAGTATTAGGCCGCGAGCGAGCGCGGCGAGCGAGCGATCCATGTTTCGATTCTTGCTGCCGGACATCGGTGAAGGCGTGGTCGAGGCCGAGGTGATCGAGTGGCGCGTGCGCGAGGGCGAACGCGTCGAGCTCGATCAGGTGCTCGTCGAGCTGATGACCGACAAGGCGAACATCGAGATTCCTTCGCCCGTGGCGGGTGTCGTCGCGAAGCTGGGATTCGCGCAAGGCGACATCGTGCCCGTCGGCGCGGTGCTGATCGAGATCGACGACGGTGCCAGCGCCGTCGCCGGTGCGGCGCCCGCGCCCGCTGAGCTCGCCGCGTCCGCGGAGGTCGCGCCGCCGGCGCGCACGCCGACCTCCGCGAGCGGCCCGCCTGCGCCGCCGCGGCCCGCGTCGCGCGCACCCGCTGCGACGCGCGCGCCCGAGCCGGGCGGTGCGCATCCGCCCGCGATGCCGCCGCGTCCGGGGCTCTCGCACCACCGCGTCGCCGCCGCCGCCCGCGAGTCGGCGCAGGCAGTGCCCGCGGTGCGCGAGCTCGCGAAGCGGCTCGGAGTCGATCTCGCAACGATCGTCGGCAGCGGTCCCGCGGGCCGCGTCATGCGCCGCGACGTAGAGGAGGCGGCTCGCAATCCGGCTCCGATGCGGGTCACGGCAACCCAGCCCCAACAAGTCGAGGCGCCGCCCAAGCAGGAAGAGGCGCCGCGCGCGCCCGACCCGCCGGATTGGAAGCGCGTCCCGCTGCGCGGGCTGCGCCGTGCGATCGCGCGGCACATGCGCGAGGCGCGCCACCATGCTGCCCATTTCACCTACGTCGAAGAGCTCGACCTGACGACTCTGCTCGAGCGGGCCGCGGCGCTCGGCGGGCAGAAGCTCTCGCCGCTCGCGTTCATCGCGCGCGCCGTGGTGCGCGCGCTGCCGGATCATCCGTCGCTCAACGCCAGCCTCGACGAAGCGCGCGACGACGTCATTTACAAGCAGCGCGTGCACCTCGGCATCGCGGTGGCGGCGCCGGACGGCCTCGTCGTGCCGGTGATCCGCGACGCCGGCGCGCTCACCACTCGCGATCTCGCGCTCGCGACCGACGCGCTCTCGCGCCGCGCGCGCGAGGGCAAGCTCACGCCGGACGAGCTGCGCGGGGGGACCTTCACGATCAGCTCGCTCGGCAAGCTCGGCGGCATCGTCTCGACGCCGATCGTGAACTACCCCGAGGTCGCGATCCTCGGCGTCAACGCGATCCGCACGCTGCCCCGCTTCGCCGGCGATCAGATCGTCGCGCGGCGCCTGATGAACCTCTCGATCAGCGTCGACCACCGCGTTGCCGACGGCGCGCACGCGGCGCAGTTCATCGCGGACTTGAGAGCGATCCTCGAGTCCGCGGATTTTCCCGACGTGTTCTCGGGATCCAATTAGGGGGCGGGAGTCATGGAAGACGACTTCCTGAAGCTCGACGTGGGCGGAAAGCTGCGCCGGCTGCGCGAGGACCACGGCCTCTCGCTGGCGGACCTCGCGCGGCGCTCCGTGCTCGCCGAGGCGGCGCTGCGCGAGTACGAGGATGGCCAGGCGGTGCCCGCGGTCGGCGACCTGCTGAAGATCGCCAACGTGCTCGGCGTCTCGATCGGCCACTTCTTCCAGACGCGCATCCCCGACAAGCGCGTCGAGGTCGTGCGCGCGGCCGAACGCTGGACCGTGCGAGCGCGCAGCGAAGCCGGCAGCGCGCTCAACTACCGCTACCAGTCGCTCTCCCACGGCCTCACCGAGAAGCTGATGCAGCCGTTCCTGGTGGAGGTGCCGCCCGGCCCCGACGCCGCGCTGACTCGCTCGCAGCACGAGGGCGAGGAGTTCCTGTTCGTGCTGGCGGGCGTGCTCGAGGTCGAGATCGGCGGCGAGCGCAACCGCCTCGAGCCGGGCGACGCGATCTACTACGACTCGCGCCAGCCCCACACGCTGCGCGCGCTCGAGGGCGTGACCGCGCGCCTGATCGCGTGCATCGCGCAGCATCCGAACGTCACGCTGAAGAGCGGCATCGATCGCGCGTACCGCTGAGCGAGCGCTCTGCCGAAGAGGGGCGAGTCATCGAACGGGGGGGAGCGAGATGGCGAAGCAAGAGAAGCGCTACCTGGGCGACCGCAAGCTGCGGCCCGAATCGCTGATGATGAGCTTCGGCTACGACCCGCGGCTCAGCGAAGGCGCGCTCAAGAGTCCGATCTTCCAAACCTCCACCTTCGTGTTCGAGAGCGCCGAGGCGGGGAAGAGTTTCTTCGAGGTGGCCTACGGCCTGCGCCAGGCGCGCGTCGGCGAAGAGCAGGGCCTCATCTATAGCCGCATCAACAACCCGGACCTCGAGATCCTCGAGGATCGCCTGACGCTCTGGGACGAAGCCGAGGCCGCGTGCGTGTTCGCGAGCGGCATGGCCGCGATCGCGACCAGCCTGCTCGCCTACTGCCGCCCCGGCGACGTCGTGGTGCACAGCGAGCCGCTCTACGGCGGCACCGATCACATGCTGCGCGCCGTACTGCCGGGCTTCGGCATTCGCGCCGTGGGCTTCCCCGCCGGCGTGCCGGTCGACCAGCTCGCGCCGCGGCTGCGCGCAGAGCTCGAGCACGCGCACATCGGCTGCGTGCTGATCGAGACGCCCGCGAACCCGACCAACGCGCTCGTCGACATCGAGGGCGTCGCCGCGCTGATCCGCGAGATCGACGCTGGCGAGCGCAAGCCGGTGGTGATGGTCGACAACACCTTCCTCGGCCCGCTCTGGCAGCAGCCGCTCGCCCACGGCGCCGACATCGTCCTCTACTCCGCCACGAAGTTCCTCGGCGGGCACAGCGACCTCGTCGCCGGCGCCTGCCTCGGCTCGAAGCAGGCGATCGCGCCGATCCGAACGCTGCGCACCTTCCTCGGCACGCTCGCCGATCCGTGGGTGGCGTGGTTGTTGTTGCGGTCGCTCGAGACGCTCGCGCTGCGCATGGGCGCGCAGATGCGCGGAGCGCGCGACGTCGCCACGTACCTCGCGCAGCATCCGCGCGTGCGGCGCGTCTACTACTTCGACCAGCTCGAGCGCGGCGACCCGATGTACGCCGTCTACCGCAAACAGTGCAGCGCGCCCGGCTCGATCATCTCGTTCGACATCGACGGCGGCGAGGCCGAAGCATTCCGCTTCCTGAACGCGCTGCAGCTCGTGAAGCTCGCCGTATCGCTCGGCGGCACCGAGTCGCTGGCCGAGCACCCGGCCACGATGACGCACGCGGACGTGCCGCTCGACCATCAGAAGCGCTTCGGCATCACGCCCGCGATGGTGCGCCTCTCGATCGGGGTGGAGCACCCCGAGGACCTGATCGCGGATTTGGAGCAGGCGCTGGCGGCGGTGTGAGGCAATGGGCGAGCGGCGCCTCGTCGTGCTCGCGCGATTCGGTGACGTGGTGTCCGCGGACGCGCTCGTGGGACTCCTCGCGGTGCGCGAGATCGCCGCTCACGTCGATGGCGCGGACCCGCTCACGCTCGCACTCGGCGGCCGCGTACGAGTGATCGTTGCGGAGAAGGACCTGCGACGCGCCCACGGGGTGCTCGACAATGCAGATGTCTCGGATGGCGAGGCCTGGTTGCTCGCGACCGGCGAGCTCGATCCGGCCGCCGCGAAGCAAGCGTTCGCGACGCGCCTCGCGCCCGGCGAGCGTCAGCCGATGCGCATCGCGCTTCGAGTGGGAGCCATCGGACTGACCCTGATAGGCGCCCTGGCTCTGCTCGCGCGCTGAGCGCGACGCGGGGCACAGCCGTTACCTTGCCCCCTCCAATGATCGGCGTCTTCGACTCCGGCCTCGGCGGCCTCACGGTTCTTCGCGCGCTCGCCGCGCGCTTCCCCGAGCAGGCGTTTCTCTACCTCGGCGATCACGCACACGCGCCCTACGGCGATCGCGCTTCGGCCGAGATCGTGGAGCTGACGCGAGCTGGCGTCGCGCGCCTCTTCGCGCTCGGCGCGAAGCTCGTGGTGCTGGGCTGCAACACCGCCACCGCGGTGGCGCTGCGCTCGCTCCAGCGCGAGTGGCTCCCGCGCTCTGAGTTCTCGGGACGCAACGTGCTCGGCATCGTGGCGCCGACGGTCGAGGCCGCGACGCAGACGCCTTGGGCGGTGGCGAAGCCGCAGTATCCGCAGAAGAACAATCGTGACGTGATCGCGGTGTTCGGCACGACGCGCACGATCGAGTCGGGCGTGTACGCGGAGGAGATTCGCAAGCGCTGCCCGCGCGTGCGCGTCGTTCAGCAAGCTTGCTCGGGCCTCGCGGCGGCGATCGAGAGCTCGCGCCCGCAGGCGGAGCTCGACGCGATCGTCGCGGATTCAGTCGCCGCGATGCTCACGCAGCTCGGTAGCCGTGCGCCCGATCGCGCGATTCTCGGCTGCACGCACTTCTCGCTGGTCGAGAAGCTGTTCGCGGAGAACCTGCCCGCGGGCGTGCGCATCCTCTCGCAGCCCGAGCTGGTGGCGGACAGCTTCGAGGATTATCTC
>DATBRS010000064.1:0-8915 GCA_036560185.1 Myxococcota bacterium
CAGGGTTTCGCGCGACTGAATGGCGCCCGTGGGGTTCGCGGGCGAGCCGATCACGATCGCGCGCGTGCGCTTTGTTCTCGCGCGCTTCACGGCATCGGGATCGATCGCGTAGCCCGCGGCCGGGTCGCACGGCAGCGCGACCGGCTCGGCGCCGACGAAGCGCGCGAAGTTCGGATAGCAGGCGTAGTGCGGCGCGGGCACGATCACCTCGCTCCCGCGCTCGCACAGCGCCGCGAACACCATCAGCAGCGCCGGCGAGGTGCCGCTGGTCACGAGCACGCACTCCGCATCGACGGCGACGCCCGTTCGCGCGCGCTTGTCCGCCGCGATCGCCTCGCGCAGCTCGGGCAGGCCGACGCTCGCCGTGTATTTCGTCCGGCCCGCAGCGAGCGCGGCGCGCGCGGCCTCGACGGCGGCTACGGGCGGCGCGAAATCCGGCTCGCCGAGCTCGAGGTGGATCACGCGTGCGCCGCCGCGCTCCATCACCTGCGCCCGCTCCATCACCTCCATCGCGAGAAACGGCGAGAGCGCAGCGAGGTGGTCGGTCTCGGGCATCGCGCAGTAGATCGGCGACCTCCGCGAGAGCGTCAACCACGCGCCCCAACTCCGCGACTTTGTGACGTTTTCACACTCCGCGGCTTTGACTCGAAGCAGTGCACTCTCTAGGTTGCGGCGCATGTCGAAGGGCGTTCAGATCGCGATCGGCGCGCTGCTCGTCGCGGGGCTCGTCGGCTGGCTCGGCGCGTCGCAGAGCAGCGAGTCCGCCTTCACCTACTTCCAGACGCTCGGCGAGTTCCAAGCGAGCGGCACGGTCGGCGAGCCGGCGCGCGTGCACGGCTTCGTCGCCCTCGGCACGATCGAGCGCGACGTCGCGGCGCGGCGCGTGACCTTCGCGGTACAGGAGGCGGCGCCCCACGCGGGCGGCACGCCGCAAGGCGCGCTGCGCGTCGAATACGCGAGCCTCGAGACGCCCGACCTGTTCAAGGACGGCGCGGAAGTGGTCGTCGAGGGCAAGCTCACGGCGGCCGGCACCTTCCACGCGACCAACCTGCTCGCGAAGTGCCCCTCGAAGTTCGAGGCGAAGGCAAAGGAACAGGCGGCAGCAGCCGCGGCGGGCAAGCGGGTCTAGGCGCGGGGGGCGCTCGCGCTGCTCGCGAGCGCGGCGGCCGAGCGGAGTCAACCAGTGTCCGACCTCGGTTCCTACGCCGCCCAACTCGCGCTCGTCGCCGCCGCAGCCGCCGCGATCGCGGGCCTCATCGCGGGGCTCACGCGCTCGGAGGCGTGGGCCGGCGTCGCGCGCCGAGCGATCTACTGCCTGTTCGCACTTGTCAGCTTCGCCCTGCTCGCGCTCTTCTACTGCGTCGCGACCTTCGACTTCCAGCTCGGCTACGTCGCGGAGAACGTGGCGCGCACGATGCCTACTCCTTACCGGCTCGCCGCCGTCTGGGGCGGCCAGGCCGGCTCGTTGTTGTTATGGACGTGGATGTCGGTCGCGTACGCGGCCGCGGCGATCACGGTACAGCGCCGCGAACGCGCGCTGATTCCGTGGGTGTGTGCGGTGCTGGCCGTCAACGCCGCGTTCTTCCTGGTGCTGCTGAACTTCGTCTCGAACCCGTTCGAGAAGCTTCCGCCGCAGCACGTGATGTCCGACGGCAACGGCATGAACCCGCTGCTGCAGCACCCGGTGATGCTGATTCACCCGCTCGTGCTCTACACCGGGCTGACGGGTTTCTCGGTGCCGTTCGCCTTCGCGCTCGCCGCGCTGTTCTCCGGCCAGCTCGGCACGACCTGGATGCGCGTCACGCGGCGCTGGACGCTGTGGGCGTGGTGCTTCAACTCGATCGGCATCCTGCTCGGCGGGCGCTGGGCGTACGAGGTGCTCGGCTGGGGCGGCTATTGGGCGTGGGACCCGGTCGAGAACGCCTCGTTCATGCCGTGGCTCGCGGGCACCGCGTACCTGCACTCGGTGATGGTGCAAGAGAAGCGCGACATGCTGAAGATCTGGAACTTCGCGCTGATCGGCCTCACGTATCTGCTGTGCCTGTTCGGCACGATGATCACGCGCGCCGGCCTGGTGCGGTCGGTCCACGCCTTCGCCCAGACGGAGATCTTCGGCGTGCTGTTCGCGTGGTACGTCGGCGCCGCGCTGCTCGTGTTCGTCGCCGCGCTCGCCTGGCGCGTGCCCGCGCTGCGCTCCCCGAACCGGCTCGAGTCGGTGGTCTCGCGCGAAGCCAGCTTCGTCATCAACAACTGGCTGTTCATGGCGATTCTCGCCGTCGTGTTCTTCGGCACGCTCTACCCGAAGTTCTCGACCTACATCGAGGGCCGCGAGGTGCTGTTCGGGCCGGCCTGGTTCGACGGCTTCTTGGTGTGGATCGCGCTGCCGCTGCTGCTGCTCACCGGTATCGGTCCGCTGCTCGCCTGGCGCCGCGCGACGCCGGCGAACCTGCGCCGCCAGCTCGTTCCGTCCGCCGCCGCCGGGCTCGCGACTCTCGCGCTGCTGCTCGCGATCGTCGGCCGCGCGGAGTGGCTCGCCGCGCTCAACTGGGGAATCGCCGCGCTCGTCGCAACCACCATCGCGCAGGAGTTCTGGCGCGCGCTGCGCGCCAAGATGCGCGGCGGCGCAGGCGTGCCCTCCGCGTTCGCGCGGCTGTTCCGCACCAATCAGCAGCGCTACGGCGGCTACGTCGTGCATCTCGGCGTCGTCTTCTTCTTCATCGGCTTCGCCGGCCAAGCGCTCGACGTCGAGAAGCTCGAGAACATCGCGCCGGGCGGCTCGGTCGAGATCCGCGACTACCGACTCGAGTACCTGACTGCGCGCGCCCTGCCCGATCTCCACTATGGCGGTGCCGAGGCGCGCATCCGGCTCTCGAAGCGCGGCCAGCCGCTCGCGACGCTCACTCCCGAGAAGCGCATGTACTGGCTCGAGCAGCAGCCGAGCTCGATTCCGGCGATCTACTCGACCTTCGGCGAGGACCTCTACGTCATCCTCACCGCGATCGAGCCGAACGGCTCCGCGACGCTCAAGGTGTTCGTGAACCCGCTCGTCAACTGGATCTGGCTCGGCGGCGTGACCTTCGTCGTCGGCACCGTGCTCGTGATGTGGCCCCACCAGCGCAGAGCCGCCGCGTGAGGCTCTGCCGCGCGCTGGCCTTCGTGTCGTTGGGGAGCGCGCTCGCGCTCGGCGCACAGGGCCAGGAGCAGACGCCGCCCGACGTGCCCGCGGGCAGCGCGCGCATCGAAGGCCGCGTGCTGCAAGGCGACGCGAATCGCGCCGTGCCCGGCGTCGAGGTCGTGCTGTACGCGCTCTCGCCGGACGGGATGCCGGGACTGCGGCGCACGCAGAGCGACGCGAGCGGCGCGTACGCCTTCGAGAACGTGTCGGGCACCGCCGACGTCGCCTACCTGGTCGGCGCGCGTTATCAGGGCATCCCCGTGCCCGGCGGGCGCGTCGCATTCGCGCCCGGCGAGCAGCGCGCGAGCGCCGACATTCGCGTCGCCGACCTGACGAGCGACATGCGCGGCGTGCACGTCCGCGAGCAGACGCTGCGCTTCTATCGCGAAGCCGACGGCGTGCGCATCGAGGAGACGCTCGCGATCGAGCTCACCGGCAAGGAGATCGCGTACGTGCCCGCGCGCGACCGCGCGCGCAGAGCGCCCGGGCTGCGCGCGACGTTGCCAGCGGGCGTCTCCGACTTCCGCATGCCGCTCGGTGTGATCCCGGAAGGCCTCGCGCGCGACGGCGGCGCGCTGCGTTACTACGGGCCGTTCTATCCCGGCATGCAGGATCTGGTCTGGGCGTACCGGCTGACGGGCGGCGAGGAGACTCCGGCGGGCCTGCGCTTTCGCTTCCAGTTCACGCCGACGCCGGGTGTCGAACGCTTCGCCGTGCTCGTGCCCGATGGCGTCGGCGTGTTCGACGCGCCGGGGCTCGCGAATTCCGGCGCCACGGAGGACGGCGGCCGCCGCGTCACCCACTTCGGCGCGGCGAAGCCGCGCTCGCCGCTCACCTTCTCGCTGACGACGCCGCCCGCGCGCATCGATCCGAGCGCGATCGCCGTGCACGAGGTCGAGATCGTGCTGCACGCCGACGATGCAGCGATCGCAGTGACCGAGACGCACCTCCTGACCGCGAGCGGAACGGGCCTGCTGCTCGGCACGCCGCAGTCGCCGCTGCTGCGCGTGCCGATTCCCGCGAGCGCGACGGACGTTCGCTTCGGCAGCGAGGCGCCCGGGCTCGAGTTCTCGCCGCACCCAGAAGGTGGCGTCGCCGTGCTCGGCAGCCTCTCGCCGGGCGAGGTGCCGGTGCAGATCGCCTACCGCGTGCCCGTCTCCGAGCGCGGCGCCGAGCTGACGCGCAGCTTCGGCGTGCGCGTTCCGCTGCTCCGCGTGTTCGTGGCCGACACCGGGCGCGTCGCGCCGAGTTCGCTGCGGCTGCACCGCGCTCGTCCGGTGAAGACCGAAGATCTGAACTACCTCGCGCTCGAGGCGTTCGACATCGACGCGGGCGAGCGGGTCGCGCTCTCGCTCGACGCCCTGCCGCCGCGCCACGCCGCGAGCCCGAACGTCGCGCGCGCCGCGGCGCTGCTCGCGGCGCTCGGGCTCGTGGCATGGCTGGTGCTGCCCGCGATCGCGACCGACGAGTCCACGCCAGCCCCCGCAGCCTCCGCCGAGCCGGGGCGAAACGAGCGGGAAGCCATCTACGACGCGCTTCACGATCTCGAGCACGACTTCGAGACCGACAAGGTCTCAGCGGAGGATCACGGCCGGCTGCGCGAGGAGCTGCGCGCCCGGGCCGCGGCCTTGTTAGGGACGGCGCCTTCGGAGCGCGACTCCGGCACGGCCAGCGCGCCGCGAGCGCCAGAGCTCGCGTGCCCGGCCTGTAGTGCGGCCGCCGCCCCGGAGCACCGCTTCTGCGCGCGTTGCGGCGCCGCGCTCGGAGCGCCAGCGGCATGAGCGGCGCGGTGGTGCGCGCGGCGGGGCTCAGCAAGCGCTTCGGTCCGCTCGCCGCGCTGCAGCCGCTCGATCTCACCCTCGCGCCGGGCGAGACGCTCGCGCTGCTCGGGCCGAACGGAGCCGGCAAGACGACGCTGCTGCGCCTGCTCGCGGGGCTCGCGCGGCCGAGCGCGGGAGCGCTCGCGATCGGTGCGGAGGGCGCCAGCGGGCCCGCCCGCCGCGGCGCCGTCGGGCTGGTGGCGCACGCGACCTTCCTCTACGCGCAGCTCACGGCGCGCGAGAACCTCGTGCTGACCGCGAAGCTGTACGGCGTCGCGCAGCCGGCCGCGCGGGCGGCGGCGCTGATCGCGGCGCACGAGCTGACGCCGGTCGCGGAGCGCGCCGTGGGGGAGCTCTCGCGCGGCTGGGCGCAGCGCGTCTCGATCGCGCGCGCGCTCGTGCACGAGCCGCGCTTGCTGCTGCTCGACGAGCCGTTCAGCGGCCTCGACCCCGGCGCCGCGGAGCGCCTCGCCGAACGGCTCGCCGCGCAGCGCGGCGGGGAGCGCGCGGCGGTGCTCGTCACCCACGAGCTCGCGCGCGCGGTGCAGCTCGCGACGCGCGCGCTCGTGCTCGTGCGGGGCCGCGCGCGCGAGCTCGCGGCGGCGGCGCTCGCGAGCCCCGCGGCGCTCGAGGCCGCCTATCGCGACGCCGTCGCCGCGCTCGAGGCGGCGCGGTGAGCGCGCTGCTCGCCGTGCTCTGGAAGGATCTCGCGATCGAGTGGCGCAGCCGCGACCGCTTCGCGGCGATGCTGGTGTTCTCGCTGCTCGTGGTGCTGGTGCTCTACTTCGCGGCGCCGCCGTCGCTCGACGCCTCACGGAACGCACACGTGCCGGGGCTGCTCTGGGTGGCGTACGTGTTCGCGGGTGTGCTCGGCATGAACCGCGCGTTCGCCGCCGAGCTCGAGAACGACGCGCTCTCGGCCCTGGCGCTCGCCCCGGCCGACCGCGGCTTCCTGTTCCTCGGCAAGGCGGCGGCGAGCTTCCTCGTGCTCGCCGCGGTGCAGGCGCTCGGCGCGGTCTTCTTCGCGCTCGCGTTCTCGCTCGAGCTCTGGCCCGTCGCGCCGCAGCTCGCGCTGGTCGCCGGTCTCGGCGGCCTCGGCATCGCTTGCGCAGGCACGCTGCTCGCCGCGATCAGCGTCCGCACCCGCTACCGCGAGGTCATGCTGCCGCTGCTGCTGCTGCCGCTGCTCGTGCCCGTGCTGCTCGGCGCGGTGCGCGCGACGACGCAGCTGCTCGCGACGGGCTCGCTACCGTGGCCGCCGCTTCAGCTGCTCATCGTCGCGGACGCGGTCTACGCGATCGTCGCGTTCCTCTGCTTCGAGTACGTGCTGGATGAATGAGGGAGCCGCGAGATGACGGCCTGGAAACGCGCCACGGCGCTGCTGCTCGCGCTGCTCGGCGCGAGCTGGGCGTGGGCGGTCTGGAACGCGCCGCTCGATTCCGTCCAGGGCGTCATCCAGAAGATCCTCTACGTGCACCCGCCCCTCGCCTTCGCGACCTACGCGGGCTTCATCGGCGCCGCGCTCGCCGGCGCCCTCTTCCTCGCGCGCGGCGGCGAGCGCTTCGACCGCTTCGCCGCCGCGTCCGCCGAGGTCGGCGTCGTGTTCGGCACGCTGATGCTGATCACCGGGCCGATCTGGGCGAAGGGCACCTGGGGCAAGTGGTGGACTTGGGATCCACGCCTCACCGTCACCCTGCTCCTCTACCTGACGTACGTGGCCTATCTGCTGCTGCGCAGCTTCACGGAGGGCAGCGAGCGCGCAGCGCGCTTCGCGGCGGTCTACGCGATCTTGGGCTCCGCGCTGATCCCGCTGAACTACTACGCGATCGAGCTGTTCGGGAACCGCGCGCTCCATCCGGACAACCTGCAGCGCGGCAGCCTCGGCGAGGGCATGGGCCTGCCGTTCGCGCTGGGCGTGTTCGCCACGCTGGCCGCGTTCGCCTTCCTGCTCGTGCGCCGCTTCGAACTCGGCGAGCTGCGCGCGGCGCGAGCCGAGCAGCGGGCGAACGGGGCCCAGCAGGAGAGCGCATGAGCTACGTGCTGGCCGCGTTCGGCGTGACTCTGGCCACGCTGTTCGGGTACGCGCTTCGACTCGCCGCCGAGGCGCGCGCGCTGCGCCGAGAAATCTCACGCGCGCGGCCAAATGCCGGTTGACACTCGCGCGCACAGCGAAGTACAAACCGAGCGCTCAACCGGTCTCTCCGTTTCGGATTTTCACTGGCTCCGCAGCGCTCGTTCCCCCTCCCGACGCCGCCCTTCCTGCACTTCTCTTGCAGGCCGACCGCCGTCTCGAGCTGTGATGAAAGCTGCGTAGCGGCGGACCGAACGGCGGGCGGTGGGCGACCGGTTTCCCAACCTCGGGCCCTCGTTGCTCCGCGCATCGCCGCACGGCGCCACCCCGAGGCGGCAACTCGAACGCACGAGAACCCCCAACTCGTCTCCCCAACAACTCAACTCGCCACGGTGTTCCCCCAACGCCTTGCGTGGCATGGTGCTCGCATTCTTCGGCCCGGGTCGGGACCGACGAGGCGAGAGGGAAGCCGCGGTCACCCGTCGAACCGGAGGCCCATCCCCCCATGGCCAGCATGAAGCGTGGTGTCGGCTACTGCGAGAACACGGACTGCGAGGACTACGCCAAGGGCGTGTTCCTGCTGAACCACGGCGACACCTTCTACTGCCCGCGCTGCCGTCAGCTGGGCAAGGTCGAGAAAGAGCGCGGCTTCTACACCGGCAACTCGGACATCTTCAAAGAGGTCCGCGTCGAATACAACTTCGACCCGATCAACGGTGTCTACCGCGAGATCGCGATCGTGCGCGACGAGAGCCTGTGGGGCCGTAACAACGTCTACACGCTCCAGTCCCCGCTGATCAAGACCGAGAAGCGCGCGCTCAAGGTGGCCGAGGCGATCCTCGCCAACCTGAACCGCTACCGCGGCCTGCTGAACGGCGACGAGATCCCGCGCACCACCGAGATCATCCTCTCCTTCGACGAGCCGCTCGACGAGTTCCGCCGCAAGGTCGCCCAGCTCGGCCGCGAGCTCGAGGCGAGCGGCCTGCGCGACACGCGGCCCTAGCGAAATCTTCTCGCGCTGCGCCGAGTGAAGCCGGCGCAGCGTGCGATCGAGCCGCCCTCCCGCGATTGGCGTTGCGGGAGGGCGGTTTTCTTTTCGGCGCCTCAACGCCGGCCGCGGAGCGTAGGATGCGCGCGCCGACTTCCCCCAGCTCGGGCGGAACCGTCGATCCCACCCATCGAACTCGAGGTTCTCATGAGACGAACTCTCTCCGCACTGTTCGCAGCCACATTGCTCGCGATCGCCGCTGCGCCCGTCCTCGCCGACGAAGGCGATTCGTACAGCGAGGGCAACGTGGTCGAGCTGTCGTTCATCAAGGTCAAGCCGGGCATGTTCGAGGCGTACATGAGCTACTTGGCGACGACCTACAAAGGTCTGCTCGAGGAGCAGAAGAAGGCCGGCCTGGTCGTCGACTACGCCGTGTACGGCGCGCGGGCGGGTTCACCGAGCGAGCCCGACCTGATCCTGTCCGTCACCTACAAGAACTGGGCGGCGCTCGACGGGCTCGAGGACAAGATCGAGCCGATCACGAGCAAGGCCTTCGGCTCGGAAGAGAAGGCCAACCAAGCCTCGATCAATCGCGAATCGATGCGCGAAGTGCTCGGCAGCGAAATGATCCAAGAGCTGATCCTGAAGTGAGCGGAGGCGCCAGGCGCGCTGCTGCGCGCCTGGCGTCGCCTCGCTTCCTCACGGATTCGCGCGTGGCGTGAGGTCAGCCGGCGGCGCTGCGGCGCCGCCGCGCAGTCGGACGCGTAGATCGATCGCGAAGCCCGCAGCGATCGCCCGCGCGCCGAGCCGCTCCGCGCGTGCGACCGGTGGCCCGCCGCGCAGCGCGTCCGCGATCGGCGC
>DATBRS010000065.1:0-4541 GCA_036560185.1 Myxococcota bacterium
CCAGTCCCGGCGTCGGCCTCGCGAATGCCGGTCACGGGGCGCCAGAACGCATAGTGATACTTCGACTCCCAGATCGCGATGCCGGCGTCCGCCATCGCGACGTTCACGAGCGCGAGGAGCCGCGCCGTCTCGAGCATGCCCGTGCGACGTTGCTTCGCGATCTGCAGCGCGATCTGGTTGTAGAGGCGTGGCGGCGCGCACAGGCTCGGCGTGCCGTCGTACGCCCAGTAGATGCCAGCCTGCGACTGGTCCGCACTCCGCAGCGTCGGCGTCGTGACACCGTCGCCACCGAGCGACTGCACTTCCTGGAAGGAGGCGGCGTACGCGGCGCTGTCCAAGGCCGGCGGCGGAGGCACGCGGAAGCTCGCTGGCGAGGGAATCGCGAAGGGATCGACCTCCCCCCAGTGCGCGCCGAGCGCGACGGGGAGCTCGCTGATCGGATCCTGGCGCCATACGCCAGCACCGCTCGCTGGAACGTACTCGCTGCCCATGCGCGGCTCAGCGTGCGCCGATCCGTCGCTGGCGCGGCGCGCGAGGATCGCGGCCGCGGCGCGCCGACCCACCGCGACACCGAGGCGGCGCGCGAGCGGCCGCGTCACGCGGGCGAGTTCGCTCGCGAGCGCTGCGTCGAACGTGGCGCGCTGGGACGGGTAGAGCGCGACGAGCGTGTCGTGTCCAGCCTGCGCGAGCGCGGCCTCGGGAGAAGCGCCGAGCGGAACACTCGGGAGCCCGAGAATTCCCTGATAACTCCCGCTCACCGCGTTCAGCGCCTCGAACAATGCGACGTGGACGATCGCCATCGCGCGGCTCGCGCGGCCGGGCCCGAGCTGCTCACCGAAGCTGCGCGCCTCGCCGGGCGCAACCGGCGTGTGGTCGAGGCCGCTCGCGTCGATTGCGACGCCGTTCCAGTAGCGCAGCGCGTCGATGCGCGTGCGCGGCGCCGACGGTGCGGCCGCGAGCGTTCGCGAGGTGTCGAACTTCGTGCCGAAGAACTCCTCCGCGGTGCGCGGCGTCTGGGCGTGCGCAGAGCGTGCCGTGGGCGCTGCGAGCACGACGAGCACGAGAGCGAGTCGAGCGAGCGAGACGCGCATGGAGAGACCTCCGTTGGGAGCCACAGTCTCCACTCACGAGCGAAAGACTTCCGTGAGACGGCTTACGCGACGCGCGTGACGGAGCGCACGCAGCACTGCGTCTGCGTCGAGCGGGACTTGTTACGCAGTGTGCAGCGCAACTCGGCGGAAAGGCCGCCGATTTCGCCGTGAAGTACACACGGCCGTGGCTCGCCGCGCGATCTCGGAGCCCGGCCCCTTCGTCGAGGCGCATCGAGCGCGCTGCGACTACTTCGGCTTCAACACCTCTCGAATCGCCTTCGCCAGCTCCCGCACCGCGCGCCCTCCGTCGCCTCGAAACGAAGAGCCGTGCATCGTCGCGAGCACCTGCGGCTCGAGCGCGGGAGCGTGGAATCAACGTGCGCGTCGCAGCTCCTCTCCCGCCTCACACGAAGCGGCCGTAGTGAAGCTCCGCGTCCCCGGTAGAGTGAGCCGCGGAGAACCCAAACCCCTCGCTCGGAGTCCCCCCGTGGCCCTCTTCGATTTTCTCAGCCCCAGCTCCGGCGTGAAGGCCGGCGACGAAGCTCCCGACTTTGCGCTGCCCGACGCCGCCGGCAAAGTCGTGAAGCTCTCGCAGTTCCGCGGCCGTCCCGTGGTGCTGTACTTCTACCCGAAGGACGACACGCCGGGCTGCACGCTCGAGGCATGTGCCTTCCGCGACCAGTACGAGGATTTCACCGACGCCGGCGCGGAGGTGATCGGCGTGAGCTCGGACTCGAGCGCATCGCACGAGAAGTTCGCGCGGCGGCATCGGCTCCCGTTCACGCTGCTCGCCGATCGCGACGCCGCGCTGCGCAAGCGCTACGGCGTGCCCTCCACGTTCGGGCTGCTGCCGGGACGCGTCACCTACGTGATCGACGCGTCGGGCATCGTCCGGCGCGTGTTCGACTCGCAGCTCGCGGCGACGCGTCACGTCTCGGAGGCGCTCGACGCGCTGCGCGCCTCGAGTCGCCGCGCTTCCCCCAACAAGTCGCGCAAGACCTGAGGAGACGCACATGAGAGCTCTCGCTCGCGGGCTCGCCTTGCTCGCCCTCGCAACCATCGCATCCGCCGCGGAGCCGGCCGCGCCGCCCGCCGTCGGCGCGGCAGCGCCGGCGTTCCGGTTGCAGGACCAGACCGGCGCCTGGCGCTCGCTCGGCGACTACGCCGGCAAGTGGCTGGTGCTCTACTTCTATCCGAAGGACGGCACGCCGGGCTGTACGACGGAGGTGTGCACCTTCCGCGACGAGATCACGAGAGTGCGGCAGGCGGGCGCCGAGGTCGTGGGCGTGAGCCTCGACGACGTGAGCTCGCACGAGGCGTTCGCCGCGCAGCATCGCGTCCCGTTCCCGCTGCTCGCGGACGTCGACGCGAGCGCGGCGACGTCTTACGGCGTGCTCAGCTCGCGCGCCGGCTTCCGCTACGCGCGGCGCGACACCTTCGTGATCGATCCGACTGGCCGCATCGCGAAGCACTATCCGAACGTCGACCCCAAGGAGAACGTCGCGCAGGTGATCGCCGACCTCGGCGTACTGGGCGCGAGAGCGAAGTGAGCCTCACACCTGCGTCAGCAGGATCATGCGCTCGCAGCGCTCCAGCAGGTCGACGCTCCCGCTCTTGATGCGCGAGGTGCGGGCCTCGACGTCGACCATGCGGCGCTCGATCCACGACGCGGCGACGTCGAAGCGGCGCGGATCGTGCTTCGCCTGCCGCAGCAGCTCGGTCGCGACGATCACGCTGATCACGACCTCCGCGAGCGACTGCGAGGAGAGCAGCGCGTAGCGCGCGTCCTTCGCCAGCGCGCCGGCGGATTCGAGGATCTTCTGGATGCCGCCGCGCACGCGCTCGGCGTAGGCGGCGTAGGGCGGCGCCGTGAGCTCGGCGAGCTCGCGCATCGCCTCGTCGAACACGACGCCGAGCGCGCCCTTGCCGATCTCCTTGAGCGCGAACGAGACCTGAATCTCGCTCGTGCCCTCGTAGATCGTCGTGATGATCGCGTCGTTGTGGAGCTTGCCGACCTCGGACTCGGCCATGAAGCCGATCCCGCCGTGGGCCTGGATCGCGTGGCGCGTGATCTCGACGCACGCCTCGGTGGCGAGGTATTTCGCGAGCGGCGTGAGCAGCCGGATGCGCACGTCGTTGCGCTCCCAGATGCCCTCCCACTTCGCGCGCTCCTCGCCGCTGATCTTCTCGCGCGCGAGGAACGCCTGGATCGAGCGGTTGCGATCGATCAGTCCGCAGGTGCGGTAGAGCAGCGCGCGGCTGCCTTCGAGCGAGAGCATCATGCGCGCCAGCACGTTCTTCATCAGCGGCTGGTCGCCGATCGGCATCCCGAACTGCTTGCGCTCGCGGGAATAATTGATCGCCGCGTTGAGCGCGGCCTCGGCGATGCCGATGCCCTGCGCCGCGACGCCGAGCCGCGCGTTGTTCATCAGCGTCAGCATGGCCTTGAAGCCGTCGCCCTTTTTTCCGACGAGGTACGCCTCGGCGCGCTCGAAGTGAATCGCCGCGGTAGGCGAGCCGTGGATGCCGAGCTTCTCTTCGAGGCGCACCACGCGCACGCCGTTCTCGCGCCCGTCCGGCAGCACGCGCGGACACACGTAGAGCGAGAGCCCGCGCGTGGTGTTCTTCGAGGCTTCGAAGGTGTCGGCGTCGCGCGCGAGCACGAGATGCACCGCGCTGCCGCCGTTGGTGATGAAGATCTTGTCGCCGTCGAGGAAGACTCTGCCGTTCTCTTCGGTGGCGCGCGTGGTGATGCCCCCGAGATCCGAGCCGGCTTGCGGCTCGGTCAGGTCCATCGCGCCCATGATCTCGCCCTTGGCGAAACCCGGCAGGTAGCGCTGCTTCAGCTCCTCGCTGGCGTAGAGCTGGATGTCGTCGGCGACTCCGGCTTGCAAACCGATGATGGTCATTAGGCCGGCGTCGGCGCGGGAGATCATCTGCAGCAGCGTGTTGGTGACGAGCACCGGCAGCCCGAAGCCGCCGTACTGCTCGTCGACGCCGAACGAGACGAGGCCGGCCTCAGCGAGCGCCGCGTAGCCGCGCGCGATGTGCGGCGGGTACACGACCACGCCGTTCTCGAGCCGCGCTTCCTGCGCCCAGCCCGCGCGCATCTCCGGCTCGAGCGACGCGCACAGGCGCGCCGCGGTGTCGAGCACCTCCGCGAGCGCGGCGCGCTCTGCGGCGAGATCCGCGTCAGGCCCCTTCCGCATCGTGAAGTACGTGTCCCAGTCGACGCCATCTCTCAGGTAGAAGCGGATCGCGTCGCTCATGTAGGGGATCATCGTGATCCTCCTCGCGAAGTTGGAACTGCTGCGGAGCATGGCGGCGCTTCGCGATGCGCGCGACTCGTCGGAGAGAAAAGCGGGAATGCGACTGTGCGGGCGCCCGCCGCCAGACGCAGTGCGCGCCCGCTCGGTGTCGATTTGTGCGCACTCGGTGCGCCTGCCGACT
>DATBRS010000066.1:0-3671 GCA_036560185.1 Myxococcota bacterium
ACGAGCGAGACGACCTGCGACTGCCCGCCCGCGCTGCGGCTCACTGCCGTCTGCGAGGTGCCGCCGCCCGCCGGCATCGCGCCGATGAAGGCGCCGGCCGCGTTCGCCGCGCCGAGCGCCAGCAGCTCGCGGTTGGCGTTCACCGGCGGATCGCCCGGCGCGGCGAACGCGCGCGCGGCTGCGATCGATTCGGTGAACGAGATCAGCGCGATGCCCGCGGCCGCCGGCCACATCGCCACGAACAGCGCGGGCGCCGGCAGCCGCAGCGTCGGCAGCCCGCCCTCGATCGCGCCGATCACGCTGACGCCTGCCGCGTCGAGCCCGAGCAGCGCCGTGGCCCCGATGCCGAGCGCGATCGCGAGCAGCGGCGCCGGCGCCTTGGGCAGGAAGCGCTTGCAGAGCCAGATCACGGCCAGCGTGCCGAGCGCGACCCCCAGCGTCGGCCACGACAACTCGCCCGCGTGCGCGGCGATCGAGAACACGTTGCGAAAGAAGCCGGCCTTCTCGAAGTGAATGCCGAGCAGCTTCGGCACCTGGTCGACCACGATGACGAATCCCACGCCGGCCTTGAATCCGGTGAGCACGGGCTCGGAGATGAAGTTGGCCGCGAATCCGAGCTTCAGCGCACGCGCGGCGAGCAGCAGCGCGCCGACCAACACCGATAGCGTGGCCGCCGCAGTGAGCGGGGGCAGCGCGGGATCCGCGGCGAGCGCGCCGCCGATCGCGGTCGCGCACAGGATTGCGATGGGCGTCGTGGTGCTGACGCTCAGGAAGCGCGATGTGCCCAGCGCTGCGTACACGACCATCGGCAGGAACGCGGCGGACAGACCGGCCTGCACCGGCAGCAGCGCGATCGTCGCGTACGCGAGCGCCTTGGGAACGACGACCGCGGCGGTCGTGAGCCCAGGAACCAAGTCTGCAGTGAAGCTTCCGCTGCCGATGCCCGCCTCGTCGCGTGCGTTGCTCACTGCTTCGCTCCTCTCCGCTCGCCGCCGCTCGATTCGGAACGCCAGCGAGACTGCGCCGATGCTCAGGGCTTCCAGTCCGTCGGATGGTCTTGCAGGTAGGCGTCGACGGCCGCGCCCACGGTCGGATGGAAGATGTCGGCGCCGAGCTGCTCGAGCAGCTCGAAGCGCCTCACCTTGTCCCGCACGGGATCCTTCATCTCGGCGAAATGCAGCTCGATCTGCGACGCACGCAGCGTCGCGCGGAGCTCTGCCAGCACGTCCGCCGACGTCACGTCGATGCTCGTCACGGGCTCGGCGGTGACGATCACCCGGCGCACCGGCGTGGGCGAGCTCTCGATCGCCTCGAGCACGCGCTCCTGGAAGAGCTCGGCGTTGGCGAAGAACAGCGGCGCG
The DNA here is from genome assembly GCA_036560185.1 of Myxococcota bacterium. Lineage (GTDB taxonomy): Bacteria > Myxococcota_A > UBA9160 > UBA9160 > UBA6930 > VGRF01. Next base: position 1,362 of record DATBRS010000066.1, read on the forward strand.
TCCCAACGGAACAGCACCAGGCCCGGGACTCGCCGCGCGTTCGGATAGCGCTTCAGGTCGTGATAGCCGCGGATTCCGTTCACTCGCCCGAGCACCGCGAAGTGCGGGCGCCAGCCGTCCCACAAGAACTCGAGCACGGCGATCACGATCGCGAGGCCGATGCCGGGAATCGCGCCCAGCACGGCGACGCCGGCGAAGCAGGCCATCGACAGCCAGAACTCCCACTGCTGGATGCGGTAGATGCGGCGCAGGTCCGCGACCTCGAACAGACCGATCGCCGATGCGATCACCACGGCCGCGAGCGCGGCGTTCGGGAGATTCCGCAGCAGGTTGGGTGCCAGCAGCAGCAGCGCGGCGACCGCGAGTGCGCCGACGACGCCGGTGAGCTGCGTTCGGGCGCCGGACGCCTCCGCGACGGGCGTGCGCGACGAGCTGCTGCTGATCGGGATGCCCTGGAAGAAACCCGCCGCGAGATTGGCGGCGCCGAGCCCGATCATCTCCTGGTTCGGGTCGACGTAGGACCGCGTCTTCGCCGCGTAAGCGCGCGAGAGCACGCTGGTGTCGGCGAACGAGACGAGCGCGACCGCGCATCCTCCGATCAGCACCTTCGCGAGATCTTCCAGCCCGATGAGCGGCAGCGCGAGCGACGGTAGGCCCTGCGGCAGCGGGCCGAGCACTCTCACACCGTTCGAGGCGAGGTCGAGGGCGCCCACCACGACGGTGGCGCCGATCACCGCGATCAGGATCCCCGGAACCCGCTCGAAGCGCTTCAGCAGCAAGATCGCGGCGAGCGTGCCGGCGCCGATCGCGAACGTGACCCCGTGGGCCTCTCCGCCCGCCACCGAGCTCGCAATCCGTAACAAGTCGCGCAGGGGCCCCTCGGCGTCGATCGAGACGCCGAGCAGCTTCGGCAGCTGGCTGATCAGCACGGTCAGCGCGATCCCGTTCATGTATCCGTACCGAATCGGCTTCGACAGCAGCTCGGTGACGAATCCCAGCCGCAGCGCGCCGGCGAGGATGCACACCGCGCCGGAGACCAGCGCCATCGCGCTCGCCAGGGCCACCGCGCGCATGGGATCGCCCGCCGACAGCGGTAGCACCACGGCGAGAATCACCGCGGCGAGCGAGGAATCCGGCCCCAGCACGAGGATGCGGCTCGGCCCGAACAGCGCGTACGCGAGCAGCGGCACGATCGTCGCGTACAGGCCGTAGATGCCCGGAACGCCCGAGGCGACGGCGTACGCGATGCCGACCGGGACCAGCATCGTGGTCAGCACCAAGCCCGCGACCAGATCCTTCGGAAGCCACGCGGCTTCGTAGCTTCTCAGGATCGCGAGGCCCGGTAGCCAGCGCCTCCAGCCCACGACGGCGGAAGTCACCGGGCGCGCGAGACGACCGGGCTCGGGCGGCGCGGACGGAGGAGTCTTGGCGCTCATCCGGTGCGGGAGCGCCCGATCCGCCCGCGAGCGCGACGCCGCCTCACGGCTTCGCTGCCTTCGGGTACCGGCTCTCGTCGAGACCCGTCAGCTTCACCGGGTCGAGCAGCTCCGCGATCTGCGCCTCGCTGAGCACTTTCTTCTCGCGGATCAGCTCGAGGATGCCCTTGCCGGATTCGTAGGCCTCGCTCGCCAGCTCGCTCGCGCGCTCGTAGCCGATCACCGGATTCAGCGCGGTCACGATCCCCACCGTCTCCTCGAGATTCCGGGCGAGCACCTGCTCGTTCACGCGGATGCCCACGACGCAGCGCTCGCGCACCGCTTCGAGCGTGTGCTCGAGCAGCGTCTGCGACTCGAGCACGGCGACGCCGACGAGCGGCTCGTAGGCGTTCAGCTGCAGCTGGCCGGTCTTCGCCGCGAACGTGACGGCGAGGTCGTTCGCCATCACGCGGAACGCGACCAACCCTAACAGCTCCGGCATCACCGGGTTGACTTTGCCCGGCATGATCGAGGAGCCGGGCTGGAGCGGCGGCAGGGTGAGCTCGTTCAGCCCCGCGCGAGGACCCGAGGACAGCAGGATCAGGTCGCCGGCGATCTTCGCGAGCTTGGCGCCCAGCGAGTTGAGCGCCGCCGAGTAGACCACGAAGCCGTGCAGGTCCCAGGTCGCAGCGATCGGATCCGCGGCCGGCACGATCGGCTTGCCTGTGAGCACTGCGAGCTCCGCCGCCGCCCTCTCGGCGAAGCCCTTGGGAGCGTTCAGGCCCGTGCCGATCGCCGTGCCGCCCATGTTGACGGCGTAGAGCGCGCGCTCGGCCGTGCGCAGGTTGGCGACCTCCACGTCGAGCGAGGCCGCGAAGGCGTGCATCTCCTGCCC
>DATBRS010000067.1:0-12313 GCA_036560185.1 Myxococcota bacterium
CTGCTTCGCGATCGCCTCGATCTGCGCGCGGCGCGTCGCCTCGTCGACGCCCGGCACGCGCAGCGAGCGCAGCACCTCGTCGATGGTGCCCTGCATCGCGGCGCGCGCGTCGCCCTTGGCGTCGGCGAGCGCCGGCCCCGCGCAGAGCAGGGCGAGCGCGGCGAGCAGCAGCGCCGCGAACGCCGTCTTGTCATTCCGCATCGGTCGTCTCGCCTCCCTCATCCTCGTCGAGCTCGTCCAGGTCGTAGAGATCGTCGTCCGCCGCGGGCGCAGCCGCGCCGTCCCGCACCGCGCGCTCGCGGCTCGAGAGGTAGGCATCGCGCACGAACACGTAGTAGTCGACGGCGTCTGCGCGGGCCTGCGCGATTTCTTCGAGGTACTGGGCGCGCACGTTCACGACTCGGACGACGGAGACGCCGAACACATTCACCCACGTCGTCGGATTGGTCACGATGTCGAGCGGCGCGCTCGCGGCGTCGCGCACGCTGTATGGCCCGGCGAGCGGCAGGATCACGTAGGGCCCGGGGCCGGCGCCCCAGCGCCCGAAGGTCTGACCGAAGTCCTCGTCGTGCCGCGGGATGCCGAGCTCACTCGAGACGTCCACGAGTCCGCCCAGGCCTACGACCGTGTTGAGCACGAGCCGCCCGAGATCGTGCGTCGCGGCGAGCGGCTTTCCTTGCAGCAGGTCGTTCACGAACGTGCGCGGCACGGTCAGGTTGTCGAAGAAGTTCCCGATCATCATCTGCAGCATGCCCGGCGTGACCTTGTCCCAGCCGGTGGCCACGGGCGCGAGCAGCGCTTTGTCGAAGCCCTCGTTGATGCGGAAGATCTTCTCGTTCGTCTCGCGCCACGGATCCGGGCCGTTCGCCGTCGAGCAGGCGCCGAGCGCGATCACGCCGGCGAGCAACAGCGCTACGCGAAGTGTTTGAAATCGGCGCATGCCGGTGGTTACTCCTCGCTCTTTTCGAGATCGTTGCCGTGCACGAAGTCGCCGACCAGGCGCTCGATGCTGAGCGCGCTCTCGGTGAATGCGATCTTGTCGCCGCTCTTCAGCAGCGAATCCTCGGCGCCGGGCTCGAGCGCGACGAACTGCTGCCCGAGCAGGCCTTCGGTGCGGATCGCGGCCGAGGAGTCGGTGGGCAGGTGATACTTCGCGTCGACGTCGAGCACGACCACGGCGCGCAGATCCGGCGTCAGCTCGATGCGCTTCACGCGGCCGATGCGCACGCCCGAGACGACCACCGGCGACTGCTCCTTGAGTCCGCCGATCTCGCTGAACTCCGCCGACAGCTCGAGCCCGCCCCGGCCGTTGCGCTCGATGCCGCCCACCTTCAGCGAGAGATACGCGAGCGCGCCGAGGCCGGCCAGCACGAACAGACCGACGATGAAGTCGCGCGTTGATTTCGACATCGAGATTCTCCAGCACTGAGGGCGGGTGCGTGGGCAGCCGGACTAGAACTTCCAGAGCGAGGTGACGACGAAGTCCGCGAGCAGGATCCAAACCGACGCGGTGACGACCGTCGAGGTCGTCGCGCGGCTCACCTGCTCCGCGCTGCGGCCACTCGTGAAGCCGCGGTAGGTCGCGATCAGCGCCACCAGCGCGCCGAACACGAGCGCCTTGATCATCGTGCCGACGACATCTTTCTCCCAGTTCACGCGCTGGTCGAGGTCGGCGAAGAAGATTCCGGAGTCGAGGCCGAGCATCTGGACGGCGATCAGCCAGGTGCCCGCGATCGCGGAGCAGATGAAGATGCCGTTCAGCAGCGGCATGCACAGGATCATCGCGAGCGCTTTCGGGCCGACCACGAAGCGCACCGGGTCGAGCGCCATCGTCTTCATGCCGTCGAGCTGCTCGGAGGCGTTCATCACGGCGATCTCCGCGGCCATCGAGGAGCCCGCTCGGCCCGTGACGAGCAGGCCCGTGAGCACCGGCCCGAGCTCGCGCACCAGCGTCGCGCCGACTGCGCCGCCGAGCGACGTCTCCGCGCCGAAGGTGGTGAGCAGCCAGAACAGCTGGAGCCCGAGCACCATCCCGACCGTGAGGCCCGAGAGCGTGATGATCGGGAGCGACAACACGCCGGTGTCGTAGATCTCGCGCACCAGCCGCGGCAGCAGCCAGAACGCGGGCCGCAGCACGCCGAGCGCCGTCGCGGCTCCGAACGCCGCGATGCGCCCGAGCTCGTGGACGAGCTGGATCGAGTCGGCGCCGAGGCGCTCGATGGCGGCGCGCATGCGTCAGGCCTCCGCCGGGGAGCGTTCGGCGAACACCGCGTCGCGCACCGCGATCGCGCCGGGCTCAAGCGCCGCGTCGTCGGCGAGCGTGTGCGCGGCGCAGCGCGCGGCGGCGAGCACGTCCTGCATCACAGGCACGAGCTTCGCGCGCGTCGCCGGCTCCGCGGCGAGCGCGAGGCGCAGCGTCTCGCGGCCCGCCGAGACGTTCGCGTCGGCCTTCGCCTTGTTGATGGCGAGGAAGCTCGCGACCGCGGTCTCGAAGCTCGCGGCGTCCGCGGGCGCGGAGATTCCCGCGAAGTCGGCCGTGCTCGGCCACGCCGCGACGTGGACCGAGGCGCGGCCCGTCTCCGCGGCGAACGCCCAGCTCCAGATTTCCTCGGTGATGTACGGCAGCACGGGCGCGAACAGGCGCACGAGCACGGACAGCGCGAGCCGCAGCGTCGCGACCGCGCTCGCACGGCCGGCCGGATCGCTCTCGCTGCGCGCGCGCGCCTTCGCGAGCTCGAGGTACGTGTCGGTGAAGCGCCTCCAGAAGAACGACTCGGTGGCTTCCAGCGCGCGCGCGTAGTCCATCTTCTCGTAGGCGGCGGTGCAGTGCGCGACGAGCTCCTGCAGCTCCGCGACGAACGCGCGATCGAGCTCGGTCGCGATCGGCCCCGGCTCCGCCGTCTGCGCGAGCGCGAACTTGCTCGCGTTGAAGAGCTTGGTGACGAGGCGCCGGCCGACTTTCCAGACGTTCTCGTCGATCGCGGTGTCGACGCCGAGCCGCGCGCTGCCGGCCCAATATCGAATCGCATCGGCGCCGTGCTTCTCGATCGGCTCCATCGGTGTCATCACGTTGCCGACGCTCTTCGACATCTTCTTGCGATCGGGGTCGAGGATCCAGCCGGAGATCGCAATGCGCCGCCACGGAATGCGGTCCTCGTGGAGCAGCGCCTTCGCGATCGTGTAGAAGGCCCAGGTCCGGATGATGTCGTGCGCCTGGGGGCGCAGGTCGGCGGGGAACAGCCGCGCGTGCCGTTCGGGCTCGAGCAGCCAGCGGCTCGCGATCTGCGGCGTCATCGAGCTCGTGAACCAGGTGTCGAACACGTCCGCCTCACCGGCGAAGCCGCCGGGCTGGCCGCGCTGCGCTTCCTGATGACCGGGCGGCGCGTCGGTCATCGGGTCGACGGGCAGCGACTTCGGATCCGCGACGATCGGGCGCGCGTAGTCCGGGCGGCCCGCGGCGTCGAGCGGGTACCACACGGGAATCGGCACGCCGAAGTAGCGCTGCCGCGAAATGCACCAGTCGAAGCCGAGGTTGCGCGTCCAATCCTCGAAGCGCTTGTGCATGTGCTCCGGATGCCACGCGATCTCCGCGCCCTTGGCGAGCAGCGCCTCCTTCTTGTCGAGCAGGCGCACGAACCATTGGCGCGTCGGCAGGAACTCGAGCGGGCTGTCGCCCTTCTCGTAGAAGCGCACCGCGTGCTCGATCGGCCTCGGCTCGCGCACGAGCGGAGCGCCGCCGCCCGTGGCGCTGCCGGCCGTGTCCCGTAACAGCTCGAGCGTGCGCGCGCGCGCTTGCTTGAGGTTGCGCCCGGCGATCTCGGCGTAGGCGCGATTCGCCGCCTCGGCGTCGAGCGAAGGGAACGCCTCGCCGCCGAACGTCACGGGCAGCAGCCGGCCATTCTTCCCGAGCACCTGCCGCAGCGGCAGCTTGTGGTCGCGCCACCACTCGACGTCGGTCTGGTCGCCGAACGTGCACACCATCAGGATGCCGGTGCCCTTTTCCGGGTCGGCCTTCTCGCTCGCGAAGATCGAGACGGGCGCGTGGAACAGCGGCGTGATCGCGCGCTTCCCGAACAGTCCCTGATAGCGCGCGTCGTCCGGATGCGCGGTCACGCCGACGCAGGCGGCGAGCAGCTCGGGGCGCGTGGTCGAGATCGTGAACGCGCCGCCCCCCTCGACGCCGAACTCGATGTCGTGGTACGCGCCGGGCCGCAGCTTGTCTTCGACCTCGGCCTGGGCGACGGCCATCTGGAAGTCGACGTCCCACATGAACGGCGCGTCGCTCTGGTAGACGTGGCCCTTGCGGTGGAGATCCCAGAACGAGAGCTGCGCGATGCGGCGGCACTGCTCGTCGATCGTCGCGTACTCGGTGCGCCAGTCGATCGAGAGGCCGACGCGGCGCCACACTTCGAGGAACGCTTTCTCGTCGGCGGCCGTGACGCGCGCGCAGAGCGCGATGAAGTCAGGGCGCGAGATCACCCGGTAGGGGCCGCTGCGCGTCTTCGAGGTCGCCGGCTCGAGGGCGAGGCCCGGGTCGCGCGGCAGCGTCGGGTCGCAGCGCACGTGAAACAGATTTTGCGCCCGGCGCTCGGTCGGCACGCCGTTGTCGTCCCAGCCCATTGGGTAGTAGATGCTCTTGCCGCGCATGCGCTGGTAGCGCGTGATGAAGTCGGGCTGGGTGTACGAGAAGACGTGCCCGATGTGCAGCGATCCCGAGGTGGTGGGAGGCGGCGTGTCGACCACCCAGGTGTCCTCGCGCGAGCGGGTCGGGTCGTAGTGGTAGACGCCGAGCTCCTGCCAGCGCGCGTCAAAGCGCTTCTCGGCCTCGGCGGCGTCGAAGTGCTTGGGCAGCTTGTCGGGGTCGATCGTCGCGCGCGCAGGCATGGCGTCGGAGAGTCCCTGAGAGTCGGCACACACTAGCGGCGGCGTTCTGCCGCGGCAGTCCAGTTTCGCTGTGATTGCGCCACCTTAGGCGTGATGGCACGCACGCCGCGCGACTTCGTCACGATCGTTTCGGGGGTTCCGCGCGCCGGTACCTCGCTGCTGATGCAGGTGCTCGATGCGGGCGGCATCGAGGCGCTCAGCGACGGCGTGCGCGCGCCCGACACGAGCAATCCGCGCGGCTACTACGAGCACGCGCTGCTGCCGCGGCTCGGCCGCGACGCGCGCGCCGAGGCGCTCGTCCGCAGCGCCCACGGTCGCGCGCTCAAGGTGATCCACGCGCTGCTCGGTGCGCTGCCGGAGGGCGTGCCGCTGCGCGTGCTCGTGGCGGAGCGCGAGCTCGCGGACGTGGTCGCGTCGCAGGCGAACATGCTGGCCCATGGGGGTCAGACCCCGATGGGCCACTCTGAGCGCCTCGCCGAGATTTACGCGCTCCAGCTCGCCGACGCGCTCGCGCGTCTCGCAGCGCGCGCCGACTGCCGCGTGCTGTGCCTCGATGTCGCGCAACTCGTGGCTTCGCCTGCGCCCGCCTGCGCCCGCATCGCCGCGTTCCTCGGCGGTGGCCTGGACGAGGCTGCCATGGCGCGCGTCATTTCGCCGGCGTTGTACGGGCGCGCGCGTGGGTATGCTGGCCGGGCCATGCAAGCCGCCGCTCGCGAAGTGTTGGGTCCTCTCGCGCTCGAGGTGGAGCACCGTACGCCGGGCAGCTCCGGCGGCCCGACGCTGCGCGCAAAGCGCAGCGCGGACGGCGCCGAGCTGTTCCGCTTCGACTGCTTCGTCGACGGCGCGCACTGGCACCACGACTCGGACGGGCGCGACGAGATCACGCCGATCTCGACCGAGCGCGACTCGCTCGAGTTCGCGCTCGCCGAGCTGCGCCGCGATCTCGCGGGCTACGCCGCGCGCGCGGGCTTGCGCGAAGCGCTCCCGCCGCCCGCACGGTGCGAGGCCGCGCTCGCGCGCCTCGAGCTCGCGCTGCGCAACCCGGCGCCCGCGTTCGATGCGCTGAGCGAGGCGGTGCTGCGCGCGCGCAGCGGCGAGAAGTGGCAGGAGTACGGCCCCGAAGCGCTCCCGCTGTGGGTCGCCGACATGGATTTCGAGCCCGCCGCGCCGATCCGCCGGCGTCTCGCGCGTGCGCTCGCGGTCGGCGATCTCGGCTACCCGATGCATCCGCGCCCGACGCGCGTTCCCGATCTCGCCGCCGCGCGCATGCAGCAGCGCTTCGGCTACGCGGTGCCGCGCAGCCAAATCGAGCTCATCAGCGAGGTCGTGCAGGCGATGCACGTCTCGCTGCTGCAGCTCACGCAGCCCGGCGACGGTGTGATCACGCAGACGCCGATCTACCCGCCGTTCCTGCAGGTGATCCGCGAGCACGGGCGCACGCTGCTCGCGAACGAGATGCGCCGCGGCGCCGACGGCTACGCGCTCGATCTCGACGATCTGCGCGCGCAGGCGAAGCGGGCCAAGCTGTTGTTGTTGTGCAATCCGCACAACCCGACCGGCCGCGCGTTCCGGCGAGGCGAGCTCGAGGCCATCGCCGCGATCGCGCGCGAGCACGAGCTGTGCGTGATCAGCGACGAGATCCACGCCGACCTCGTGTTCGCGCCGCACCGCCACATCCCGTTCGCGTCGCTCTCGGAAGACGCGGCCTCGCGCACGGTCACGCTCTACGCCGCGTCGAAGGCCTTCAACATCGCGGGCCTGCGCTGCGCCGTCGCGATTTTCGGCACGCCCGAGCTGAAGCGGCGCTTCAACCAGTTCCCGCGCCACCTGCGCGGCGGACTCAACGGCCCGGGCATCCTCGCGACCGAAGCGGCCTGGGAGCACGGCGACGCCTGGCTCGCCGACGTGCTCGCGTATCTGCGCGCCAACCGCGACTTCGTCGCGGACTTCGTGAAGCGCGAGCTGCCCGGCGTCGTGCACTGTCCGCCCGAGGCGACTTACCTCGCGTGGCTCGATTGCCGTGCCCTGAAGCTCGAGCCGACGCCCCACGAGTTCTTCCTGAAGCAGGCCAAGGTCGCGCTCAGCGAGGGCCCGAACTTCGGCGAGGCCGGCCGCGGCTTCGTGCGCCTCAACTTCGCCACCTCGCGCGCCATCCTCGAGCGCGCGCTCGAGCAGATGGCGAAGAGCCTGCGAGCCTGAGCGTTCAGGCCCTCGCCGCGCTCGCCTCGCCCTTCACCAGGCACGCCACGCAGCACACGACGACCACCGCGTCGATCGCGACCATGCCCGCGAGCACCGGGTCGAGCGCCGGCGCGGCGGCGAGTTGTTGGGCGCCACCGAGGCCGCCGAGCGCGGGGAGCACGGCGCTCGCGATCAGCGGCGCTTTGCCCGGGCGCCGCAGCCAGAGCCCGAGCGCGAAGTAGATCGCGCCGAACACGAGCATCGGAGTCGCGTGGCTGCGCAGCGCCCACTCCGCGGCGTGTGCGACGCCGGTGAACAAGAGCAAGCCCGAGGCGATCGTGCGCGGATTCATCGTCGCAGCTCCTTGATCACGGTTTCCGCGAACAACGCGGCAGGCTGCCGCGTGTCGCGCCCGAAGAACTCGATCACGAAGCCGGTGCAGCCGAGCTTCACGTGCCGCTGGATGCCCTCGATCACGCGCTCGGGCGTGCCCCAGATGCCGTGGCTCTCGAGCGCTGCGCCCATGTGCCCGCCGTAGATCTTGCTCGCCTTCGCGAGCGCTTCCTTCGCCGCGACCTCGTCTTCCGCGATCACGACGTTGCATTGCTGCGAGATCGCGAGCGTCGCGAAGTCGCGCTTCGTCTCGTCGCAGCGCCGTTTGAGCGCGTCGACCTTGTGCGCGAGCTGGCCCTGGAACACGGCCATGTTGTTCCAGGTGTCGGCGTACTTGGCGGCGATGCCCATCAGCACGCGCTCGCCGCCGCCGCCGACCAGCACGCGCGGCTTCTTCGCCGGCTTCGGCTCGCACATCACGTCCTTCACCGAATAATGAGTCCCGCGGAAGCTCGTCTTCTCCTGCGTCCACATCCCGGTCATGATCGCGAGCGATTCGTCGAGCGCGCGCAGCCGCTCGCCGAGGCTCGGGAATGCGCAGCCGTAGCCGTCGAACTCGGCCTGGAACCAGCCCGCGCCGAAGCCCGGGTAGGCGCGGCCCGGCGCGATCTGCTCGAGCGTCGCGATCTGCTTCGCGAGCACCGCGGGGTTCCGGAAGAACGGCGGCGTCACGAGCGTGCCGAGCTGCACGCGCTCCGTGATCGCCGCGACCGCGGTCAGCTCGGTCCACGCCTCGAGGATGCCGTTCGCCGGCGAGGGCACGCCGTAGAGGTGGTCGCACACCCAGAGCGAGTCGAAGCCGAGGCGCTCGAAGGCGAGGGCGGCGTCCCGCGCCTCGGCCCAGCTGCGCTTGATCTGCGGGAGGGTGACGCCGAAGTGGAGTGCCTGTGCCATGAGGCGTGATGTTACGCCGCAGCCGCGGCGCTCGCTCGGTGCGCGAACTCCGTAGAATCGCGCGATGGCCACACCGCGACTCGGCGCCGCCGGCTGGCGACCGCTCTTCACTCCGGCGCGCAGCGGCGTGTACGTGAACGACCACTGCCTCGTGCGCGCCAACGACGGGCGCTGGCACGTCTTCGGCATCACCAAGCCCACGCCCGAGATCGACCCCCATGCCGAGCGCTGGTTCTGCCACGGCTCGGGCGCGTCGCTCGCGCAGGGCGAGTTCGCGGAGCATCCCCGCGTCTGCGACTTCGGCGCGCGCGCCTGGGCGCCGACGGTGGCGTACGACGGCCAGCGCTGGGTGATGCTCTACGGCCCCGATCTGCTGCGCGCCGCGGTCTGCGACGACGCGGGGCTGCTCAGCTGGCACGAGGCGCCGTGCTCGCTCGTCGGCGCGCCGGTTCAGGGCGTGATGCGCGACGGCATGATCTTCCACCTCGATGACGACAGCTGGCTGCTCTACGCGACCGGCAAGCGCGGCCGCGCGGGCGCGGTGAGCGTGTGCATCTCCGAGGATCTGCGGAACTGGCGCTTCGTCCGCTTCGCGCTGCGCACGGCGGAGAGCGCGCCGAAGCAGCCGGCCTGGGCGGCGACCGAGTCGCCGTTCGTGTTCGAACGGGACGGCGAGTACTGGCTCTCGATCACGTACACGACGAGCGGCGCCGGGCCGGCCGACTACCACGAGACGCTGCTCTTCCGCTCGCACGACCCGTTCGACTTCGGCAGCTATGGCGGCGAGCCGCGCGAAGCCGCCGCGCGCGTCGAGGCCCATGCGCCCGAGTACGTGTGCGACCCCGACAGCGGGCGCTGGTACGTCACCAGCGCGGGCTGGCCGGGGGCGCGCTTCGGCACCGTCATCCCCGGCAGCGTGGCGATCCGCGAGCTCGACTGGGCGGAGTAGTCCCAGTCGGCGGAGCCCGGGCGGAGTGCGGGCGGAGCGCGGCCCCTGTGACCGCGGCCACACCCGGCGCCACCCGAGCGCAAGAACCGCTGCCGGGGCCCGTTTCAGGAGATCAATGCGTCTCGCAGCCTGGCCGATACGCCCTGCCATGCCGAAGCCGAACGAAGAGCCGCGCGCGCCGTTGTCCCTGGAGGAGCTGCTCGAGATCCTCACCCAGGCGGGGAAGCTGGAGCCGGCCAAAGCGCAGGAGATCGCGGGGCGCGCGACGACCCTACGCAGCCAGGTGCTGAAGGAACGCGTCGGCTCGGTGCGCTCCCAGGCCGCGGCGCGCTACGAGGCCTCCCCCGCGGAGCTGGTGGCGATCCTGCGGCTCGCCGACGCGAGCAACCCGAAGCGCACGCTCGACGAGGACGCGCTGGCGGAGGCGATCGCGACGGCGGCAGACGTGCCGTACCTGAAGATCGACCCCGTGCGCGTCGACGCGGACCTCGTGACGCGCTCGCTCTCGCGGCCCTTCGCGCGGCGGCACGCGGTGCTGCCCGTGGCGCGCAATGGCGATGCGCTCACGATCGCCCTCACCGATCCGTACGACGGCGCGCTGCGCGAGAGCCTCGAGCAGCTGTTACGGGTTCCGCTCACGTACGTGGTCGCGAGCAAGCGCGACATCGTGCAGATCATCGATCGCGTGTTCGGCTTCCGCTCGAGCGTGACGCGCGCGACCGAGCAGCTCGGGCCCGCGAGCACGGGCGGCGCCGGCAGCGCCCTCACGCAGCTGGTGCAGCTGCGCAGCAACGACGAGCTCGCCGCGAGCAACGACGAGCACGTGATCGCGGCCGTCGACTACCTGCTCAACTACGCCTTCGATCAGCGCGCCAGCGACATCCACCTCGAGCCGCGCGACCGCGATGCGGTGATCCGCTTCCGCATCGACGGCATCCTGCACGAGATCGAGCGGCTGCCGGTGCAGGTGCACGCCGCGGTCGCCTCGCGCATCAAGGTGCTGGCGCGCATGGACATCGCCGAGCGCCGGCGCCCGCAGGACGGCCGCATCAAGACGCAGCGCGGCGACCGCGAGGTGGAGCTGCGCGTCTCGAGCCTGTCGTGCGCGTTCGGCGAGAAGATCGTGATCCGCGTGTTCGACCCGATGGCCCTGATGACCGACCTCGCGCAGCTCGGCTTCCATCGCGAGGACCGCGAGCGCTACGAGCGCTGGATCACGTCGCCGTCGGGCCTCGTGCTCGTCACCGGTCCGACCGGCTCGGGCAAGACGACCACGCTCTACTCGACGCTCCGGTACTTATCAGGGCCCGAGCTCAACATCACGACGGTCGAAGATCCGATCGAGATGATCGACCCGCGCTTTTGCCAGGTGCAGGTGCAGCGTCAGGTCGACGTGACGTTCTCAACGGCGCTGCGCGCGATCCTGCGCCAGGACCCCGACATCATCATGGTCGGCGAGATCCGCGACAGCGAGACCGCGAACATGGCAGTGCAGGCGGCGCTCACGGGCCACCTCGTGTTCAGCACGGTGCACACGCGCGACGCCGCCGGTGCGGTCACGCGCCTGATCGAGCTCGGCGTCGAGCGCTTCCTGCTCGCGAGCGTGCTGCGCGGCGTGCTCGCGCAGCGGCTCGTGCGGCAGGTGTGCGCGGATTGCGGCGTCGAGGGCGCGCTCACCGCGGTGCAGGTCGAGGCGCTCGCGCTCAAGGTGCCGGTCGAACGCCGCGAGGAGCTGAAGGTGCGCTGGGGCGAGGGCTGTCCGAAGTGCCGGCACACGGGCCTTTACGGGCGCTCCGGCGTGTTCGAGCTGCTCGACGTGCAGCGCCGCGTGCGCCAGCTGATCACTGAAGGCAAGGACGCGAACGAGATCGCCTACGCGGCGCGCGTCGAGGGCATGGCGACGCTGCGCGAGGCCGCGATCCGCAAGCTCGCGGACGGCACGACCACCTTCGAAGAAGTGGTGCGCCTGACCTCGGAAGCGCAATGAGCCGAGCGGTCGACAAGGAGCTCTCGCTGCTCTTGCGCTCGGGCTACAAGCTCGTCGCGCTGGAGAGCTTCGAGGAAGAGCGCGCGGTGCGCGCCGCAGCGCGCGCCGCAGAGGCGTGCGAGCGCGAGTTCCACACCTGGTCGCTCGCGGGTGGGCTCGACGGTCAGGGCAAGGGCGCCGGCGGCTTCGACGCCTGCATGCGCGCGATCGAGGCGCTCGAGAAGCCGGCGTTGATCGCACTGCTCGACGCGCACTCCGTGATCGCGGAGCCGCTCGGCCTGCGCCGGCTGCGCGACGCGCTCGTCCGCCTCGGCCAACGCCGCCAGACGCTGCTGCTGGTCGGGCCGCTGCTCGAGCTGCCGCTCGAGCTCGAGCGCGAGGCGGGGCGCGTGCAGCTGCCGCTGCCGAGCGCCGCCGAGCTGCAGGCGCTGTTCGAGAAGGTGCTCGCGGGCACGCCGAACACGAAGGCGGCGCCCGAGCTGCTCGCCGACTGCGTGCGCGCAGCGCTCGGGCTCACGGGCAACGAGGCCGTGCGCGTGTTCCGCAAGGCCTGGCTCGCGCGCGGCGCGCTCGACGAGGCGACGGTGACCACGATCGTGCGCGAGAAGCAGAAGGCGCTGCGCCGCACGCCGGCGCTGAGCTTCCACGATTCGCAGGACGATCTCTCGGGCATCGGCGGCCTGGGCGAGCTGAAGCGCTGGCTGCGCGAGCGGCGCCGCGCCTTCAGCGAGGAGGCGCGCACGTTCGGGCTGCCCGCGCCGCGCGGCCTGCTGCTGTTAGGCGTTCAGGGCTGCGGCAAGTCGCTGTGCGCGAAGGCGGTGGCGCGCGAGTGGCGCTTCCCGCTTCTGCGCCTCGACCTCGCCGCCGCGTTCGGCGATCCCGCGAAGCCGCCGGAGCTGACCATGCGCGAGGCGATGGCCGTCGCCGAATCGCTCGCGCCGGCGGTGCTCTGGATCGACGAGATCGAGAAGGGCTTCGCCGCGACCGATCGCGATCCGCGTGCGAGCCGCGTGCTCGGCGCCTTC
>DATBRS010000068.1:0-4116 GCA_036560185.1 Myxococcota bacterium
CCAAAGGCCCACTCCGAGCCATCGCCCGCAGCCACCCCGCCTCCGCCCGCCGCGCTTCGCGCGGACTCCCCTTCTTGCCCCTACCCGCGTCAGTGACAAAACTCACTTCCCACGCGCACTTCCGAGGACAAATTCGTTGCCACCGTCGAAATCCCGGTGGTAAACACTCCCCACCCCCAAGAGTGCCTGCTGATCACGCTGTCGTGCCCCCCAAGACAGCCGGAGCCTCCTCTCCGGTTGCCGCTCGGGGGAACGGGGGAAACCGTTGCGCATCAAGTCGCTCCAGATCCACGGCTTCAAGACTTTCGTCGACAAGACCGCCTTCTCGTTCGAGCGAGGCATCACCGGCATCGTCGGCCCGAACGGCTGCGGCAAGTCGAACGTCGTCGACGCGATCCGCTGGGCGATGGGCGAGCAGTCCCCGCGCCACCTGCGCGGCAAGGGCATGCAGGACGTGATCTTCGCCGGCTCCGACGCGCGCGCGCCGGTGGGGCTCTCGGAGGTCGTGCTCACCTTCGACAACGCCGACGGCATCGCGCCACCGGAGTTCGCCTCGTACAGCGAGATCCAGGTCTCGCGCCGGCTCTACCGCAGCGGCGAATCCGAATACGCGATCAATCGCACGCCGGTGCGCTTGCGCGACGTGCTCGACTTCTTCCGCGACACGGGCATCGGCACCAAGGGCTACACGATCGTCGAGCAGGGCCGCATCGCCGAGATCGTCTCCGCCAAGGCGGAAGAGCGGCGCGTGCTGATCGAGGAAGCCGCGGGCATCAGCAAGTACAAGGCGCGGCGCCGCGAGGCGGAGCGCAAGCTCGAAGGCACCGAGCAGAACCTGACGCGCGTGCGCGACGTGCTCGGCGAGATCCGGCGCCAGATCTCCTCGCTCGAGCGCCAGGCGAAGAAGGCGGCGGCCTACAAGCGCCTGCGCGAGCTGCAGCGCGTGGTCGAGCTCTCGCTCGCGAGCGAGGAGCGCCAGCAGCTCGCCTCCGAGATCGAGCAGGCGCGAGCCCACGCGACGCAGGTGCACGATCGCGTCGCCGGCGTCGAGGCGAACCTGGCCGAGCGCGAGAACGAAGTCGCCGAGCGCCGCCTCGCGCTGGCCGTGTGCGAGCGCGATCTCGCCCAGGGCAGCGAGGCCCTCTTCCAGATTCGCGCGCGCATCAAGGAGATCGAGGGCCAGATCGCCTACGACCGGCGCGAGCGCGCATCGCTCGGCGAAGCGAACGAGGGCCGCGCGCGCGAGCGCGAGCAGCTCGCGGCGCAGCGCCTCGCGGCCGAGCAGGAGCTCGCGCGGCTGCGCGACGAGCTCGCGGCCGTCGAGGCCGCGCTCGCGGAAGAGGAGGCGTCGACCCATGCCGCCGAGGCGGCGTCGCGCGCCGCGAACGACGCGCTGCGCGCGCTCGAGCGCGAGCGCGAGCAGCACAGCGCGCAGCTCGTCGAGCTGCTGACGCGGATCGCGCGCGCGGAGGATCGCCTCGGCGCCCTCGCGGATCGGCGCGCGGAGATCGAGCAGCGCCTGCGCAGCGCCGACGAGCAGCTCGAGGTGCAGCAGAGCGAGGCGAGCAGCACCGATCAAGAGCAGCGCTCGCTCGAAGAGGGCCTGCGCAACCTGCTGGCCGAGCGCGACCGCATGATGGGCCTGCTGCGCGACGCGCTCGCGCGCCAGGAGCTGAGCGTCGCCGAGGCGCGCCGCGCGAGCGAAGACGTGCGCGCTCGCCGCGAGCTGTTCTCGGTGCGCCGCGCGCGCCTCGCCTCGCTGCGCGAGATCCTCGAGCGCAGGGAAGACCTGTCCGGCGGCGTGCGTCACTTGATGGCGCAAAGCCCGGCCGAGCGCGCGCGCTTCGGCCTGCGCGGCCTCGTGCGCGACGCCTTCGACGTGCCGGCGGATCTCGAGCGCGCGGTCGAGGCCGTGCTCGCGGACCGCGCCGAGGGCGTCGTGCTGTCGAGCGGCGGAGACGCCGACGCGGCACTCGAAGCGCTGCGCCGCGCCGAGGCCGGCCGCGGCGTGCTCGTTGTCGACCGCGAGCCGAGCGACGCGGCGAGCGGCTTCGTGCCGCTCGGCGAGCCGTTGCTCGCGCGCGTGGGCCTACGTCCCGGCTTCGAGGCGGTGGGGCGAGCCCTGCTCGGCGGCGCGAACGTCGTCGACACGCTCGCGCAGGCGCTCGGTCACTACGGCCAAGGCCGCATCCCGTGCAGCTTCGTGACGCGCACCGGCGACGTGCTCAGCTCCGACGGCGTGATCCGCGGCGGCGGCGCGGTGCGTCAGGCCGGGATCCTCACGCGCGTGCGCGAGGTGCGCGAGCTCGAGGCCGAAGTCGCGGCGCTCGAGGCGGAGGTTGCGAGCCTCACGCTCGTGGACGAGCGCGCGCAGGGCGACGCGCAGCGCGGGGCGAGCGAGCTCGACAACCTGCGCAGCCGCCATCACACGGCCGCGCTCGCGGTCGCGAACCACGAGAAGGATCTCGAGCGCACGCGCGAGCGCTTGAAGGCGATCGGCAGCGCGCAGGAGTCGCGCGGCGAGGAGCGCGGCGGCCTGATCGCGGAGCTGGAGCGCATCGATCTCGAGTCGATTCGGCACGAGAGCTACCTCGTCGAGGGCCGCGAGCAGCGCGGCGCGCGCCAGCGCGAGCAGGACACGCTCGGACTGCGCATTGGCTCGGCGGGCCGTGAGCTCACGCGGCTCGAGGCCGTCGCGACCGAGCGGCGCGTCGAGCGGCAGGGCCGCCGCGACGCGCGCGAGCGCATCGCGGGCGCCGTGCTGCGCGCGGGCGCGCAGGTCGAAGAGGCGCGCGCGTGGATCCAACGCCGCGACGCGGAGATCGCGACCGGCGAGCGCCGCCGCGAAGAGCTCGCGGGAGCGATCGCCGCGGGCGAGGCGGCGATGAACAGCGAGCTCGAGGGCGAAGAGAACGCGCGCGCCGCGAACGAGCGGCGCCGCGAGGCCTACGAGACGGTGGCCGCGCGAGTGCGCGCGCTCGAAGACGCGGCGCGCGACGCGCGCCTCGAGCTCGAGACGCTGCGCGACGCCGCGAACGAGGCGGAGCTGGGCCTGCGCGAGCGCGAGCTGCGCCTCACGCACGTCGACTCCAGCGCGCGCGATCGCTGGAACGTCGAGCTCGCGCACTGGAAGGTGCCCGTGCTCGTCGATCTCGGGCCCGAGCTCGAGCCGGAGATCGCCGGCTCGGCGCAGGCGGACGATGAAGGCGTGGCAGAGGGCGGCGAACCGACGGCGCCCGAGAGCGAGGAGGCGCTGCTCGTGAGGAGCGCCAGCAGCGCGGAGCGCGAGGCGCGCCGCGAGGCGCGCGAGCTGGCCGAGCTCCTCGCGCTCGAGGCTGCGGAGCGCCGCGGGCGGCTCGACGAGATCCGGAACAAGATCGAGGCGATCGGCGACGTGAACCTCGGCGCGATCGAGGAGCACGAGGAGCTGCGCGAGCGCTTCCGCTTCCTCACCGAGCAGAAGAACGATCTCGAGCACAGCGTGCTGCAGCTGCGCGATGCGATCGCGCGCATCAACCGCACCAGCCGGGCGCGCTTCCAGGAGACCTTCGACGCGGTGAACGAGAAGTTCAAGCTGAACTTCCCGCGCCTGTTCCGCGGTGGCCGCGCCCATCTCGCGCTGACCGAGAGCGAGGACCTGCTCGAGGCCGGCATCGACATCACCGCGCAGCCGCCCGGCAAGCGCCCGCAGAGCGTCGATCTGCTGTCCGGCGGCGAAAAGACGATGACGGCGATCGCGCTGCTCGTCTCGGTGTTCCAGGTGAAGCCGTCGCCGTTCTTCCTGCTCGACGAAGTGGATGCGGCGCTCGACGACGCGAACGTCGGAAGATTCAACGAGATCGTGGCGGAGATGTCGGCGTCCTCTCAGTTCCTGCTGATCACCCATAACAAGCGCACGATTCAGATCGCGGACCGGTTGTACGGGGTGACGATGGAGGAGAAGGGGGTGTCGAAGCTGGTGGCGGTGGAGCTGCACTAGAGGGAGCGCGCGGGTCGAGGACTCCCGCGCGAGGACGGGCGGACGCGGCGATCGCGCGCGGCGGGGCGGGCGGCGGCTGCGCGGAATGGCTCGCGCGTCCTGCTGGGCGTACCGGGGCTGGGCGAGCCGGAGCCCTT
>DATBRS010000069.1:0-3597 GCA_036560185.1 Myxococcota bacterium
GATCGATCAGCTGCGTGACGCCGGGCGGAGGAGTCGCGGCTGCCGCGGGGGCCGGCGCAAAGCGCACCTGCGTCGCGGCGTTGGCGCTCGCGTCGGCGGCCGGCTTCACGGCGGGAGCCGGCGCCTGCCCGTGCTCGCGCAGGTGCCGAATCACGCGCTTCGAGATCGTGGTGAGCGTCTGCAGCACGCCCGTGCCGTCCTTGGCGACGGCTTCGAACGCGGCCACGCCGCGCATCGCGAGCTTGCGGTGCAAGTCTTCGAGCGCGTACGGATCCGCGACGTCGCGCTTGTTGTACTGGATCACGAGCGGCATCTCGTCGATGCGCCGCCCGTAGGCGATCAGCGCGGCCTTCAGCTCTTCGAGGCTCGCGAGGTTCTCGCCGAGCTTCTCGCGGCGCGCGTCGAGCACGAGCACGACGCCGTCGGTGCGATCGAGCAGCTGCTTGCGCGTCGGCGCGTGCTCGCGCTCGCCGGGCACCGCCACGATCTGAAGGCGCGTGCGCACGCCGCCCACCTCGCCGAGCTCGATCGGCAGCGTCGTGTAGCTCACCGTCGGGTCGATGCGCGTCGGCACCGAGCGCAGCTCGCCCCGGTGGTCGGGGCGCAGCTTGGCGTGGATCACGCGCAAGTTCGTGCGCTTGCCCGCGCCCTCGGCGCCCCAGTAGACGATCCGCGCGTTGACGGCGCTCGGGTCGGGCGCGTCGTTCATTACATCTTCCCCTTCTTGGTCAAATTCCGGCGCGCGTGCGTCGCGATCACCGCGGGCACGTCCTTGCTCTTGACGAGGGTGCGCAGATCTTTCTCCTGCAGGAAGTTCATGAACTTCACGGAATACCCGATCGGGCACTTCGGGTTCATCACCAGCCCGAGCTTCACCGCGTAGTTCTTCGTCCACTCGCGATTGCTCGCGATGATGCGCATGACTTCGTCGGAGAGGTTGCGCGACTTCGCGAAGCTCGCCACCTCGTTCTCCGTCATGCGCGGGCTGCGGATCGCCGCGGTCGAGACGATCTTGTTGCGATCGCGGATCAACAGGCCGCGCGCTTCCTTGTTGCCGAGCCGCGCGAGCTTCACCTTCTGCATCACGTTCATCTTCTGGATCAGCGCCGCGAGGTTGCCCTTGGTGGCCTCGTCCAGGTCGACGTCGTCGCCGTTCTCTTCGAGCAGCTCCTGCGCGAACTCGGAGGCGTCGTCACCGAGGATCGCACGCAGCGCCGCGAGCGCCGCTTCGTCGGTGACCTCGTCGGGCGTGAGGTCCGTCGCGAGCTCGTTCTCGGCGACTTCCTCCGCGGCGGGGCGCGCGAGCCCGAGGAACGACAGGATGCGGTCGATCGTGGCCTTGCCGGTGAGCGGGTTCTCGCCGAGAGCGTCCACGATCTGCGACGCGCGCAACAGGCGCGTCTGATTGTTCGCGACGATCTCGATCACGCGGCGGTGCGGGAGCGTGGCGAGGAAGGCGGCGGTGTCGTCGTCGGCCTCGGCGTTGAGCGCGAGCGTCTCCATGCGCGCGGCATCGTCCTTGTAGACGTGGGCGAGGAAGCTCAGCACGGCGGGGTGGGTGGCACCGCCGAGCACGGTCTTCGCGATCGAGTCCGGCAGGCGCTCGAGGCTCGAACGCGCGGCCTCCTTGACCTGCGCATCGGCGTCGTTGGCGAGCACGAACAGCACGGTCGCGAGCTCCACCGGCTCGAGCGGCAGCGCGCCGGTCGCGGCGAGGCGGCGCACCTCGAGCGGCGCGTCGCGCTGCACGTAACGCCCGGCCTGGGGCGACAACGTGAGCTGGATCTTTTGCTGCGGCTGACTCACCAAACCCCTCGCGCCCGCGCGAGGGGCCGTGACTCACGTCCTGGCGGCTGCTTTCGCGCGTGCTTCGGCGATCACTTTGTCCCGCTGCTGGGCGGGCATTTCGTCGTAGTGCGAGAACTCCATGTGGAACGCGCCCTTGCCCCCGGTCAGGCTGGTAAGGGCACTCGCGTACTCCAGCATTTCGGCCATAGGCACCTCGGCCTTGATGACCATGCCCGCGCCTCGACTTTCCGTGCCTTGCACCCGGCCGCGCCGGTGGGCCAGGTCGCCCATGATGTCGCCCACCTGCTCGGGGGGCGCCGTCACCTCGGCGCGCATGATCGGCTCGAGCAGGGTCGGCTTCGCGAGCTCCATCGCGGCCTTGAACCCGTACGAGCCGGCCAGCTTGAAGGCCATCTCGTTCGAATCGACCGCGTGAAACTTGCCATCGATGCAGCGGACCCTCACGTCGACCACCGGGAAGCCGGCGAGCGGTCCGTGCTGGGCCGCTTCGTGGATGCCCTTCTCGACCGCCGGAATCAGGTTGCGCGGGATCGAGCCGCCGACGATCTCGTCCGAAAAGACGACGCCGGCGCCGCGGGGCAGGGGCTCGAGCGTCAGGTACGCGACCCCGTACATCCCCTTTCCGCCGGTCTGCTTCTTGAGCTTGCCCTCGATGTTCTCCGCCCGTCCCTTGACCGTCTCGCGGTACGGCACCTTCGGCGTGTGCAGCTCCACGTCCACGTCGTAAAGGCGGTGGAGCTTCTGCACCGCGATGCGCACGTGCAGCTCGCCCATGCCCGTCAGCAGGAACTCGCCGGTGGCTGCGTCGCGCGAGACGTGGAGCGTCGGGTCCTCCTCGGTGAGGCGGTGCAGCGCGAGGAACAGCTTGTCTTCGTCGGCCTTCGACTTCGCGGAGATCGCGTAGGAGATCACGCCCTGCGGAATCGGGATCTCGGGCAGGTGCAGGCCGTTGCGCTCGGCGGTGAGCGTGTTCCCGGTGTGCACGTCCTTGAGCTTCGCCACCGCGATCACGTCGCCGGGCCCCGCCTCGGCCACCTCGACCAGCTCGCTGCCGTGCAGCAGCAGCAGCTTGCCGAGCCGCTCCTTCTCGCCGCGCGTCGCGTTCACCACGGTCTCGTCGTGGTGCACCGTGCCCGAGACCACGCGCATCACCGAGAGCGTGCCGGCGTAGCGGTCGATCACGGTCTTGAAGACCGCTGCGGAGAAGGGCGCGTTCGGGCTCGGCTCGGCCTCGATCTCGGCGTGATCGCCGAGGCGCTCGGCGTGCCACGGTCCGCGCTCGGCGGCCGACGGCAGCAGGTGCGTCGCTGCCCATAACAACGCGGGCATGCCGAGCTCGCTGGTCGAAGCGCCGCACAGCACGGGCAGCAGCTTGCGCGCGCGCGTGGCGGCGACGAGCCCGGCCTCGAGCTGGGCGTCGGAGAGCGCACCCTTTTCGAGATAGATCTCGGTGAGTGCGTCGTCGGACTCCGCGACCGCCTCGATCAGCCGCGCGCGCGCCTCCTTCGCCAGGTTGCGCAGCTCGGCAGGCGGCGCGCCCGTACGGCCGTCTCGCGTCGCGCGCATCGTGATCAGATCGATTACGCCGCGCAGGTTCGGCACCGCGCCGAATGGCAGCGCCAGCGGGATCGGGTTGGCGCCGAGCGCGCGCAGCGACTCAACGGCGCTCGTGAAATCGGCGCGGTCCTTGTCGATGCCGCTCACGAACGCCACGAGCGGTACGCCCGTCGCCTCGGCCGCGCGCAGCATGCTCTCGGTGCCCACCTTCGCGCCGCCGACGGCCGAGAC
>DATBRS010000070.1:0-25025 GCA_036560185.1 Myxococcota bacterium
GCTGGCGCGCCGCGCGACGCTGCCTTGGCGCGCCGCGCGCGCGGCCGCTGCGGGGTGGCGCGATCGTGCGCGCACGCGCGAGACGCTGCGCGAGCGCGTGCGCGCGCTCGGCGAGCTCGCGCGCTTCAAGCTCGAGCCGGCGTCCGAGACGCCGCTCAACGGCCCGATCGGGCCGCATCGCATCGTCGACTGGGCGAGCTTCGACCTCGACGAGGCGCGCGCGGCGGCGCACGCCCACGCGGCGTCGCTCAACGATTTCGTGCTCGCGATCGTCGCGGGGGCGCTGCGCACGTTCTTCGACGAGCGCGGCATCGACCCGGGTGCCCTCGACTTCCGCAGCAGCTGTCCCGTGAACGTGCGCGCGGCCAAGGACCGCGCTCGCGGCGGCAACTTCGTGTCGTCATGGGTGGTCGCGCTGCCCCTCGCGGAGCGCGATCCGCTCGAACGCCTGCGCAAGCTGCACGCCGCGACCCGCGCGCTCAAGGAGCAGCGCGTCGCTAGCGGCGTGCAGAGCCTGGTGGCGCTGCACGAGTGGCTTCCGCTCGATCTGCAGGCGCTCTCGCGCGGCGCGCAGAACCTCGTCGTCTCGAACGTGCCGGGCCCCGACCACGCGCTCTACCTGCGCGGCGCGCGGCTCGAGTCGATGATCGCGCTCGCGCCGCTGATCGCGAACATCGGGCTGAGCATCGTCGCCACCAGCTACGACGGAAAGCTGTGCATCGGCCTCAACGCCGACGAGGACCGCGTGCCGGACCTGCACGAGATCGTGCGCGCGCTGCGCAGGGCTCATGCGGAGCTGGTCGCCGCGTGCGCGCCGAAGCGCGCGCCGCAGCCGGCCCCGCTGGCGGCGGCGGCGGCGCCGCCGGCGCTGCGCGCGCACGAGGCCGTGGCGACGAGCGCCTGAGCCGTTCGCCCAGCCCGCGTCGACGCGAGCTGTTAGTGTGCGCGCGTGGCCAAGGGCAGGACGATCGAACGGCCGCGGCGCGCGCTCGTGCTGTCCGGCGGCGGCGCGCGCGGCGCTTACGAGGCGGGCGTGCTGCGCTACCTGTTCGCCGGCCTGCCGAAGCGGCTCGGCCACGCGCCGCGCATCGATCTCGTGAGCGGCACCTCCGTCGGCGCGATTCACGCGTGCTTCGTCGCGGCGACCGCGCACCTGGGTGAAGAGCGCGCGGCGCTGCTCGCGCAGGCGTGGGAGGGTCTGCGGCTCTCGGAGCTGTTCGGCTCGGCGATCGGCGAGCTGCTGCGGCTGCCGCGCCGGATGCTGGGCACGCTGCGCGCGCCGAGCGCGCTGCGCAAGGGCGCTCCGCCCGACCGGCTCTACGGCCTGCTCAACCCCGAGCATCTCGAGCGGATCGTGCGCGACGTGATTCCCTGGCCACGCATCCGGCGCAACCTCGCCGAGGGACACATCGCGGCGGCGTGCGTCTCCGCGACCGAGATCGCGACGGGCCGCTCCGCCGTGTTCCTCGACGCGCGCGGGGGGGCGGGGGAGCTTTGGACGCACGACCCGAGCATGATCGCGCGCCCGGTGAAGCTCGGGCCCGCGCACGCGCTCGCCTCGGCGGCGATCCCGATCCTGTTCCCCGCCGTGCGCATCGGCGAGACCTATTACGCCGACGGCGGCCTGCGCGTGAACACGCCGCTCGCGCCCGTGCTGCGCCTCGGCGCCGACAAGGTGCTGGTGATCGCGCTGCGCAAGGGCGCGACCGGAGGCGCGGAAGGCGACAGCGCCGCGCGCCGCGTCGCGAGCTACGGCAACCCGCTCTTCCTGTTCGGCAAGGTGTTGAACGCGCTGCTGCTCGACCACATCGACAACGACATCGCCCACATGCGCATGCTCAACGACGTCGTGCGACGTGTGCGCGACGTCGGCGGCGAAGACGTGCTCGCGCGCGTGAACGACGCGGTGCTGGCCGAGCGCGGGCACGCGATGCGCGTGATCGACGACCTGGTGGTGCGGCCGTCCCAGGATCTGGGCGTGCTCGCGGGCGAGACGGTGCGCGGCGCGGGCGGCACGGCTAGGCCGCCGGCTGCGGTACGCCTGCTGCTGCGCGCGTTCGACCTCGGCGACGCGCCGTTCGAATCGGACCTGCTCTCCTACGTGCTGTTCGACAGCAGCTACACGCAGCGCCTGATCGAGCTCGGTTATCAGGACGCCGAGAGCCAGGCCGACGAGCTCGCGGAGTTCTTCAGCGACTAGTCGCTGCCGCGCGGCGGATCACAGCGACTCCATGCCGCTCTCGCCGCGGCCGTGCAGCGTGAGGAAGGCGTCGACGAGGGCGGGATCGAAGTGCGTCCCGCGGCAGCGCTGCAGCTCCTTCACGATCTCGTCGGGGCTGCGCGCCGGACGCGCGCCTTCCCCGCGCAGCATCGCGTCGACCGCGTCGGCGAGGCAGATGATGCGCGCCTCGAGCGGAATGCCCTCGCCGCTGCGCCCTTCGGGATAGCCCTGCCCGTCCCAGTGCTCGTGGTGATGGAGCACGATCGGCGCGAGCGGCTCCCAGAGCCGGATGCGCGAGAGCATGCGCGCGCCGACCACCGGATGCGCGCGCACCGACTTGAGATCGAGATGGCGCGCGGGATCGATCTTCAGCATGCCGAGGTCGTGCAGCATCGCGCCGAAGTGCAGGCGCTCCGAGCGCGGCGCGTCGAGCTTGAGCTCGTGCGCGATCCGATTCGCGAAGCGCGCGACGTTCGAACCGTGCCCGCGGCGTCCGACGACGTGGCCGTCGAGTGCCGTGACGAGCAGCTCGGTGACGTGGGCGAAGAAGTTGCGCTGCGCGTCCTCGAGATCGCTGCGCTGCAGCGCGGTGCCGGTCATGCCGGCGATCGTCGAGAGCGCGTCGATGGCTTCGGCGCCGAGCGCCGCGTGACTCGCCTCGACGAGCAGCGCGCCGCGCGTCGTGTGCGAGGCGCGGAAGGGCAGCGCGATGCGCGCGCGAGCGCCCACGATCTGGATCGCCGGCGAGCCGCTCGTTTCGGACTCTGCCGCCAGCTCGAGCAGGCCCGCGGACTGCGCCTCGAACCACGGGCGCGCCTCGGCACTCGAATTGCGCAGCTCGAGCGGCTTCTCGGGCTCTTGCGACAGCAGGATCGCGGCGTGCGGGCCCCCGATCAGCTCGCGCACGCGCTCGAGCGCGCTCGCGAAGATCGCGTCCGGCTCGCGCGCCGAGGCCAGGGTGCGCGAGGCCGAGAGCAGCGAGGCCAGGCGCTGATTGTCGGCGCGCATGCGCGACAGCGTGATGTCGGAGATGCGCCGCAGCGCGAAGTAGACCGAGAGCGAGAGCACCGCGAGCGAGGCCACGCCGCCCGCCCAGCCGAGGTACTCGAGCGAACCGACCGGGTAGTGCGGCAGCACGAACTCGCGCACCAGCCAGAAGAGCGCCGCGATCGGCAGCACTCCGCCCAAGAAGTAGCTCGCGAGCACCGCACGATCGAAGCGCTGGGAGAACAACGAGTGTCTAGATCCGCCGCCCATGGGGCCTCCAACGGGCGCTCTTCGGCAGCTCGAGAGCCGCGCTTTACGCCGGCGGCGCGCGCCGCGCGGAGGCTCAGCCGCGGCGCGGCTGACGGCGCAGGAAGCCCGCCGCCAGCCCGGGCCGCTTCACGAACCCGATCGCGGCGGCGGCGACCAGCATGGGCTGGAGATCGAAGGGCAGGCCGTACAGGCCACCGTGCACGCGCTGCGCGAAGACCGCCTGGGGATGCTGGGAACGATCTTGGCTCGGCGCGCCCGGCGCCTTGGGGTTCAGCAGGTCGTGCAGCATCAGCAGCGCGTTCAAGGGCCGGGTGGTCTCGGCCGCGAAGGTCTCGACGCCGAAGGCGCCGCAGCCGAGATAGGCCGCCGCGAACATCGGGTGCTCGAGCGAGCGCGTGCGCGTGATGCCGGCGACGTTGGCAGAGAGCGCGGAACCTGCGCCGTCGCCGCCGAGGCCGTATGCAGCCCAGCGCTCCATCGCGAGCAGCTTCTCGACGTATTGGGCGGCCTGATAACTCGCGCCTTGGATCTTCACCACCGAGCGCTGCAGTCGCGCGGCCGGGGCGCCCACTTGTCCCGGCTTGCCGAGCGCCCCGATCGCGCCGAGCGCGCGCTGCCAGCCCGGCAGCGCGACGCTCCGCCGTGCGGCCATCTCGAGCTCGCGCGTCGACAACGCCGCCGGATGCGTCGGCGAGACGTAGAGCGACACCGAGCGGACGCGCGCGCCTCCGACGGCGTCTACGATCGCGTTCATCGCGCTGCCGAGGCGCCACTCGCGGCCGCCCCCGCCGGCATACGCGAACAGCCCGCAATCCACCGGCCCCGCCGACGCGAACTCGGCGATCGCCGCGGCCGCCTCGCGCGGGCGCGCGAGTAGATCGCCGATCTCCGCGCCGCGTGTGAGCCGTCCCGAGAGGGAATCGTCGCGGAGCCAGCTCTCCGGAGGCGGCGCGACGTCGAGCCACAGTACGTCGGCGCCGGCGGCGAGCAGCAACTGCGTCGGCGCGATCTCCGCGGCGGCGCCCATCATCGCGAAGCGGCGGCCGGCGAGGTCGATGCAGCCTCTGGCATCGAGCGCGTTGCCGGAGATCCAAGCCAGCGCTTCCGCGACCGGAGGCGTCGCGAGATCGCGCGACACGAGCAGCTCGCCCAGCGCCGCGAGCTCGCGCGCCGCATGCGTGCGCCCCTCGAAGGGCACGCTCGGCTGCCAGCGCCCCTTGCCTCGCAGCGGCGTCGTCGCGAGCGGCGGCGGCGGCGGCAGCTCCCAGAGCGCGTCTGCGAGCGGGCGCTCGACGCCACCCGTCCGTAACAACATCCAGCGATGGCTCTTCTCGACCAGGAAGCGCGCGATCTCCGAACGCTGCGGCGAGGCGAGCCGCAGCGACTCGAACGCGAGGATCGCCTCGGGGTAGCGGTCCTTGAAGGCGTGGGAATCGCGCGGGAAGACGAGCGCGCGGAAGGCGTCGTTGAAGCGCATGCGCGCGCTGGTCAGCAGCCCGTGGAGCAGCGCCGAGGCGGTCAGGCCGGGCAGGATCACGCCGTCGGGCTTCGGCTTTTCGGCTTCGGACAAAGCGGGCTCCCGCGCGAAAACGCAGGATACCCCGGCGCGCGCGGGGCCGGCGCGACGATCTGAGCTGCGCGCAAAGATCGCGGGGCTGCGCGGCGCGCGTCTCAGCGCTGCGTGCGCATGCGGCGCCAGACCATGTCCGTCGTGGCTGCGGGATCGACGAGCTCCGCGGGGCTGCGCTGGTCGACGTGACCCAGCAGGCCTCGATAGGTCGAGTAGCCGACGAGCGCCTGTAGGCGCGGCGCCATGCGCGCGACCCGCTCGCGCGGCAGCGCGAGCAGTTGGCACTCCTCTTGACGCAAGAAGCCGGCGCAATAGTTGATCACGATCGCGAGTCGAGGCGACTCGCTCCGGTTCGCGCCCCCGCCGTGCCACAGGCTGCCGTGGTAGACGAGCGCGGCGCCCGCAGGCATTAGGGCCTGCTGCGTCTCCGCTCGCTCGCCCGCTCGCGGCCTGCGCTCGCGCGCGTGCGAGCCGGGCACCAAGTGCGTCGCGCCGTTCTCCGCCGTGAACTCGCTGAGCGCGACGATCGCGGTGCAGGTGTAGGCGGGATGCGGCCTCGGCAGCGGCAGCGTGCCGTCGTCGGCGTGCAGCGGCTGCGGCGTCTCGCCCGAATTCATCTCGATCGCCGTCAGCGACGAGAGCAGGCACTCGCGATCGAGCACGCGCTCGACGATCGGAAGCAGCGCGGGGTGCACCGGCAACGTCTCGAAGATCGCGTCGCGGGCGAGCAGGTTGAACACGCGGCGCGTGCGCAGGCCGAGGAATTCGTTCGCTCCGAAGGGAACCTCGAGCTCGCCGAGGCTTCGCTCGACGGCGCCGCGCAGCACGGCGACCTCGCTCGCCGCGAGTGCGTTCGCGACGATCGCGAAGCCTCGCTCGCGGATCGCGTCGGCAGCCGCGGAGGCCGCGATCGCGCTCATGTGCCGCGCCTCGTCACTTCGGCCGCTTGCGGAGCGCCCCGTATACCGGCGCGAACTTCGCGAGCGTCTCGGCGGGCAGCGGCTCGACGCGGCCGAGCAGGCGCGCCCCCACCACGATCTCGGCGGTGCGCTCGACCAGCGCGGTCACGTGCTGCGCCTGCGCGAGGTCGCGGCCCGCCGCGAGCAGGCCGTGGTTCGCCATCAGCACGGCGCCGCGCTCGGCGAGCTGCCGCGCGCACTCCTCGCCGAGCGCGTCGCTGCCGGTCAGTTCGTAGCGCGCGACGGAGACGGCGCCCCCGACGTAGATCTGGAACTCCTCGATCACGCACGGGATCGGCTCGCGCGCGACCGCGAACATCGAGGCGAATTTCGCGTGGGAGTGGATCACGGCGCCGAGCTCCGGATGCGCGCGCAGCACGGCGAGGTGCAGCGCCTTCTCGGTGGTCGGACGGCGCGAGCCCGCGAGCACGTTGCCCGTCAGGTCGCAGAGCACGAGGTCGTCGGGCGTCATCGTCTCGTACGCCAGCGAGCTCGGTGTCAGCAGCACGTGGCCTTCGGGCGTGCGCGCGGAGAGGTTGCCCGCCGTGCCCTCGACCAGGCCCGCGCGCAGCAGCTGCTTCGCGGTCTCGACCAGGTCGACGCGCAGCTGCAGCTCGCTCGGCAAGGCTCAACTCCTCGCCAGCCCGGCAGCGCGCAGGCGCTCTTCCAGCGGCTCGATGCGGTCGTTGCCCCAGAACGGCTCGCCGCGAAAGAAGAACAGCGGCACGCCGAACACGTGATCGGCGTGGGCTTCGTCGATGCACGCATCCAGCGCCCGCGGCCCGTCACCGGCGAGGAACGCGCGGTACTCGTCCGCCGAAGCGCCGCACTCCGCGAGCAGGGCCGCGACCTGCTCGGCGACGTCGAGCTCGAGCCGATGATCGAAGAAACGCGCATACGCCTGCAGCGTGAACTCGCGAAACACGCCGGCGCGCTGCGCGAACAGGCCGCCGATCAGCGCCGGCTGCGTTTCGTACACCTTGCGCGGCCCGCGAATCGGGAAGCCGCCGCGCCGGTTCGCCCAGCGCCGCGCGTCGAGGTACGAGTAGCGCGCCTTCCACTCCGAATACTGCGAGCGCTCGCCCTTGCCCTTGATGCGCAGCGTGAACGGGATCCACCGCACGTCGACGCGATAGCGCGTGGGGAGCGCGAAGGCGGGCTCCGCCGCGAGATACGCGAAGGGGCTCTTGTAGTCGAAGTAGAGCTTCACGCTCTCGTCAGTCGCCATCGTCCCCGTCGCTCGCGCCCGGCGCCCCGCCGAGCGCACTGCGCACCGCGCGCCGCAGCGCGCTCATCGAGAACGGCTTCCATAGCACGGCCGCGCGCTCGTCCCCGTCGATGTCGAAGCTCTCCCCTGCGTAGCCGGAGACGTACAAGACGGGCAGGCCCGGGCGCTGCCGGCGCAGCGCCTCGACGAGCTCGGGGCCGTTGCGCCCCGGCATGACGATGTCGGTCACGACCAGATCGAGCGTGTCCAGCGAGCCGGCGATCTGCAGCGCGCTCGCGGGGTTCGGAGCCTCCACCACGCGGTGGCCCTCACGCGTGAGCGCGTTGCAGAGCAGGCGGCGCACCTCCGTCGAGTCGTCGACCACGAGGATCGAGGCGGCACCGTTCGCGGCGGCGCTCTCGCTCGGGGCCTCGGCCGCGCGGATGCTCGGTCCGTCGTAGCGGGGCAGCGCCACCTCGAAGGTCGTGCCGCGGCCGACATCCGTCTCGAGCCGAACCCGTCCCCCCACCTCGTCGATGACTCGGCGCACCATCGAGAGCCCGAGGCCCGTGCCGCGCCCGTCGGCTTTCGTGGTGAAGAACGGCTCGAAGATGCGCGGGAGCGTCGCCTCGTCGATGCCGGTTCCGGTGTCGCTCACGCGGATCCGCCAAGCGTTCGGTTCGGCCGCGCCGCCGGGCGCGATCTCGATCGTGAGCCGTCCGCCGGCCGGCATCGCATCGCGCGCATTCACCGCCAGGTTCAGGATCACCTGCTCGATCTGCGGCGCGTCGACTTGCACCACCGCGGGCGACGCCGCCGGGCGCACGTTCAGCTCGACGTCGGAGCCGAGCACGCGGCGGAGCGTGCGATCGAGGCGTGCGACCAGATCGTTGAGGTCGCAGGGCATGGCCACGCCCGCGCGGCGGCGGCTGAAGGCTTGAAGCTGGCGCGTGAGCGACGCGGCGTTCTGTGCCGAATCCTGGATGTCTTTCTGGATCTCGCCGCGCAGCGCCGCGGAATCGTCCGACAGCGCCTCGGCCCCGGCGACGATCACCGTGAGCTGGTTGTTGAGGTCGTGCGCGATTCCCGCCGCGAGGCGGCCAACGATCTCCATCTTCTGCGCCTGCACCAGCTCCGCCTGGATGCGCTCGCGATCGGCTTCCACTCGACGCCGCTCGCTGATGTCGCGCGTCACGCCGATCATGCCGTGCACGCGGCCCGCTTCGTCGCGCAGCAGCGACACCTCGACCTCGCACCAGAGCGTCTCGCCGCCCTTGCGCAGCATCTCCGCCTCGTAGCGAAGGTTGGAGACGCCCTCCGCCATGGAGCGCGCGAGCGTCGCGCGAATCAGCTGTGCGGAATCCGGCGTGAAGCCCTGCAAGTTCGAGCCGCGCGCGAGCATCTCCTCGGGCGTCCAGCCGAGCAGCGGCAGCGACGCGGGGCTCACGTAGGTGAGCACGTCGCGCTCGATCACGAAGATCAGGTCGCGCGCGTTGTCGGCGACGAGCCGATAGCGCCCCTCCGCCTGCTCGGCGTCTCGGAGCGCGCGTCGCAGGCGCCCGAGCGCTTCGCCGAGCAGCACGGGCAGCGCCGCGAAATTCATCGTGGTGACGGCCCAGAGCGGCAGCGGCGCGAAGGGACGCGCAGCCGCGAACGCGCCGCTGCGCGCGAACCACGCCATCACCACGCCCGACCCGATCGCGGTCGCGAGCGCGGAGGCGATCGCCCAGCGGCCGCCGAGCATCAATCCCGCGGCCACGATCGCCGTCAGGAAGATCCCGCTCGTCACCTCGAGCCGCCCCTGCGACGCCACGAGCGCAGTGAAGCCCGCTCCCCAGATCCAGAGCACGAACGCCGCGGCGGCGTGCACCGGCCAGCGCTTCGCGAGCAGCGCGATCGGGGGAAAGCCCGCAGCGGCCAACAGCGCGACCCACGCCATCTGCACGCGCCGGGGACCTAACACTCCGGAGGCGAGCGCGAGCGCGAACAGCGAGGTGGCGACGCCGTAGGCGGTCGACACGCGCCGCACCGTCTTCGCGAGCCGCTCCGGATTCGTCTCCTGGAACGGAAGCAGAACGAGCCAGCGCGAGAGAGCCACTCGTGCCCCTTCACTCGGTCAGAGTGATCTCCTTCCTCGCGGACGGGAGCCGGACTCTGGCGAGCTGACCGACACAACCCTACTCCAACCACTCGCACCTCAATGCGTTCCACCCATCGCATCGTCGCCGATCTCGCTTCCTTCTTTCCTCTCCGTCCGTGCCGCGGCACAGCGGGCGCCGCCGAGCGGCGCGGGGGCGCGCCGGAGCCGAAATCAAGCGCAGCAGGAAAGCTCAGGGACGCCTCGTTCCGTTCCGCCCAAGCCAGGGACGCCTCGCCCGACTCGCGAGCCATTCGGCGCAGGCGCGCCCCCGCGCCGCTCGGCGGCGCCCTCTTCACTCCTCGACGAACCCGCTCGCCGCAGCCCCGCGCACGACATCCTTCAACACTTTGCCCGATGCATTGCGTGGCAATGCCTCCGCCCGCAGCTCCCAGTGGGTCGGCACCTTGTAGGCCGCGAGCGTCTCGCCACACCAACGCGCCAGCTCGTCCGGCGTGGCGCGCGCCCCCGGCTCCGGCACGACGACCGCCTTCACGGCCTGCCCCCATTCCTCGTGGTCGACGCCGAACACGGTCGCCTCCCGCACCGACGGATGCTGCTCGAGGCGGTGCTCGATCTCGACCGGATACACGTTCTCGGCGTTGCGCAGGATCATGTCGCGCGCGCGCGAGTTGATGTAGAGCAGGCCGTTCTCGAAGCGGCCGATGTCGCCGGTCGCGAGCCAGCGCCCCGGCTTGAGCGCCGCCGCGGTGGCGTCCGGCTTTCCCCAATAGCCGAGCATCAGATAGGGGCTGCGGATGTGGATCTCGCCCTCGACTCCCTCGGGCAGCGCCTTGCCGCTCTCGTCGCGGATCTCGAACTCGTGAGTCGGGATCACGCGGCCGGCGGAGGTGGGATGCTGCCGGTACTCGAGGCCGCGGATCGAGGTCGGCGCGCTCACGCTCTCGCTGCTGCCGTAGCCGATGCCCTGAGCGGAGCCCGCATTGGGGAAGGCGCGCCGCAGCAACTCCTGCACCGCGGGGCTCACCGGCGCACCGCCGAAGCCGACGTTCTCGACGCACGAGAGATCGTGCTTCGCGAGCTCCGGATGGCGCGCGATGCGCGGGCCCATCGAGCCGAGCGCGGCGAACGCGCCGACGCGCTCCTTCGCCATCAGGCGGATGATCTCGGCCTCGTCGAAGCGCCCGGAGCGCATCACCAGCTTCCCGCCGAGCGCGAGCTGCAGCACGATCGTCGCGTACAGGCCCGACAAGTGGAACATCGGCGAGGTCGCGAGCGTCACGCCCTGCGGTCTCGGCGGCGGCGGTGCCGTTTGCCCGGACGCAGCGAGCTCCGTGAACGTCGTCTCGGCGCCCGCATAGGTGGTGGTGTGCACGAACCCGACGATGCCGCGGTGTGACGCGAGCGCTCCCTTCGGCCGGCCCGTCGTCCCGCTCGTGTAGAGGATCACCGCGGGGTCGTCCTCGGCGATCGGCACGTCGGGCAGCTCCGCGGCGTTCCCCAACAACTCGGCGAACTGCGACTCGATCTCGAGCGTGGGCACGCGCAGCCCGAGCGCCTGCGCGCGCGCGAGCCTCGCGCGGTCGCCGATCAGCAGGCGCGGCGCGGAGTCGGCGACGCCGTACGCGATCTCGTCGGGCGTCCACCAGCCGTTGAGGGCCGCGACGATGCCGCCGAGGCTGACCGTGGCCCAGAACGCGACGGGCCACGCTGCGCAGTTCGCTGCGAGAATCGCGACGCGCTCTCCCTTCGCGACGCCGTAGCGCTCGCGCAGCACGCTCGCGGCGGATGCGACCTGCGCGAGATGCCGCGTGTAGGTCACGCGCTCGTCGCCGTGGACGAGATACTCCTTGTCGCCCTGGGCAGCAGAAGCGCGCAGCAGGTCGCGCAGCGAGCGCGCGCGCTGCTTGAACACGCGCATGCGCTCGCCGAGGACTTCCTCTTCGGCGATCTCGAACGGACCGCCCGGGCCGGTCAGTTTCGCGCGCACGCCGAGCCGGATCTGCGCGGACATCTCACTGGCCTCGCTGGCGTTCGACGTTCACGCTGTCGTCCGGGTTGGAGTCCACTCTTCGATCTCCGCTCGGCTGCGCCTCGCTGCGCGCGGCGCGGCGCCGCTGGCTCAGGCCTTCGTGGGCAGGTTGCCGCGCATCACGGCGTCGCCGAGCACCGGCGCGATGAAGTGGCCGAAGTTCGGACCGCGGCGCAGCCCGTGGCCGCCGTCGACGTGAATGATCTGGCCGGTGATCCAGCTCGACTCGGGGCCGACCAAGAAGCGCACGAGCTCCGCCACTTGCTCGGGCTCGCCGACGCCGTTCATCGGCGTGTTCTCGATGTAGCTCTGATAGGTCGCGCTGCTGCGCGGCACGCCTTCCATGATCTCGGTGGAGATGAAGCCGGGGCGCACCGCGTTGAAGCGCAGGCCGCTCTGGCCGAACTCGTCGGCGGCGTTGCGCATCAGCGCCTCGATGCCGGCCTTGCCCGCGGTGTAGGCGCCGAAGTGCGGGTGCGTCTGGCCGCCCGCGATCGACGACATGCCGACGAACGAGCCGCCGCCGGCCGCCACCATTTGCGGAACGGCGTGCTTCACGCACAGGAACGTCGAGAGCACGTTCAGGTGCAGCACACGCAGGAACTCCTTCGTGTCCTGCAGGTGCAGCGGCATCAGCGCGCCGCCGCCGCCGGCATTCGCGACCAGGCCGTCGAGCTTGCCGGTCGGCTCCATCGTCTTCGCGATCGCGCGCTGCACGTCGGCCTCGTCGGTGACGTCGGCCGTCAGCCACTGCACGCGCCCACCGTGCGCAGCGACCTCGGCGATGCGCTTGGCCGCGTCTTCGAGCTTGCTCGCGGTGCGGCCGACGATCGTGACCGCCGAGCCGTCCGCCGCGAGCTGCGCCGCGCACGCGCGCCCGATGCCGGTGCCGCCGCCGGTGACGAGCACCGCCTTGCCTTCGAGCCCGCCGCGCGCCCGGATGGTCGTCATGGTCTTCCTCCTTCGGAGTCGCTCACTCGGTCGGAACGTCTCGTTCTAGCACCGTCATCCTGCCGTCTCGGCGCGCGTTCTCGATGGCCTGGTCGCACACGCGCCGCACGATCTCGGAGAGCGGCTCGAGCACGCGATCGCTGGTGTTGTAGCCACCGGACTTCACGCGCACGTAGTCCTTCAGACGGCTCGCGACGATCAGCACTTCGCTCGGCGCGGCGACCGCCGCGGGCGCCGCCTGCGCCGGGCGCACGATGCGACGCTGTCCGCCGCTGGCTGCGGCGCTCGCGGCTTCCGGATCGAGGCTCGCCGGTGCGCGCCGCTCGACCGCCCACGCCTCGCGATGGTTGGCGTCGGGCAGATGCACTTCCCAACAAGTCACCGAGCAGAAGACCAGACCGGTGCGCGGGCGGTTGCACGTGGAGACGCTGCAGACCTGATGGACCGCGCCCAGCGCGATGGGGTTCTTGCAGGCGCTGCAGCGCCGCCAGCTCTTCGATTCGCTCACGCGGGGTCGCTCCTCGGGTGCGGGCCGCGCAACGTAGCCACGTCCGCGTGAGTTTTGCGCGCTCGCACGCGCGCTCGCGGCGCGCCTATCGTGGCCGGCGATGCCCACCCTCTCCGATGCGCTGCGCGCCTTCGCCGAGGCCGAGCTCGGCGCGCCGCTGACCAGCGCCGTGCCCGGCGGTACCGGTGCGTCGCGCGCCACCTGGATGCTGCGCGCCGCGAACGGGGCCGAGCGCGTGCTGCGCGTCGACACGGGCGACGGCCCGGTCGCGGGCACCGAGCTGTCGCTCGCCCGCGAGGCCTCCGTCTACCGCGCGCTGCGAGGCCACGCGGTGCGCATCCCTGCGCTGATTGCGGCACGCGCGGACGCGCTGCTCGTCGAGCTGGCGCCGGGCTCGCCCGAACTCGATGCGCTGGCAGCGCCGCAGCGCGCGGCCGTGATGCTCGACTACGCGGAGGCGCTCGCGGAGCTGCACAGCGTCGACGCGGGAAAGCTCGCGCTGCCGGGATTCGCGCAGCCGCGCGCACCGCGCGATCACGCCCGGAACGAGCTCGCGCTCTGGCGCCGCATCTTCGACGCGCGCGTACGCCGTCCGTCCCCGCTCGCGCGCTTCGCGTTCGGCTGGCTGGAACGCAACGCGCGCGAGAGCAGCCACACCGTGCTGTGTCACGGCGACGTCGGCCCCGGAAACTTCCTGCACGACGGCTCGCGCGTGACCGCGCTGCTCGATTGGGAGTTCGCACACCTCGGCGACCCGATGGACGACCTCGCCTGGCTCGCCTTCCGCGGCCACCACATGACACCCGACGCCGGTGATCTCGCCGCGCAGCTCGCGCGCTGGTCCCAGCGCACGCGGCTGTCCGTCGATCCGGCGCGCGTCGCCTACTACCGCGCGTTCGTGATGCTGCGCTGGCTCGTCTCGTGCGAAGCCGCACTCGACAACGGCGGCGCGACACTCGACCGCTCGGTGTACTTCGCGCTGATCGCGCTGCTGGATGCGCTGCTGCCGCGCGCGCTCGCGGAGCTCGCGGGCGTGGCGCTGCCGGCGCCCGCGCCGCTCGCAGCGCTCGAGGCGCGCGACAGCGCCGAGGTGGCCGACGCGCTGCGCGGCGAGCTCGGCGCCGTGCTGTTGCCCGCGCTCGGCGGCGACGCGCAGCGCCGCGCGCGCGGTGCGCTGCTGATGGCGCTGCACCTCGCCGCGGAGGCCCGCGCGGGCGACGCGGCACGCGCGTTCGAGCGAGACGCGCTGGCGCGCACGCTCGGCGGCGCACCCGCGACGCTCGCCGAGGGGCGCCGCGCCTGCGCCGAACGCATCGCGCAGGCGCAGCCGAGCGAGGACGGCGCGTGGCTCGCCTGGCTCGCCAGCGTCGGCAACGCGCGGCTCGCGCTCTGGCCGATGCTGGCGGAGACCGCGCGCAAACCGCTCGCGGAGATCCCGCGACCGCCTGACCCCTAATTATTCGCGAGGCCGCGTGCTCGACCCCGACGACGATCGCTTCCACACCGCTGCCGCGAACGACCCGTGGTGGAGCGAGACCTGCTGGTTCTCGTTCGCACACCCCGAAGAGCGGCTGAGCGGCTGCTTCTATCCGCTCTTCCGCCGCAATCAGGGCGTCTGCTCGCTCGCCGTGTCGGTGTGGGACGACGGCGCCTGCGAGCCGTGGCGCGCGCTCTATCACCGCGCCGATTGGCACCTACCGCTGCCCGCGACGAACCTCGATCAGCTTTCGCTCGGTGCGCTGCGCTACGAGGTGCTCGAGCCGCTGCGGCGCTACCGCGTCGTCTACCAGGACGGCGCGCGCTTCAGCGCCGAGCTCGAGTACGAGGGCTTATTCCCCGCGCACGCCGCCGGAATGCGCGATGGCCACGGCCACATCGACCAGCCGTGCCGCGTGCGCGGCGAGATCACGCTGCGCGGCCGCCGCGTCGCGATCGACGCGCTCGACATGCGCGACCGCAGCTGGGGCGTGCGCCGCGACGATCGCAGCACGCGCGGCGCTTACTCCTACGGGATCGCGAGCGCGCGCGAGTCCTTCCTCGCCATGAGCTTCGCGTCGCCGGGCCTCGGGGGACGCGGCGACATCCAGCCGATCGTCGCCGGCTTCCTCGTTCGCGACGGCGAGAAAGCTCCGCTCGTCGCCGGCACGCGCGCGCTCGAGCGCAGCGGCGAGAGCCCGTGGCCGGCGCGCGTGGCGATCGAGGCGCGCGACGCGCTCGGCCGCGAGCTGCGCGCGAACGGCGCCGCGCTCAACCGCTTCGCGAACCAGGCCAGCCCCGGCCTGTTCGCGTGGATGAGCCTCACGCGCTGGGACTTCGCGGGCGAGAGCTACGGCCAAGACCAAGACATCTGGTCGCCAGATCGGTTGTAGACGCCGGGCGGCCTGTGCAGACTGGCGGTGAGCTCCGCCGAAGGAGAACGCATGAAGGCGCGCGGCGTCGCGGCATCCGTCGTCAGCGCGGGGCTCGCGCTCCTGGCGTGCAGCGAGCCCGCGCCGCCACGGGATGCGCCGCGCAGCGTGCGGCTCGTCTCGCTCTTCGCGTCCGCGCGCATCGAGCACGCGGGACCGGTGCCCACTCCGCCGCCGCGCACCGAGCTGCGGTTCGCGCAGCCCGCGCCGGCATTCGAGGCCGGCCCCGGCATCGCGAAGCTCGCCGCGCGCGACGCGACGCTCAGCGGCACGACGACGGGGCGCGACGGGGCGCTGCGCGTCCTGCTGCCGGCCGCGAGCGCGCCGGGTGACTTCGTGCACGCGGTCGAGCTGCGCATGCGCGTGTCGGCCGGCGGCAACGTCGCCCTCGACCTGCGCGGCCCTGATAACTCGCCCACTGCAGAGGCGTTCGCACCGCCGACGATCCTGTGGCCGATCGCGGGGCCGATCGTCGCGGGCGCGGCGATGCGCACGTACACGCTCGAGCCGCAGTTCCCGATTCCGTCGGAGCGCGTGCGCGAGATCTACCTCGCGCCGAGCGATGTCGCGGGCGCGCAGTTCGACATCGAATCGGTCCGCGTGATCTTCGAGAAGGAGCGGCTCGCCAGCGTTCCCTCGGGTCCAGGCTGGCACGGGCTCTCCGAGGTGTATCGCGAGACGCTCGTTGCGCGCGCACCCGAGGCGCTGCGCTTCGCGCTCGACACGCCGCCCGCTGCCTGGCTCGACCTCGCGATCGGCACGATCGAGGACGAAGCGCTGCGCTTCCGCGTGCTCGTACGCGACGGCGGCAAGGAGACGACGCTGCTCGAGCGCACGCTCACGACGAAGCAGCGCTGGGAGCCGCTGCGCGTCGACCTCGGGCGCTTCTCCGGCAACGCGATTCAGCTCGTGCTCGCGCTCGACGCGGAGAAGCCCGGCGCGATCGGCTTCTGGGGCGCGCCGGTCGTGCGCAGCGCGCTGCCGCGCGCTCCGCTGCAAGGCGTGATCGTGATCCTCGCCGACACGCTGCGCAGCGATCACCTGGACGCTTACGGCTACGCGCGCGAGACGGCTCCGGTGCTGCGCCGCTTGGCCGCGGAGGGTGTGCTCTTCCGCGACGCCGTCGCGCAGGCGAGCTGGACCAAGGTTTCGATGACCTCCAATCACACCTCGCTCTACCCGAGCTCCCACGGCGTTCGCAATTTCGCGGACCGCTTGCCCGACGAAGCGCACACGCTCGCCGAGGCGTTCCGCGCGGCCGGCTTCGCGACGTTCTCCTCCACCGCGAACTTCTTCACCGGCAAGCTCACGCACCTCGAGCAGGGCTTCGAGGAGCTGCACGAATCGGCCGCGCTCGCGAGCGGCGAATCGAGCAAGAGCGCGCGCGAGCAGCTCGACGCCGTGCTGCCGTGGCTCGAGGCGCATCGCGAGGTGCCGTTCTTCGTGTACCTGCACGTCACGGATCCGCACAGCCCGTACCGGCCCGCCGCGCCCTACGACACGCTCTTCGCGAACGCGGCCGACGGCGCGCAGCACGGGCTCCAGCAGCGCGAGCTCCGCAAGTTCATCACGAATCCGCTGATGAAGGCGTTCGGCATGCCGCTCGCGAG
Organism: Myxococcota bacterium; assembly: GCA_036560185.1. GTDB lineage: Bacteria > Myxococcota_A > UBA9160 > UBA9160 > UBA6930 > VGRF01. Next base: position 16,822 of record DATBRS010000070.1, read on the forward strand.
CGAGCTCGCGGCGTCGGGCATCGACCGCGAGAAGTACCTGGCGGTCGATCGCGCCTGGTACGACGGCTCGATCCGCGCGATGGACGCCGAGGTCGGGCGCTTGATCGAGCGCGTGCGCGAGCTCGGGCTCGCGGAGCAGACGCTCGTCGTGTTCACCGCCGACCACGGCGAGGAGTTCCTGGAGCACGGCGCCTCGTTCCATGGCCGCACCAACTACGGGGAAGTCACGCGCGTGCCGCTCGTCTTCTGGGGGCCGGGACGCGTCGCGGGCGGACGCGTCATCGAGGACGCGGTCGAGGGCATCGACGTGATGCCGACGCTGCTCGAGCTGGCGGCGGTGCCCGCGCAGGGCGCGATGCAGGGCCAGAGCCTCGCCTCGCTCTTTGCCGTTGGCGACGCGAAGCGGGCCTCGCGCTGGAGCGAACGGCCCGCGATCTCGGAGCACCGCCTCGACCAGAGCGGCCTGCCCTGGACCGACCGCGAGGGCACCTCGATCCAGGCCGGCGGCTGGAAGCTGATCGAGAACAGCGCACCCGGCGCCGACATCCCCGCCGTCGAGCTCTACGACGCGCGCAGCGACCGCCTCGACGCCCACGACCTCGCCGCCGCACACCCCGACATCGTCGCCCGCCTCCACGCACAGCTCACCGCCTGGCGCAGCGAAGTCGCGAAGCTCCGACTGAAGCCACCGTCGCCGACCGAAGCTCCGCTCAGCCCCGAGGAAATCGAGCGCCTGAAGAGCCTCGGCTACCTGCAGTAGTGCTGGAGCGCGGGTCGATCCCGCGCGACCCGCATCCCCCTAACACCCAGCCCGGCAGCCGAGCGACGAGCACGAGCGCGCACGATCTCGAGCGCGAGCACGAGGCCTGCGGCGGGGGCGGGGCTGCGGAGGGAAAATCAAGCGCAGCAAGGCCCCAGCCCCGAGCCCGCATGCACTCGAAGCGCATCGCGTTCGTTACCCGCCAATCAGCGAGCACACGCGGGGCCGCAGCGAGCCATTTCCCGGAGCAGGCCCGCCCCCGCCGCAGGCCGGAGCAGCGCCTCCACGTTCCCGGCCCGGAGTCCCCGATCGGGCCGCTCCGACCGCCGGCCTCAAGCCTTCTTCCAGCTCGGCTCTCGCTTGGCGAGAAACGCGTCGATGCCTTCGACCGCGTCCGGCTCCATCATGTTGGCCGCCATCGTGTCGCCCGCGAAGCGATACGCCTCCGGCAACTCCATCGAGAGCTGGCGGTAGAACATCTCCTTGCCGATGCGCACCGCCGACGCCGGCTGCGCCGCGATCTTCTGCGCCACGCGCGCGACCTCGGCATCGAGCTCCGCGAGCGGAACGACGCGGTTCACGAGGCCGACGCCCTCGGCGCTCTTCGCATCCATCAGGTCGCCGGTGAAGAGCAGCTCGAAGGAGCGCTTTCGTCCCATCGCGCGCGAGACCGCGACGCTCGGCGTCGAGCAGAACAGCCCGAGGTTGATGCCGGTGGTACCGAAGCGCGCGTTGTCGGAGGCGATCGCGAGATCGCAGCTCGCGACCAGCTGCGCGCCCGCGGCGGTCGCGACGCCGTGCACGCGCGCGATCACCGGCTTCGGCAGCGCGACCACGGCTTGCATCATGCGCCCGCAGCGCGCGAACAGGTCCTCGTAGTAGCTCTGGCGCGGATTCGCGCGCATCTCCCGCAGGTCGTGGCCCGCGCAGAACGCGCGCCCCGCGCCGGCGAGCACCACGACGCGCACGGCGTCGTCGGCGGCGACGCGCTCGAGCTCGAGTTGCAGCGCCTGGATCAACGCTTCCGACAACGAGTTGAATTGCTCGGGTCGATTCAGCGTGAGCGTTGCAACTCCGTCCTTGTCTTCGCGCAGCAAAACCGGTGTGGGGGTCGTCATGGACGTGTCTCCTCCTCGGGCGTCGGCCAGTCTAGGCGGCTGGCGTAGGCTTCAGCACGCGAAGGAGGCGACATGCCCGGAGATCTGAGCTGGCTCGCGCAAGTCCAAGAAGAGGTGCTGGAGCCCGAGCGACTGATCTGCGATCCCCACCACCACCTGTGGGACAAGCCAAGCCACGGGGAGCGCTTCCTGCTCGACGAGCTGCTCGCCGAGTTCGGTGGGCACCGCGTGGTGAGCACCGTGTTCGTCGAATGCGCCGCGTTCTACCGCGCCGACGGCGACGAGGCGCTGCGCTTCGTGGGCGAGACCGAGTTCGTGCAGGGCGTCGCCGCGATGAGCGCGAGCGGCGACTACGGCCCGGTGCGCGCGTGCGCCGGCATCGTGAGCCGCGCAGACCTCACGCGTGGCGCCGATGTGCCGCGCGTGCTCGACGCGCACATCGCCGCGAGCCCGAATCGATTTCGCGGCATCCGCCACGCCACCGCCTTCGACCCGAACCCGGAGATCCGACGCTCGCACACCGCGCCGCCGGCGGGGTTATTGGGGGATGCCGGCTTCCGCCGCGGCTTCGCCGAGCTCGAGAAGCGCGGCCTCTCCTTCGACGCGTGGCTCTACCACCACCAGATCCCCGAGCTCACCGCGCTCGCGCGCGCCTTCCCGAACACGACGATCGTGTTCGACCACTTCGGCGGCCCGCTCGGCATCGGCCCCTACGTCGGTAAGCGCGCCGAGATCTTCGCGCAGTGGAAGCGCGACGTGGACGAGCTCGCGCGCTGCGAGAACGTCGTCGCAAAGATCGGCGGCCTCTTGATGTCGATGAACAACTGGGACTTCGAGGGCCGCGCAAAGCCGCCCGGCTCCGAAGAGGTCGCCGCCGCCACGCGCGACTGGTACCTGCACGCCATCGACCGCTTCGGCCCGCAGCGCTGCATGTTCGAGAGCAACTTCCCGATGGACCGCGTGAGCTGCAGTTATCAGGTGCTGTGGAACTCGTTCAAGCGCATCGCCGCGCCGTTCAGCGAAGCGGAGAAGAGCGCGCTGTTCCACGACACGGCGGCGCGGGTCTATCGGCTCGCGTAGCGGGAACGCGCTTTCCAACGAGTTCAGCGCCCCTCGATGGGGCGCTGAACTCGCCTGCCCGCAACGGCACGAAGCGTGGCAGGCCCGCTAGGGCGCACTCCTCGAGCTCGCGACCGCGGCGCGGGACGGGGCCGGCGGAGGCGAAATCAAGCGCAGGCCGGCCGGAACTCCGCGCCGCGCAACACCTGAACGCAGCGCGCCGTCTCCCTCGCGCGACGCGCCCGCCAAGAGGGCCGCCACCGAGCCATTCGCCGCAGCCGGCCCCCGTCCCGCGCCGCGGCCTCGATCGGCGCGCAAGTCTTCGAAGCGCGTCTGCCCTACGCCTCCACCTTCGCGTAGTAGTTCTTCGCGCCGATCTTCCGCACGTCGCTCAGCCAGTCGCTGTCGTAGTACTCGCTCGGGCCCTGCAGCGCGTCCACCATCGACCAAGCCTGGCGCTTGTACGTCCAGTTCTCAGGCTGCAGGCGGTGTGCATCGCGGAAGAACGGGCGCGCGTCGGCCTCGCGCCCGGTGCGATGCAGGTGCTGGCCCAGCTCGAAATTCGCGGCGGCGAGCGACACTTCCTTCGGACGCGGAGCCGAGCGTGCGATCACCTCGTCGGGCGATAGCGCGTATTGGCTCTTCTTCCCGTTGCGCGCCCAGTCGCGCAGCATCTTCAGCGTCGCCTGCAGGTCGACGTCGAGCTTCGCGGCCTCGGCGAGCATGTCCTTCATGCGCTGCGGCGTCTCGGGCGGCAGGTCCACGTCGCCGTAGCCGCGCTCGCGCGGTGCGAAGGCGGGCTCAGCGGGGCGCACGAGCACACCGTCCTCGTCGATCCACACGCTCATCGGCACGTTGATGATGCCGAGCGTCGCGCCGAGCGAGTGCGCGGGGTCGAGCAGCTGCGGATAGGTCGTCTTCGCAGCGTCGATCCACGGATGCGCCGACGCGACGTTCGTGTCCATCGCGACGCTCACGATCTCGAGGCCCAGCGGCCGAAGCTCTTCGCGCACCGTCTGCCACACGGGCAGATCCATGCGGCAGCCTCACCAGCTCGCCCAGGAGCACATGAACACTTTCGTGCCGCGGAGAGAGCCGAGGCGGAACGGGTTGCCGTCACGATCCGGCAGGGTGAGGTCGGGCGCCTGCGCCGTGGTCAAAGCGCGCCCTCCGGAAACGGGACCCAGCGCCCAGAGCTTGTGCGCGTCGCTCGCGACGAGCGGCATGCCGAGCGCGTCGGCAACCGCGGGCACGTTCACACGCCCGTCCGCTCGGCGCGCGCTCGCGGGCAGCGGGATGCACACCTCGGCGCGGCACGCGCCTTCGGGCTTCAGCTCCCAGCCGGTGCCGAGCGCGAACTCGGCGGCCGTCGGATCGAGTCGATCGAGAATCATGGCGGCTCCTTCGCGGCGACGTGCGACAGCTTACGCCAGTGGTCCTCCGCGCCAGGCACCGATGGCCATGGGCTACCAAGCGCGCGGATGCCCGCCCCGATTCCCACACCCGAGTCGATCACGCCCGCCTTCTTCACCGACGTGCTCCGCGCCAACGGGCACGCGGGCGTGCGCGTGGCGCGCTTCGACGCGAGAGGCGTCGGCACGGGGCAGATCGGCCTCTGCGTGCGCTTCACGCTCGAGTACGCGGGCGACGCGGCGGGCGCGCCGCGCACGCTCGTCGGGAAATTCCCGTCGCTCGATCCGCTCTCGCGCCAGACCGGTGTGCAGCTGCGCAACTACGCGCGCGAGGTCTACTTCTACCGCGAGCTCGCCGAGCGCATCCCGATCGCGAAGCCGCGTTGTTACTACGCCGAGATCGTGGGCGACGGCCCCGAGTTCGCACTGATCCTCGAGGACATGGGGCCGGCGCAGCAGGGCGACCAGCTCGCGGGCTGCTCGCCCGAGATCGCGCGCGCCGCGTTGTGCGAGCTCGCGAGACTGCACGCGCCGACCTGGTGCGACGCGTCGCTGCGCGGACGCGCGCTGCTCGCAGAGCCGAGCCCGACGAGCGCACAGCAGGGGCGCGAGCTCTACGCCGCGATGCTCCCGGCGTTCCTCGCGCGCTTCGGGCCGCGGCTCGCGGCCGACGAGCGCGAGATCATCGCGGCGGTCGCGAAGTCGAACGGCCCGCCGCACGCTTATCCCGCCGAGCCGTTCTCGCTCGTGCACATCGACTACCGCCTCGACAACCTGTTGATCGACGCGCGCTCGTCGCCGCCGCGCGTCTCTGTGGTCGACTGGCAGAGCCTCGTGCTCGGCTCGCCGCTCTCCGACGTCGCGTATTTCCTCGGCGCGTCGCTGCTGCCCGAGCTGCGGCGCCCAGTCGAGCGCGAGCTCGTGCGCGCGTACTACGACGCTCTGTGCGCGCAGGGCGTGCGCGGCTACCCGTGGGAACGATGCTGGAGCGACTACCGACGCGGCGCGTTCGCGGGCTTCGCGGTGACCGTGGTCGCCTCGGTGATCGTGCAGGAGACCGAGCGCGGCAACGCGATGTTCAGCGCGATGGCGACGCGGCACGCGCGGCACGCGCTCGACCTCGGCGCGGCGGAGTTTCTCGCGTAGCGTGGGATGCCCTGCGAAAAAAAGGGGTCTGACCCCGTTGTGTACGAGCACGACGCGATGCGTCATAGCTCCGCGCGATGGGGTGAATGGAGAGCCCGATGACGCAGATGAACGAGCTCGGCTTCTACACCCTCGCGGGCCAGCCCAACTCGCCGCGCGAGCTGATCGACGAGGTGCGGCACGCCGAAGAGCTCGGCATCGGCGCCTGCTTCATCTCCGAGCGCTTCAACATCAAGGAGGCAGCGACGCTCTCGGGCGCCGTCGGCGCAGTGTCGCGCGAGATCGGCATCGCCACCGCCGCGACGAACCACAACACGCGCCATCCGCTCGTCACCGCCTCGTACGCGATGACGATGCACAAGCTCACCGGCGGGCGCTTCTCGCTCGGTCTCGGGCGCGGGATCGCGCCGATGTTCAAGGCCTTCGGCCTGCCGGCGATCACGACCGCGCAGCTCGAAGACTTCGCGGCGCTGATGCGGCGGCTCTGGCGCGGCGAGACGGTGGTCGGGCACGATGGCCCGTGCGGCAAGTTCGGCCTGCTCTCGCTCGGCCCCGACTACACGGGCGAGATCCCGCTCACCTTCACCGCCTTCGGCCCTAACAGCTTGGCGCTCGGCGGCCGCGCGATGGACGCCGTCGTGCTGCACACGTTCTTCACGGACGAGACCACTGCGCGCTGCGTGCGCGAGGTGAAGGAAGCCGCGAAGAAGGCCGGACGCGACCCGGCGCGCGTCCGCGTCTGGTCGTGCTTCGCGACGATCGGCGATCATCTGCCGGAGCCCGTGCGTCTGAAGAAGACGGTCGGGCGCATGGCCACCTACCTGCAGGCCTACGGCGACCTGATGGTGCGCACGAACCAGTGGGACGCCGCGGCGCTGGCGCGCTTCCGCGGCGACCCGCTGGTCGCGAACTTCCGCGGCGCGATCGACGCGCGCGCGACGACCGCCGAGCTCGAGCAGATCGCGAAGCTCATCCCGGCGGATTGGCTGGCGCCCGCCGCTACGGGCAGCCCAGCGCGCTGCGTGGCGAAGATCCGCGAGCAGCTCGCGCTCGGCTGCGACGGCGTGATCCTGCACGGCGCGAGCCCTGCGGATCTCGAGCCGATCGTGCGCGAGTACGCGAAGTCGCGGCCAGCGGGGAAATTCGACGCGCTGCGCGCGAACCCGGCCGCGTAGCCGCCCTCAGTCTTCGATGCGCACCGGCGGCTCGGTCACGCTCATGCGCGCACTCAGCTTCTCGTCGCTCATCTCCACCAGCCTCTCGTAGCCGTGCATCCCGCGCTGATACGGTTTGCTGCGATCGAGCCGCGGCTGCTCGAGGTGCGGCGCGCGCGCCGGGAACGGCTCAGGGCTCCGGAAGCGTGCGAGCTCCGCGGCGTCGATGCCCGCGAGCGCGACCACCTCGGGATCGATCCAGGCGCGGCCGTCGATCGGCCGCTCGGAGGTCGCGATCTCGAGCGACAGGTCCTCGGGCCCCGCGAAGTAGATCGAGTCGCACATGCCGTGGTGGATCGGGCCGAGCACCGTAATGCCTCGCGAGCGGATGCGATCGCGGAAGGCGAGCAGCTCCTCGTAGCTGTCCACGTTCAGCGCGACGTGCTGCATCGTGCCGCCGGCGCTGAGGCCGCCCGGGCTGCCCGCGTGGGAGGCGCCGAGCTCCCGCTCCACCTTCGCGACTTCCGGCGTCTGCACGAACGCGATCGACGAGCGGTCGTTCAGCTTCAGGAAGCCGTGCCATGCGCCGGCGACGCCGTGCATCCAGTAGAGCGCGACCAGCTCGAGGCCAAGCACGTCGTTCATGAACGCGATCTGCTGCTTGATTTCCGCGGTGGAGATGGCGAGATGATGGATGCCGTTGCAGCGGAGCATTGGATCTTCTCCTCTCGGCGGGCTCGCTACTGGATGGAGCCGCGGCGCAGCGTACCGCGCCCGAGCAGCTGGCCGGTCGCGGTCAGCACCTCGACGCGCACGGCGCCGGCGCCGCCGTCCATGCGCGCGCGCGCGAGCTCGTCCCACACGCGGAAGCCTCCCCCGTGCGCCGTGATCGCCACGTCGCGCGACGTGCGCAGCACCTCGGCGCCTCGCTCCCAGCGCAGCGTGACGCTCACGGGCACGGGCACCGGCGCCGCGACGCGCACCAGCGCGCGCACGTTCGCCGCGGTGCCCTCGAAGCCGAACGCGGCGACGCGCAACGGCGCCGGCGGCACGAGCCGCGGCACTAGCGTCAACGTGACCGCGAGCGCGGCGGCCGGGAGCGCGCCGAGCAGTCGCCGGCTGCGCGTCGGCCCGCGCGAGAGCCCGACGCTCAGCACCGCCGCGACCAGCGCGAGGCCGAGCGCGAGCGGCTGCGCGAGCGTGAACGGCACGCGCAGCGCGAGCGGCAATAACAGCTGCAGCGCGGCGTACGCGACCGCGAAGAAGAACGTCCCCGCGAACGCCGCGCTGCGGCGCAGCCAGCGATCGAACGCGAGATCGAGACAGGCGAGCGCGGCCAGCGCCGCGAGCGCGAGCGTGAACGCGAGATTCGGCGACGCGGGGGTCGTCGAGCGTACGTAGAACGGCAGCAGGAAGAAGAGCGTCTGCTGGTAGACGACGCGCGTCGCGTAGGAGGCGACCCCGACCCGCAGCGACGCCGGCCGATCGACCACGAGCGCGCTGCGGCAGAAGAAGAGCGTCGAGAGCCACACGAACGCCAGCAGCCCGAGCACCC